>CANQXT010000019.1 GCA_947627915.1 uncultured Bacilli bacterium
TTCAAAATACAATATACAATATGTTGTTTCAGTATTACTTAATGTTATTGTTCCATGATTGAAAGTTATTTCTGGATCTTCTAGTTTTTCTCCTTTTTCATTCATACATTCTGTTTTTATTAAATTTAATGTATAACCAGAACTAGGCCATGTTGCTTTTGTATATTCTTCATATTCTCCTGTACCATTCTCATCCCAATATACTGCAAAGACATCTTTATTTATTTTATTATCTTGTACATTTACTTCATTTAAATTTTTATTTTCATTTGATTGATACATCATATACAAAGAAAATATTTCTATTATTACTAGTACTCCTATAATTATCTTCTTCATCTTAACCCTTTCTTTTATGTTGATATCTTTTATCTATTTTGTTTATCTCTATTTTATAAGATAATTATATAATACCCCCCCCGGTGTCAAGTTTTAGAAATTAAAATGTTGATGAGAAAATATAAACTTGTAAAATAAATTAACTTAAAAAAAAGATAAATTTGAAAAATAATTTGACTTCAAAATTTAAAAAGTATAAAATAATATGCAAAAAAAGAAAGAGAATTATTCTCTTTCAGGGTTAAGTTTCTATTTTATATCGTCTTCGTTGACGAGTTAATTAGTTATCATAAATGGATCATTTTCTTTTCCTGAACCATCCATAATTTCTATATTTGAATTAAGATAAAATACCGGTCTTACAGAATAACTTCTTATATATCTACTCGTTTTAGGATATCCATCTGAGCCTATATAATGAGCAGTAGAATACCCTGATTCTGGAGTCCAACCATAACGAGACATTGTCCATTCATTTGGACTAGGTACCGTTGAATCATTTTGACTTAAATGCATCCATCCTAGCTTACATTTCTTATATGTTTCTTTTCCTTCATAATAACAACAATCTATATTATCTCCCACTGATAAATAATAATCATGAATATACATCAAACTTATTTTTGAATTAAATGTTTCATGCCATTTTCCTCTATTATCTGTATAATATACTGTTTCTCCATTATAAGGTGAATCATCATAATTTACTAAAACTTCTTTAGCACCTGGTGTATTTTTATCTGCATATCCAGTCCATATTGTTTCTTTTTGTCCAGTTTCTGTTTTATACAATTCTTCTCCAATTTGTTTAGCTCCTAATTCATCATTACTAAACATATCACCATATATCCAATTATTATCTGATATTTTTTCTTTCCAACCATATGGTAAATATTCACTATTATTTAAATATTTATCTCCTGTTATAATTTTAAAAGCATTACTTTTTAAAAATGTAATGGAATCATCATAATCATCCCACCAACTAACAGTTTCTTCTAACGTCTCCTTTTTTATAACTTTGATTCTATTACTACCAGCTTCGATTCCTATAATACGATACATATATTTTTCTGGATTAGATAAACATCTATCTTTTTCACTTGTTCCAAAACATATATAATTTTCTATATTATCTGTTTGACTGCCTTGATAACGATACATTCCACCTCGTAACATATCTAATTTTAAACCATTTGGTGTTTTACTTTCTATATAGTTAGTTGCACTGCTTTCTTTTATAATATATGGTTTACTTTCAGTTCCTTTTCCTTCAAAATATATTCCACTCTTAAGATAAAAAACAGGACGAACTGTCAAGTAATCGTTAACTCGGTCACTAAGGACAAAACTATTACCATAAATAACCCAAACATCATAACCTTCACCTGGTGTAAATCCATAGCGTGACATTGTCCATTCAGTTTCATTTATATTAGCTATCCAATTATTTAGACATATCTTACTTTTTTCGGAATTACCATATACATTTTCATAAAAACAATCAAATCCATCTTTTTGAGCAGCATAATCAAATTCATATATATGTAACAAACCTATTTTAGATGTTACTGAGTCATCAAATAATTGATTATCTATTTGTTGATAACATACTACTCTATTTACCAAATTATTATTATACTTTTCACAATTTACAAAATCTTGATTTCTTCTTTCTTTATATTTATTTTCTTCATTTATATTTTCAATTTCTCCATTATAATAATATGGATTTACTTCTTTCTTATAAAAAGATTCTCCTTGTCCAGTTTCAATTTCATATATTGTTGGTAATTTAAAAAAATCGGCATTATAATAAAATTGTCCACTCAACCAATCTGTATCAGCGATTTTATTATACCATTCGGAATTTTCTTTCATATAATCATAAGTAGTATTTCCGATGAACAAATTGTCATTATTACTTGACAAACCATTCAATCTTTTAAATAAATCACTTTCACTCCATTTAATATCTGAATCAATTAGTTTTTCATTTTTTTCCACATCTGGATTCCATGTTGTACTATTAACATTATTCCATTGTACCATACCACTTTCAAGTGATGTCATCTTTATAAGTTCTAATTTGCCATCTTCTGTTACCCCTATAATTCTATACATATACTTATCTTTATTTTGTAAACATTCATTTTCATTACTTGTTCCAAAACATATATAATTATTTACTTCATCATTACTTCCTTGATATCGATACATTCCTGCTTGGTTTTTATTTAAATTATTTGGTTCACTTTTAGGTAGTTCGTATCCGGTACCTCTAAATATCTCATCATAATATATATTACAATATAACGTTTTGTTACTTGTTAATGTTATACTATTATCAAAATTAGCTGACAATACGTCTTTTATTTTATTTTTTTCCAAGTCTTCACAATAACTCATTTCAGCATTAAATTTATATTTATAATATTCTGGTATATTATTATTTTCACTATTTATGTAATGACTATCTTTTTCAATATAAATTCCTAATTTCATATTAGTATTATTTTCTTTACTTTCTACCATAGTTTTATTATTATAGTTAAATAATATTCCTAACACAATGAATATTCCAACTAATACAAATAGTATTTTTTTGTTAATACTTTTCATTATTAATCATCTTACCCTTACTATAAGATAATTATATAATACCCCCCCCGGTGTCAAGTTTTAGAAATTAAAAAGTTAGTAAAATCTAATTTTGTGTGTAAAAAAATAAAGCTTACTCAGCTTTATTTAATTTATCAGTTAATATTTCTTTTACTAATGTTGGATTAGCTTTACCTCTTGTTTCTTTCATAACTTGGCCAACAAAATAATCAAAAATATTAGTACGACCATTTTTATATAAAGTTATTTGTTCAACATTATTAGATAATATTGTATCTATTATATTTGTAAGTTCATCTATATCAGATATTTGATTATTATCTTTTAAGAATTCCTTAGGTTCTTTATGTTCTTCTAAAGATTTAGTAAATATTTCTTTAGCTTGTTTAGAAGAAATATTACCTTTAGATAATTCATCAATTATTTGTTTTAAATATTTAGGTTGTAAATAGAAATCTTTTAATTCCATATTATATTTATTTAAATAAGCAATTATATTTACTATTAAATAATTAGCACTTATTTTAGCATCCATACCTAAATTTAAACATTCTTCAAAATAATCAGCATATTCTTTATTTTTAACAATTATATTAGCATCATATTCAGATAAATTATAAGTATCTAAATATTTTTGTTTTCTATCTCTAGGTAATATTGGAATATTTTGTTTAATTTCATTAATCCATTCTTCTGATATCTTATACTTAGGAATATTTGGTTCAACAAAATATTTATAATCAATAGCATCAACTTTACTACGCATTCTAATAGTAGTGCCACTTTCTTCATCAAATCTTCTTGTCTCTTGTTCTACTTCCTCATATCTTCCTAAATCTTTTAATTCTGTTTGTCTTTTTATTTCATAATTAATAGCGTCCTTAACATTTTGAAATGAATTAACATTCTTTATTTCAACTTTAGTACCTAATTCTTTAGCATTTTCTTCCATTATAGAAACATTAACATCACATCTTACTTGTCCCATTTTAGTATCAGCATCACTAATACCTAAATATTTATAAACAAGACGCATATATTCTAAAAAAGTTACAGCTTCTGAAGCATTATTAAAACATGGTTCAGTCACTAATTCTAAAAGAGGCACTCCAGCTCGATTATAATCAATTAAAGAAGCATCAATATAATGATCTAAACTAGCACTATCTTCTTCCAAATGAATATCATGAATTAAAACTTCTTTTGTATAATTATCCATATCTATTAATATTTTTCCATTAGTACCTATAGGATCATGCATTTGGGTTATTTGATAACCCTTAGGTAAGTCAGGATAATAATAATTTTTACGATCAAAATATAAATATTCTGGAACTTGACAATTTAAGACTAAAGAAGCCATTATAGCACTTCTTACTGATTCTTTATTAATAGTAGGAAGAATACCAGGAAAGGCCATATCTATTTCAGATATATTAGAATTTGGTATTTCACTATAACCATTTTTAGCAGGAGAAAAAACTTTGGCATTACTTTTTAATTCACAATGCATTTCTAAACCTATAACTGCTTTATATTTACTCATTATTATTCTCCTTTGCTACTTGTCCTTTATAATTCATTGTTCCTTCTAAAGCATAAGCAATATTTAAAATATTTTCATCATCATAACAATTACCAGTTATATTAATACCTACAGGTAAATCATTAATAAAACCATTAGGTATTGTAATAGAAGGAAAACCACCAAAGTTACCAATTTGTAAATGTTCTTCAATAATACTTGTATCATTATTACTAATATGGTTAACACTACCATCAATATACGGCGCAGGTCCAGTACCCACAGGTAAAATAAGACCGTCATATTTTGCAAATAATTCTTTCATTTTATCAACAATTAATCTTCTAACTCTTTGGGCATTAACAAAATATTTTTCTTGATTTTCTTTTTGTAAAATATAAGAACCAATAACAAATCTTCTTTTAATAAGAGGAGAAAATCCTTTAGTACGATGATCTTTTATCATTTCCATAACATTATTACCATTTCCTCTTGGACCAAAAATAATTCCTGTTAAATTAGACATATTACTAGTTGCTTCAGCACAACTTAAACAAACATAAACAGAAGGTATTGCTTGAAGTAAAGTTTTATCAATGCTTACTTCTTCAATACTTACTCCAAGAACTTTTAAATTATCTAGAGTTTTAAAATAATTATCTAAATGTTCTTTTAAAAGAGGATCTATATTTGCATAATTAGAAGAATCAACTATTTCTTTTATATAGAATAATTTTTTACCTTTAACATTACCATTTAAACTATTATATAAATGCATATTACTTGAATCAAAACTTGTTAAATCTTTAGCATCTTTTCCTTTCATAGCATCAACAACAATTGCAGCATCTTCCACACATCTAGTTAAAACGCCACAGTGATCTAAAGAAGATGCAAAAGGAAATAAACCATATCTTGAAATTAAACCATAAGTTGGTTTATATCCGACAATACCACAATAAGCAGCGGGTTTACGAATAGAATCTCCAGTATCACTACCTAAAGCATAGGGATAAACACCACTAGCAACAGCACAAGCACTACCTGCAGAAGAACCACCACACATTCTTTTTTTATTCCAAGGATTTAATACATCACCAGTATGACAAGTTGTTCCTGTTCCACCCATACCAAATTCATCTAAAGCGGTTTTATTTACCGGTACTGCTCCACATTTTTCTAGATTTTCAACTGCTGTAGCGGTAAAAAAAGGAATATAATCTTTTAAAGTATTAGATGAACCTGTGGTAAGTATTCCTTTAGTTGAATAATTATCTTTTATTCCATATGGTATACCTGAAAGTAAATTATCAGTCACCATTGTTCCTTTAGCATCATCTAAAATAGTTACAAATGCATTATATTTATCTTCTACTTCATGAGATTTTTGTAAAGCTTCTTTAACTAATTCATCACTTGTTACTTTTTTATTTATTAGTAATTCGTGTAATTCTTTAATACTTTTATCCATCATTGTTTTGTCACCTCAACTACATTTGGAACTTTAATTTGTCTTCCTTCCGTTGAATCAGAATTAGCTAGAGCATCTTCGATACTAATACTAGGAGTACATTCATCATTTCTTAATTCATAAGTAAAATCATCTAAAGTATGAGTCATTGGGGGAACATTACTTATATTAGGTATTTTAGTAATTAATTCCATGTTTTGATCAATTATATCAAATTCATTTAAAACTAATTTATTTTCTTCTTCCGTTAAACCAATTAATAATTTATCAGCATAGGAATCAACCATTTCTTTTGTAAATTTACTCATAATTTACCTCTTAATATTCACATGATTTAGGACATCTAGGATATGGAATAACATCTCTTATATTATCGACACCAGTAAGATAAATAAGTAATCTTTCAAAGCCCATTCCAAAACCTGAATGAACACATCCACCATAACGACGTAAATTTAAATACCATTCAAGTCCTTCACTTTTCATTCCTAATTCTTGCATTCTTTTAACTAGTTTATCATAATCTTCTTCTCTTTGACTTCCACCCATAAGTTCTCCAGCTCCCGGTACTTCTAAATCAACTGCTGCTACTGTTTCATTATCGGGATTAAGTTTCATATAGAATGCTTTAATATCTTTTGGCCAATTTTTTATAAAGACTGGTCCATTAAAATATTCGGTAATATATTTTTCATGTTCTTTAGCAATATCTTCCCCATATTCTGGTTCAAATTCCCATTTAACATCTGCTTCTTTTAATATTTTAATGACATCTTTATGATCTATTCTCGTAAAATTACTATTAAGTAATTTATTTAATTTATCAATTAAGCCATTTTCGACAAATTTATCACAGAATTCCATTTCTTCTTTAGCATTTTCTAAAACATATTTAACAACATATTTTAGCATACCTTCCATAATATCCATATCACTATCTAAATCACAGAAAGCAATTTCAGGTTCAATCATCCAAAATTCTGCTGCATGCGTTTTCGTATTAGAATTTTCTGCTCTAAAAGTTGGTCCAAAAGTATAAGTCTTTTTATAACTCATAGCAAAAGTTTCTGCTTCAAGTTGACCACTTACTGTAAGATTAGTCATTTTACCAAAGAAATCTTTCGTATAATCAACATCACCCTTAATTTTATCTAAAGGAATAGTGGTAACTTGGAACATTTCGCCAGCACCTTCACAATCACTAGAAGTAATTAATGGGGCATGAAAATAAACATAACCATTTTCTTGGAAATATTTATGAATGGCATAAGCAGCTACACTTCGAATACGAAAAACAGCTTGGAAAAGATTAGTTCTAGGGCGAAGATAAGCTTGTTCTCTTAAAAATTCACGAGTATGTCTTTTAGGTTGAATTGGGTAATCTTCAGGACAATTACCAAGTAATTCAATACTAGTTGCTTGCATTTCAATATCTTGATTACCTTTAGATTTACAAATAAGACCAGTTACTTTAATGGCGCAACCAACAAGTAATTTTTTAATATCTTCAAAATTACTTAACTTATCATCATAGACTACTTGTAAATGACTTTGACAAGTACCATCAGAAAAATCAATAAAACCAAATGTTTTTTGATCACGATGATTTCTTATCCAACCACAAATTGATACTTCTTTATCTAAATATTTTTCTTTATCTTTAATTATATCTTTTAAATCCATTTTAATTTTCCTTTCTTTTATGGGTTTAGTCTATTTGGACCACGGAATAAGAACATTTCTTCTTTTAATGAAGGAATCTCTAATAATAACATATTAAGTCTGTCAACACCAATGGCAAAACCACCATGAGGAGGACAACCATACTTGAAGAATTCCATATAAAATTCGACATCTTTACCTAAACCTTTTTCATCTGCTTGACTTCTTAAAATTTCATAACGATGTTCTCTTTGCGCTCCAGTTGTAATTTCTGTTCCCTTCCAAATTAAATCATAACCTTGAGGTATATCATTTTTACGCATATGATAGAAAGCTCTTTTTGTTTTGGAAAAATCAGTTACAAAAATAAATTCATGACCATATACTTCTTTAGCAAATTTACCCGTTAAATTTTCAGCTTCAGCGTTCATATCTCCAACATCAAATTCCGGTATTTGATAATTATATCTTTTATGTAATTCTTGATATAAATCATCTAATTTAATTCTTGGAAAT
Source organism: uncultured Bacilli bacterium (assembly GCA_947627915.1). Taxonomy (GTDB): domain Bacteria; phylum Bacillota_I; class Bacilli_A; order RF39; family UBA660; genus SIG200. The sequence goes on from CANQXT010000019.1 coordinate 8,136, forward strand.
GGTTTAGTAGGTATTATAACATCAACATTAAATAATTCTTTTATTTTATCACCATATAATTTTTTAACATTAGTTAGTCCAGCGATTAAAATATCTTCTTCTAAATCCATAACATCTTCATACGAATCAATATAAGCTAGCTCAACATCAAATGAAGTAAACTCCGTTGTATGACGATTTGTATTAGAATTTTCGGCCCTAAAAGCTGGGGCTACTTCAAATATTCGCTCAAGACCACTAGCCATGGCCATTTGTTTATAAAATTGAGGACTTTGCGCTAAGTATGCTAAACGATCAAAATATTTAACTTCAAAAACTGATGAACCTGATTCAGAAGCTGCACCAATTAATTTTGGAGTATGAATTTCTGTAAAATCTTTACTTACCAAATAAGAACGCATACCATCAACTAAGGATGCTTGACATAATAACATTAAATTATTTTTATCACTTCTTAAATCTAACCAACGATAATCCATTCTTGTATCAATATTTGCTGTATTATCAATAGGTAAACTTAAAGCACTACTTAATACTTCAACATCATCGGGTAAGAATTCTTTACCTCCTTGTTTAACATATTCACTTTTAACCATTTTACCTGTAAAAGATAAAACACTATTAGCAAGTATACCTTCTAATTTTTTGATTATATCCGGATTATTACTTTTATCAATAGATACTTGAATCATCCCACTTCGATCTTTTAATATAACAAAAATCATATATTTAGTATCTCTAATAGTAGTAGCCCAACCACTAATTTTACACTCTTCATTTTCTTTTAAATTATTTATTAATACTCTTTTCATAATAATTACTCCTATAAATTACCAATGATATATTCTGCTAATTCATTTATATCAACTTTTTCTTCTTCTTTAGTTTTATTATCTTTAACATTAACTAAACCTTTTTTTAAATCTTCATTATTTAAGATAATTAAATATTTAGCATTTAATCTATCGGCTTCTTTAAATTGTCCTTTTAAACTTTTATTTAAATTATTTGTTTCAGTTACTATTCCATTTAATCTTAAATTTTGCGTAATATCTAAAGCATATAATTTTTCTTCTAAAGAAACATACATAACATAACATTCTATATCTCTTTGAACATTTTTATATAATTCTATTTCTTTTAACGTTTCAATAATTCGATCAATACCACAAGCAAAACCAATACCATAAGAATCAGGACCATCTAATTCTTTAATAAGTTTATTATATCGTCCTCCCCCTCCTAAAACATTAGCTTTAGTATCTTCATTATCTAAAGATACTATTTCAAAAACAGTATGATCATAATAATCAAGACCTCTTACTATATTAGAATTTACTTCATAATCAATATCTAATAAACTTAAATATTTTAATACTGTATCAAATCTTTCTTTACTTTCTTTATTTAAATAATCAATTGTTTTTGGGGCATTTTTTAAAATATCACTATCTTTATCTACTTTACAATCTAATATTCTTAATGGATTTGTTTTAAATCTTTCCCTGCAATCTTCACATAAATCTTCAAGATGTGGTTCTAAATATTTTACTAATGCTTCACGATAATTATTTCTTGATTCTTCATCTCCTAAAGAATTAATATTTACTTGTAAGTTAGAAATATGTAAAGCTTCTAAAATACGATATTGTAAACTAATTACTTCAGCATCAATAATAGGATCATTACCCCCAAGTACTTCAACACCAAATTGAGTAAATTCTCTTAATCTACCTTTTTGCGGTCTTTCATAACGATACATTGTCCCATTATAATAAAATTTTTTAAGATCTGGTTCGGCATAAAATTTATTTTCAATATAACTACGAACTATAGATGCTGTTCCCTCTGGTCTTAATGTTATATTTCTACCACCCTTATCTTGAAAATCATATGTTTCTTTTTTAACAATATCCGAAGATTCTCCTACACTACGGTGAAACAATTCACTAGCCTCAAAAATAGGAGTTCTAATATATTCATAATTATAAGCACTACACATTGTAGATACTACAGAATTAACATATTCCCATAGTAGGGCATCATTTCCTATTATATCAACGGTTCCTTTTTGTTTAGTAATCATCAAAATCATCCTTTCTAATAAAAAAATCTAGAATTCATAAGGACGAAATTACTCGTGGTACCACCTTAATTCTAGATCTCAATCTTTATCGCTCTTAGCGTTTCTAATTCTGAAAGTGTCTTCTTTTATATTTCTTGTTTGACATTCTCACCAACTAGTCTTCTCTTAAAACTTCAAAATATAAAATACTTTTCTTTCCATAGAAAATTATATTTTAATTTTATAACTTTTTTTAGTATTAGTCAATTAAAAGAAAAAAGTTCGCTTATCTTTTTAATTCTGGAACTTCTTCTAAGACATATTTTTTATAATATGCATATGTTTCTTCTAATTCTTCTTTACTTGCCCCGGTAATACGGCATATTGTATCAATACTATATTTAGTATTTAATAATAAGAATAAACCAAACTTATATTTTTCTATTATTGGAAAATCAAATTCATTATAATCACTCATAAGTTTACTAATATCATATAATACAGATGCAGATACATGTTTATCAACTATAGATTCATTTTCTTCATCATCAAATAAATATTTAAATTCATCAATATTTAATGATACTAAATATTCTTGAAAATTAATATCTAATAATGGACGATATTTCTTTTCTTCTCTAATCAAGAAATTTATATAATCAGCTTTTATTTTATCAATATTAGTATCTAATAAATAGATAGTTTCAATACATAAATTATAAACTTCAACTAAATTACCAACTGTAACATTATCACGCCATTTTAAATTAATAATTTGATAACTTTCACTACTAATTTCTCCTAAATCATGTAATTTAAGAAAATGATTAAAGTAACCATCACTATAAAATATTAATTCAGCATTAAATGAAGAATTCATATTCTTTAAATTTAATTTACAATTATTTAATTTATCATTAAAAGAAGTATAATTACCTTGACTAACGATTAATTTAATGATATCTCCTAATATTAATTTACAAAATTTTTCATATTCATTATACCATTCAACATTTTCTTTAGATTCTTCATATTCTTTGGCAATTAATTCTCTTTGTCTTTTCTTTTCCTCTTCTAATTCTTTTTCTCTTTGTAATCTTTCTTGTTCCTCTTTTAATGCTTGTTGACGTTTTAAATTTTCTTTAATTGTTTCTTCAATATTAGTAAAGTGTATACTACTTTCTCCATTCACCATAAAAAACCACCCTTTTTCCTTTGATTTTTCCTTTCCTATGCCAAATAGTTAATTTAAACATCTTTTTATTCTTTTCAGCAAAAAGCCCATTAAATCCCCTTTTGGTTTTATAGTTTGCTATATTACCACATTTATTCCTACTTGTCAATCAATTTTGTTTAACTTATCTTTTTAAACTCTTAACTTTTTGCTTTAGAATATAATTATCAACTTCTTCTTTATTATTAAAGTTTATCTTTTCAATATCTGATGGAATAATTTTACCATCAAGTGCTAATTGATATTTAATGGCTTCAACTAATAATATTTGATATTTACTATCTTCATAACTTAAACAATTATTATCAATACAATCTAATAAATAAACAATATCTTTTAATAATAAATGAATACTATTTTCAAGAGAAGATATTTTATATTTATTAATATAACTAATATTTAATTCTAAAGATTTACGAAAATTATTATTTTTAATTAATGCGGAAAAATGTTCATTACTATCACTATTTATTATTTCTTTTTCTTGTAAAGTAAGAGCAAGTTCAAAGATACTTTCTAATAAATATTTTGTACTTAATAAACGACTATTAAGAGGATGTTTTTCATTAATATGACAAATAATTTCATAAGCGTCAAAATAATTACGACCAACTATATTATCTAAAATGACATTACTTTCTTCTTTTTCATTATCTACAACACGATATAATATTATTTTAGAAATATAATCGCGATTAAAAATACCATATTTCTTAGTAAAATTATTATATAAATATAAAGCATAAGTATAATTACCATTATATACAGCACTATGAATTTTATTTAAATTATGTCTTAATTCTTCTCGATAATATGGCTTTTTACTATAAATTAAATCCATAAGTTCCATATCTTTGACATAATTTTTTAAAGTTTTATAGGTAGAAGGAACTTTTTCTAAATGACTCATTAAATACAAGTAAAAATTACAATCTATTAAGATTGTTTCATCAGCAATAGAATATAATTTATCTAAATAATAGTATGCTTTATCATAATCTTCTAAAACTACATATATAATAAATAATTGATATATTATATAACGATTAATCGGATCTTGTTCTAAAATTAAATTACAACAAGCAATCATTCTATTATAATTTTTATCTTTATATAATACTTCTTTAAAATAACTGATAATAAAATCACTATTAATGAGTAAAACATTATCTTTATAAGATAGCATTTTATTAGCTAATAAAAATTCTAAGTCTTGATATGAATAACCCATTAATAATATATCATTCACACTTAAGTGTAAATTATCTATATAGTAATCTATTAATTTATAATATTTTATTAAATTCATAAAATTCTTTCCTTATTTCCTTTAGGTAGATATTATATTAACGCAAAATTCAATTTAAAGCAAGAAAAAAAGTAAATGTTTATTTATTTACTTTTAATGAATTTACGAGTATATTCTTGATAATCTTGTCGACAATTATCATATTTGTCCATAACATTATGAACATCTTTAATATTTGTTTTTAAAAAATTAGCTATTTCTAAAGAAGATGAATTATTATTAAATGCTCCTAAAGATAGATAAATTATTAAGAGTTCTTTAATATCAAAAAGAGGTTTATTAATTAAATTATTATTAACTAAAAATTTAGCAATAACACTTTTATCTAATTTATTAATATGTACATCAGATAAATAATGAGTATATATATAAGTAAGTAAATTATTTTTAATTATATTTTCCAGATTATTCTTATAATTTATTCTTACATAACTATGATTATTATCATCAATAATATCTTGATTATCTAAAATAGTATTTTTAACTGTATTATATTTTTCAAGATCATTTATTATTTCTAAATAAATAGTTCCATTATCATTTTGATTAATAAACTTTGCTATTTCCCATACTACATATTTATAATTATTTATTTTACCTTCATTTAACAAACCAATAAACATTTCTTTTAAAGTTAGATTTTGAAATCTATTTTTTTCTTTTAACATAGCATTAAATACTAATTTATCTTTATAAGTCACACCTTCCATATCAAAAAGTTGACTAAAATTAATATTACTATATGTATAATTTATCCCCAAATTTAATTCTTTATTATATTTAATATTATCTAATAAGCTTTGCATTATATTTCTCCATTCTATTTATTTTTGCTATCAATTATAATGGTGACGGGACCATCATTAGCTATATTTACAAGCATATCACTACCAAATTTACCGGTTACAGTTGGAACATATTTATTTAATTCAGCATTAAATTTATCATATAAAGATATAGCTAAATCACTTTTTAATGCTCTTTCATAACTAGGTCTATTACCCTTTTTAGTATCAGCATATAAAGTAAACTGACTAATAGATAAAATACGACCTTTAATATCCATTATACTTTTATTCATAATATGATTATCATCATCAAAGATACGTAAATTAACTATTTTTTTGACTATATATAATATATCTTCTATAGTATCATTATTTTCAAAACAAGATAAGACTACTAAACCTTTAGGAATACTATTATATATTTCATTATTAATAATAACATTACTATTTTTACTACGACAGATAACTACTTTCATGAAGACTCCATTATTTTAACATTTTTAAATTTATTTAATTGATTTTTAAAATGTTCTAATTCATCTTTATCTTTAACTTTAATGGTTATAGTACATATAGTACCATCTATATTATCTTTATTTTTTATTTCTAAAATAGTTATTTTTTCTTTAGTAGCTGTGGTTATTAAATCCATTAGAAAGTTTTTATTATTAACAAGTAGATTAAGAGTTGTTTGATAAGTATTTGAGGCATCTTTATTCCATTCTACTGTAATTAATCTTTCACTATTTTTACTAACATTTTGACAATCTTTTTTATGAATAGTAACTCCATCACCTTTAGTTATAAAACCAATTATTTCATCACCTTTAACTGGATTACAACATTTAGCTAAATTATACATAATATTTGTATTACCATCAATAATAACATCATCTTTATAATTTACTTCTCTTCTTGGTTTAATTTTTTCAATTAGAATATCATCAACATTATGTTTATCTTCTTTAGTTAAATTAATAATATAACCTGCTGTATAACGAAGAGAACCAATACCTAAATATAATTCATCAATATTATCATATTTTAAATCTTTTAATATTTTATTAACATTATCATCATTTAAAACATCATTAAGCGTTATTTTTCTTTTTCGTAATTCTTTTTCTAAAATACTCTTACCTTTTAAAATTAAATTTTCTCTTTCTTTTTTACTAAAATAAGATTTAATCTTCGATTTAGCTTGTTCTGTTTTAACAATAGACAACCAATCATTATTTGGGGTGGCATTATTATTAGTTATTATTTTAACGATATCATTATTTTGTAATTTATAAGATAATGGCACAATATTATCATTAACAATAGCTCCAACGGTTGTATCACCAACACCACTATGAATACGATAAGCAAAGTCAATTGGCGTAGCATCTTTAGGTAATTCAATAACATCTCCTTTAGGAGTAAAAACATATATTAATTCACCTAAGAGATTATTATGCATAGCACTTTCAAAAGAAGTATCTTCTTCTTCACTATTAGCTTCAATTATATTACGGAACATTTCTAATTTTTGTTCCATTATTGCTTGGACTTTTTTAGTTCCTTTTTCTTTATAAGACCAATGGGAAGCAATACCTTTTTCAGCAATTTCATCCATTTCATATGTTCTTACTTGAACTTCATAAACTTCCCCATCGTTACCAAAAACAGTAGTATGTAAACTTTGATACATATTCTCTTTAGGATTAGCAATATAATCTTTAAATCTTTTAGGAACAGGACGATATTTAGAATGGATAAGACCAATAACAGTATAACATTCAGCTTCCGTATTAACAAATATTCTTAAAGCTAAAATATCATAGATTTGATCCCAGGTTTTACCATTAGATAATTTATTATAAATACTATAGACACTTTTAACTCGTCCTTTTATCTTATGTTTAATATTATTTTCATTTAACAAATGCGTTAAATCATCTTTCATTTCTAATAAATTATTATTTAATTCCGAAGTTGTTTTATTTAATCTTTCTAAAATATCATTATATACATCCGGTTTTAAGATTTTTAAACATATATTTTCTAGTTCACTTTTAATAGAGTTAATACCTAAACGATGCGCAATAGGAACTAAAACTGCCATTGTTTCTCGTGCTTTATCTTTTTGTTTTTCTTCTTTTATAGCCCAATTAGTGCGCATATTATGTAATCTATCTGCAAGTTTTATATATAAAACGCGAGGATCTTCCGCAAGACCAACCAAAACTTTTCTTAAATAAATGGCCGAATTTTCAGTTTCATCCATTAATTCTAATTTATTAATTTTAGAAACACTATCAACAATAATAGCAACTTCACTACCAAATTTTTCTTCTAATATTTCTTTAGTGGCATTTGTTCCATTATTTAATACTTCATGGAGTAATGCCGAAATAATCGTTGTTTCATCAACATTTAAATCAACTAATATATCACAAACATGAAGAGGGTGCGTTATATATTCATCACCACTTAGTCTTTTTTGACCTTTATGTTCTTCTTTAGCATATTCATATGCTTCTTTAATTTTATCTAAATATTCACTATCTTTATATATTTCTTTTATTTTGGCATATAAATCCTCAAAAGTAATTTTTTCATCTTTCATACATTCACCTTTACTAATTATTATTCCGAGACAAAGTTATTATATCTAAAACATCAATATTTAAGATATTATCAACCATTTCATATATTCTTAAATCTTTTTTCTTACTCCAAATATTTTTAACACAATAATCCCAAATATTTTTAGTAGTAATATTAAATATTTTAGCTCTTTTTAATTCATCAGTTTTAGTTTTTAAAGCAGGTAATAATCTTTGATATAATTCGTGAATATCACTAAATTTATCTGTTTGATTAAATTCATTTATGTAACTATTCTCTGCCATAATTCTAAACAACCTTTCATATTATTATTATATATCATTTTATTTAGCATTTAAAGGAGTTTTATGAAAAATAGAAATATATTTTTTAAATCAACGTTAATTTTAATCATAGGTGGGATAATTACTAAAATACTTGGTTTTATAATTAGAATTATTTATACAAGAATAGTTGGGGAAGAAGTTATTGGCCTTTATTCTTTAGTTATGCCAACTTATTCTCTTTTAATTACTATTGCATCCCTAGCTTTACCTACAACTATATCTAAATTAGTTGCTGAAAATAAACATAATAATTTAAAAATAGTGAGTACTGGTACTATTCTTATTATGACCATTAATTTTTTTGTTGTTCTTTTTATGCTCTTTTCCGCTAAGTTTATTGCTGGTACACTACTCCATGAAGAAAGATGTTATATCTTAATTGTTGCCATGAGCTTTACTTTTCCTATTATATCAATATCGAGTATTATTAAAGGTTATTATTATGGGAAACAAAATATGATTCCCAATGTTGTATCTAATATTATAGAGCAATTAATAAGAGGCCTTTTAATATATATGTTTGTGCCTGTAATTATGGCCAAAAGTTCTGTTTTAGCTGCTGCTTCTCTTTTCTTATTTTCATTTATCGAAGAATTAGTATCAATATTTATTAATTTATTATTCTTACCTAAACATATTAAAATATATAAAAATTCTTTAAAACCAGACAAAGAAACTTTAAAAAATATTTTAGATATTTCTATACCTACTGTTTCTTCACGTATAATTGGTAATATTGGTTATTTTTTTGAACCTATTATCTTACAACATATGCTTTTATATACCGGATTTTCCAATAGTTATATTTTAAGAGAATATGGTGCTTATAATGCTTATACAATTACAATATTAACTGTTCCTTCCTTTTTTATTACTGCCATATCTTCTTCTCTTGTACCAGAAGTAAGTAAATATTATTTAAGAAGAGATTATGGAGTCTTAAAAAAAAGACTTAAAGAAGCCTTAAAATTTGCTTTTTTAATAGGTATTCCCTATTCAGTCCTTTTAATATTATTTGGTAAAAATATCTTAGATTTTATTTATAATACCAAGATGGGATTAAATTATATATTAATACTAGCACCAATATTTCCATTATTCTATATTGAAAATATTTTAATGAGTTTTATGCAAGGAATTAATAAAGCTAAGACGACGATGAAAATCACTATTCTTGGGGTAATAGTTAAAAATTTCGTTTTAATTGGAGCTGCTTTTTTTCATACCGGAATGTATGCTTTAGTAATATCTGAAATAGTTAATATTTTTCTAGTTGTCTTTTTAAATATTTACTATGTTCATAAATTTTTTAAAGAATTATAAATACCATAATTTTTCATTATTCTTATATATTTCATCAATAAAACCACAACCTAAGCACTCTTCACCTAAATATAAGACACATGCTTGACCTGGTGTAACTGCTTTTGCTTTATCGTATTTAACCATTATCTTATTATCATCTAAATATTCTAAAGTAACAGGTATATCTTCTCCTCTATATCTAAATTTAGCAGTACAGAATGTAGGATGAATACTACTAATAAAATTAACATTACTTATTAAACAAGCATCACTATATAAATATTCTTCATCACCAATTGTCACATATAATATATTATTTTTAACATCTTTACCACAGACAAAGTGACGATCTTGATGACCGGATAACCCCACATTTTTTCTTTGCCCAATGGTATAGTTCATAAGCCCTTTATGCTCCCCAATAACTTCTTTAGTTTTAACATCAATTATAGGTCCTTTATTTTCTTTTAAAAAGTTATGAATAAAGTTTTGAAAGTTTCTTTCCCCAATAAAACAAATACCTGTGGAATCTTTTTTAGCAAATACCGGAATCTTTTCTTTTTCTGCAATATCTCTTACCTCTGGTTTAGTTAAATGGCCAATGGGAAATAAAACATTTTTAAATTCACCATAAGGAACATCAGCCAAAAAATAAGTTTGATCTTTATTTAAATCTTTAGCCCGCAATAATTTTCCATTTTCTATTCGCGCATAATGTCCTGTTGCTATATAATCTGCTCCTAATTTTTGCGCTTCTTTTTTAAATAAATCAAATTTAATATATTTATTACATAACATATCTGGATTAGGAGTACGACCTTTATCTAGTTCATCTAAAAAATATTTAAAGACATAATCCCAATATTCTTTAATAAAATCCACTCTATGTAAGGGAATACCTAAATGATCACAAACTAATTTAGCATCATTATAATCCTTTTCTTGGGGACAAATAATATCATCATTTTGAAAATCTTCCCCATTTATGGTACTATCCCAATTACGCATAAATAGGCCAATTACATTATAACCATCTTTTTTTAATAAGTAAGCTGCCACTGCTGAATCAACACCACCAGACATTCCTACTACAACTGTTTCTTTCATTATAATCACCCTTTTTTTACTTTATATATAATAACAAAAAACTATTATTTGTCAATTAACAAAAATGAAAAATATAATTTATTAATAATACATCTTTATTTATTAAACCACTTTTTAATTTATAATCTAATTCACTTATATATATAATTTCTTTTTTTATTTCTTCTTTACTATAATTATGAACATTATTTATCAGTTTTTCCATTTGCCAAGGAGCTAACTTTAAATTAGACGCTATAGTAGTTTGATTTACTTTTTTTTCATTATAAAGAATATAAGAAAGCATTAATTTAAATTCCCGATATATTAAGTTTAAAATATTATTTGGTTCTACTTTAAATATTTTTAATTCTTCTAAATTTTTAAGTGCTTCCTCTAAATTTTTAGCAATTATACTATCAACTATTTTAAAATTATTTTCTTCAATAGATTTACTTGTTATTTTACAAACATCATCATATGTTATAAAAGTTTTCTTATTATAATATAACATTATTTTTTTTAATTCATTTAAAGCAATATCTAAGTTATTTAAAGAATTATTAATAATATACCATAAAGATTTATCTTCGATTTGATAACCATTAGTTTTAACAATATTAGCTAATTCATTCTTGATATCTGTTTTAGTCATTTTTTTACTTATAAAAACATTATTAGCGTCATTTAAAATAGTATATATTTTTTTCTTAGTATCAACTTGATCATTACATATAAATATTAAGATTGTATTCTTATTTTCATTTGCAATATATTTTAATAATTTTTCACTATTATTTTTATTATCATTTGTTTCACCTTTTTTAGTACTACCAAAAAAACTAGCATTTTTAACAATAATACATTTTAAATCATTAAACATTGAAAAATAACTAGCTTCTTCTAAAACTTCATCCATTGTATTTTCTTCCAAATTAAAAGTGATAATATTTTCAATATTTTTAGCTATTTTTTTTATACTTTCATTTATAAAATAATTTATATTACTTCCAATTAAATAAGTTTGCATTTAATCCCTCATATCTTTGATAATACTTCTACTTCTTCTTAATTCGAAAGAATTATTGGTATTTACTCTATCAATAACATTTTCAATAATATTATCTGGTATTTTATTATTTGTTCTAATATAATCTTTTTCTTCTATAGTTAAATACTGATCTAATAAAACACTTAATTCACTAGGGCCTTCTTCTTTAACATCTATAATATCTTCTGGTATTTCTTCTACTTCGTGAGCATTATCTTTATTTTTATTAGCCATAATAATAGTAGATATAAGTATAGCTAAAGCAATTATAAACATTAATATTCGATTTCTTTCATTATCTAATCTCATAATATAACCTCATCTTTATCATATCATAATTAAATTAAGAAAGATAGTTAATTTAAAATTGTTAATTTAAAAATGAAGTGCAACATTTCAATATTGAAAAAGATTATAATACCTTTTAACTATAAAATAACTATCTAACAAGAAAAATGAAAAATAAATTTTTCATAAGTTAATGAATTCCTAACGGAATTCATTTTTGATATAATGGTGTT
>CANQXT010000020.1 GCA_947627915.1 uncultured Bacilli bacterium
CCGATTTTTTAGTTGCTTTTACTTTTGTCTTTTAATTACTAATTTTGCTGGTTGCTTTTACTTTGAGAATTCACCAAAAAAGAAAAAAGACCAATTACCTTTTTTCTAATAAATTCTTATTTTTTCTTGAACATAATCTACTATTTCATCAACATTTAAAGTAATTTGTTCCATTGTATCTCGATCTCTTAATGTAACAGTATTATTATTTAAAGTATCATCATCAATAGTTATAACAAATGGTACTCCCATAACATCACATCTTCTATATCTTTTACCAATACTACCACCATCATCATAACAAACATCAAAATATTTTGTTAATTCGGCATATAATTCTTTAGCTTTTTCACTATGCACTTTTTTAATAAGAGGTAAAATACCTACTTTATATGGTGCAAGAGCAGGAATAAATTCCATTACTTCTCTTGTTTCGCCATTTTCTAATACTTCTTCGTGATAAGCATTAAATAAAAGAGCTAAAACTAATCTATCTACTCCAATTGTCGATTCAATAATATATGGAACATATTTCTCATTTGTTTCTGGTTCTGTATAAACCATTTTTTCGCCACTATATTTTTCATGTTGTTTTAAGTCAAAATCAGTTCGATTATGAGTACCATTTATTTCTCCCCACCCAAATGGGAATTCATATTCTATATCTGAGGCCATTTTAGCATAATGCGCTAATTTTTCATGGTCGTGATATCTAAGTTTAACTTCAGGAAGTCCTAGAGAAATAAAATATCTTAAAGCAAATTCTTTATAGAAATCATAAATTTCTTCATCAGTACCCGGTTTACAAAATGTTTGATATTCCATTTGTTCAAATTCAATAGTTCGGAAAGTAAAATTACCTGGGGTTATTTCATTACGGAATGCTTTACCAACTTGACCAATACTAAATGGTAAGTTACTTCTAGTAGTTCTTTTAACATTTAAATAATTGACATATTCTCCTTGCGCATTCTCTGGCCTTAAATAAACAACACTTTTATCATCTTTAATAACTCCCCGATTAGTTTCAAACATTAAATTAAATTCTCTAATGCCAGTAAAATCACTTTTACCACACTTAGGACACGGAACATTATGTTCTTTAATATAGGCAATCATTTCATCTTCACTCATTGAATCAGCATGAACACTACTATCAAATTCTTCAATTAAATTATCAGCCCGATGTCTAGTTTTACAACTTTTACAATCAATAAGCGGATCATTAAATGATGAGACGTGACCTGATGCTACCCATACTTTAGGATTCATTAAAATATCAGCATCTATTTCATAAGCATTCATTCTTCTTCTAATATAAAAATTACGCCAAGAATCTTTAACATTATTTTTAAGTTTAGCTCCTAATGGACCATAATCCCAAGTATTAGCAAGTCCACCATATATTTCACTTCCTTGATAAATATAACCATATTGTTTACACAAATTAGTCATTTTTTCCATTGTCATTTCTTCCATAATTATTCTCCTTTTTAATAAAAAAACTCCTAAGTATTTAGGGGTGAGTAATTACCCACGGTTCCACCCTAATTATTCTTAGAAGAATCTCATTTCTTATATAGCTCAGGTTTTCCACACCTTCATCGCTTGTATGCTTAAATTATATATTATCTATCTGATTTTATCAACTAATTTTGCTAAATTTTTAGCTTCTTCACTACCAATTTTAACGTATTTCATATAACAATCAGAACATAAAGGAACATATTCAAATTCTTTCTTAGTTCCCTCATCAATTAAAATATCCGGACCATCTAATGTATATTTATCATTTATTTTTCGAGCATTAAAAATAGCTTTTTTACCACATTCACAAAGTGATGTACTACCTATTTCTTCAATAATATCAGAGACAGCAAATAAATGAGATACACCATCACTAAATATTTCTCCTTTAAAATTACTCTTTAATCCATAACAAATAACAGGAATATTTATTAAATGCGCTATTGTCCATAATTCTTGAATTTGTCGTTTATTTAATAACTCTGATTCATCTACAAGAATAACTTTAGAAGTATAATATTTTTGATAATTTTTAGTTGTTAATAACGATTCATCTTTATGTAGTAAAATATCTACTTCTCTTTGCATTCCATTACGAGATAAAACTTTATTTTTACCTTTCGTATCTTGTATAGATTTTATAAGGGTTATTTTAAAATTCTTTTCTTCATAACTAAAAGCTGTTTGTAATAAATTAATTGTTTTACCACCACTCATAGAACTATACTTAAAAATCATATCTGCCATACCATCACCCTTAATTATAGTATAAGTTATTTTTAAAAAGAGAGCAAGAAAAAATGTCTATAACGACATTTTAGATTTTATTTAAAACATTTTTTCTTTTTAATTTTTTATACCCTATAAAAGAACCACCTAATAATATTGTAGTAGGAATTAAATAATTAATTATTCCTGTTTGAGGATTTTCTACTACAGTATCTACTTTATTATATTTTATAGATTCTACTTTATTTATAACATTATTATTATCTAAGACAACAACTTTATAATAATAAGTTTGTCCTTCTTTAACTAATTCATCTAAATAAGATATTTTTTGATTTAATATAGATACTTCAGCAACTAAGTCATATTTTTCATTATCTGTTGATTTATAAATACTTACCATTTTGCCATCACTTAAATTAGATTCTATATCTACTACTATTCCTTCATTAGTTTTTGTTAATGCTAATTTATTAATTGTTATTTCTTCAACTACTTCTTCTTTTTCTCCAATAACATCATCAAATATTTCTATTTCATATATTTCACTAAAGACATTTGTATTTTCAACAGCAACTTTATAGTAATATGTTGTTTCTTTTAAAACATTTTTATCTAAATAAGATACTTCATTATTTTCAATAGTTACATTATCTAATACTTCAAAATTAATATTATCACTAGATTTATAAATTGTTAAAACTTTGCCATCTTCTAAAGAAGTTTTAATATTAATACTAATTCCTTCACTAGTAGTTTCCAAATTAATTAAAGCATCTAATGTTTCTCTACCATATTTACTTACCAAATTATTTAAATCAAATTTATTAATATCAATTTTGAAAGTTTCATGAATTGTTCCAGATACATGTGAATATTCATCATCAAATACATAAGTAAACATTTTAGTTTCTAGACCATCTTCTTCAATAGTAAAATTATCTTCTACGTCATCATCAAAATCATATTTTTGAAAATCTTCAATATTATATCCTTTCAATTCACCAACTGAATATATTAAGAATGCAGATAATAAAGTATCTTGAAAACCTTGATAAACATCATTTTCCAATTCTTTATTACCAGCAAATTCATAAGATATAATATCATTATCTATATTATAAATTGTTTGACAATCTTTATGATCTTCTTCTGTACTAAATGTACATTCATATTTAACAATTATTTGATTATCTTCTTTTTGAACATCCAAGTTTTCTAATTCAAGTTCATTTAAATTCTCTTTAAATTTTTGAACAACTTCATCAATTGTTATATTTTGGGCATCTACTCTATATATATTTATCATAAATAAAAATATAAGAATAAATAAATATTTAAATAACTTCTTCATAACTACCACCTATCATAATTTCATTAAAACAAAAAAAGATTGACTTAGCAATCTCTATATCAACTATTTACAATGCATTTACTTAAATTTTACAATTTCTCAATTGTCTTTAAAAAGGCTTTACTCTTCAAATATAACCCTGTATAATCTTCATAAAAACTACTTATAAAATAATTTATTTCTTTGATAACGTCTTCTTTTAAAGATATTTTACTAATACTTTTTATATCAATTAAATAATACATATTAATAGTTTTAACTAAACTTATAGGTACAATTCTTTCTCCTTCGTAACAATCCTTACAAATAAGTCCTCCCTTTTCACTAGATAAAGTAACAATATTCTTTTTACTACCACAAGATACACAACTAGTTAAATTAAGACCTACTCCTAAATAATCTAAAAGTTTTACTTCTAAGATATTAGTTATAACAATGGGATTTAATCCCTCTTCTAATTTTAAAAGACTATTAATACAATTATCATATATTTTAGTTTCATAATTATCATTTTTAATAACTTGATAAACTAAATCACATATATAAGAGGCATAACTAATTAAAGTTATATCTTCTTTAATATTTTTTAAAGAATTAATGATATCGACAGAATTAAGTAAAGATAATTTATCTTTTTTATAATAAATATTAAAAATACCATAAGTAAGTTTCAGTGTTACACTTCTTAATTTTGATTTTATCCCCATTGCCCCTTTACACATAATACCTATAATACCATATTCTTTGGTTAAAACATTAATTATTTTCGAAGTTTCCCCATAGGGAGTTTCTTTTATAATAATACCTTCAACTTTTTCTAACATACTAACACTTCATCTCTTCTTTATTATAACAAAAAAAGAAAGAAATTTATTTTTTTCTTTCAATTTCTTTATATTTTAAATAGTCATCTATCTTACCACTATTCTTAAAATTATTCCAAGCTTCCTTTTTATTCATTTAATTCACCTTTCTAATATTATATTGGTGAATATTTTTATTTTTTATTCATAATCAAAGAAACCTAATTCTTTTAAATATTTTTCTTTATCTTTCCAATCTTCAATTACTTTAACATATAATTCTAAATATACTTTCTTACCCAATAATTCTTCTAAATCTTTTCTAGCTAATGTACCAATCTTTTTTAACATATCTCCTTCAGATCCAATTATAATCTTTTTAATAGATTGTTTATCTACTACTATATCAACTGATACATTTACAATATCTTTTTTATCTTCTATTTTAAGACAATGACAAGTTATGGAATGAGGTACTTCATCTTTAGTATTTTGTAAGATTTTTTCTCTAACTAATTCCCCAGCCATAAAATTCATACTACTACTGGTAATCATATTATCATCATAATATTTAATATCATCTTTTAAATACTTCTTAATAACTTCAATTAAATGTTCAACATTATCATTCTCTTTAGCAGATATTGGAACAATTTCTGAAAAAGTATAATCTTTAAATTCATTTATAGCCATTATAAGTGTTTCTTTACTTATTTTATCAATTTTATTAATAACTAAGATAACAGGAATATTATTCTTTAGTAAAGAATTCATTAAATATTTATCTCCTTTACCAATTCCTGCTTCTATATCCACTACTAACAATATTAAATCAACATCTTTAGTTAAAGCATAAGCTTGTTTATTTAATACTTTACCTAATTTATTTAAAGGTTTAGATATTCCTGGAGTATCAACAAATATTATTTGGAAATCTTTTTCGTGATAGATTCCTTCAATTAAATTCCTTGTTGTACCAGCAACATTTGAGGTAATCGCTATTTTTTTATTTATTATTCTATTTATTAATGTACTCTTACCAGTGTTTGGTCTTCCTACAATACTAACAAAGCCACTCTTCATATTAACCTCCTAAAATATCTTGATAAATAATTCCATAAAATAAGGAACAAAAATAATTAAATTAACTATTGTTGCAAGTACTCCCATTATTCCTGTCGCGGCACTTCCACAATCTTTAGCTATTTTAGCATATTCATTATATTCTAAAGTTACCATATCAACAGTTGCTTCAATCGCTGTATTAATAAGTTCAGTAATACTTACCATACATAAACTTCCAAATGATATAACCCATTCTAAAAAATCAATATCAAAACAAACACCCAGAATAATTATCAAACAAGCACAAATTGCTACTAAAACAAAACTACTTTCATTTTGTAAACAATAAAGTAAACCTTGACCAGAATATTTAAATTTATTTAAGATATTCTTTATTAATCCAACATTATCTTTTTGTTCTTTCATCTTCATTTAACACTTCCTCTTGAATTCCAAACATTACCTCTTCATCTTCTTTTGTCATATGATCATAACCAAGTAAATGCAGTAAGCCATGCACTGTTAAAAACGCTAACTCTCTGGTTTCACTATGACCATATTCTTTAGCTTGCTTAATCATTCTTGGAATACATATATATATTTCCCCTAAATTTCTTATATCTTCATTGGCAATATAATCTAATTCATCTTCAAAAGCAAAAGATATAACGTCCGTAACTTTATCTATGTGGCGATATAATTTGTTAATCTCTTGAATTTTTTCATTACCTACAAAAACGATACTAAAATTAGCATTATCTACTTTTTCATGCTTCATTACATTTTTAATAACATCATCTAAATAACTATAATCATTTTTATAACCATATTCATTTGTAATACTATAATCAATCATTTAAATATAACTCCCCAATAACCTAAAACATATATTAAAAATAAAATAATTAATATAACCGTTATTATATTATAAAATACATCATTTTTAAAGATATCTGGTAATCTTTTATGTATAGCAGATAAACCAATGTATAATAAGTAACCAATAATACCTCCGATGATATTTAAAATAATATCATCGATATCAAAACTTCGGCCTATTTTTAATTGTACAAATTCAACAATAGTACTCGTCATTATTGTTGTTATAATTATAGGCCATATTTTTTTGGGCTTTATATAGACCCCAATTAAATAACCAAATGGTAAAAAGATTAAGATATTACCAATAACATTGTAATAGAAACCTGACGTTCCTACCTTATATCTTAATATTTCAGAGAATGGTACTAAATTCATACCACTATAATTATTAAGTTCAGTCATTGTTAAAATTGTAAACAACAACCATATATATATAATTGAAATTAAATAGACAACTTCTTTATAAAAGACAAATTTTTCATGATGATTTTGAATATAGAAAAAACGAATACAAGATATTGTGGCAATAAAAACTACTAACATAGGCCATATTTCATTAAATACTTTGTTAAATAATACTGTAACCATTTCTACAACTCCTTTTCTATAACTTTTACCATTCCAATGTTTTCTTTTGTAATAACAAATACTTCTAAATATATTTTACTATTATTTACTTCCTTTTTCAAAACTTTTTTTAATAAAATACTTTCATCTTTATTTAATTTTAAATTTATCTTATTGGTAACTAAGTCTAATGCCTTATCATAAGCCTCTTTTTCACTTAATGTTTTATTTATTTCTTCATATTCTTTTTCCTTAACAATATTAATTTCAAAATCATTTAATTTATATATATTAATCTCTTCTTCTTTTCTTTTATCTATTCTACTTTTAAGAATAGGATAAGTATGATCATTATATTTTATATTTATATTATATCTATTCTTACCGGTATATTTAATTGATGTTTCTACAAAAGGAACAGTTACTTTAACTTTATACCAAACTTCCCCATATACTTCGCCACTAGCGCATACTTGGTTTTTAACTTCTTCATTAAAAGTTATATCTCCAGATAAGATTGTATCCCCTTTTAAAACATAATCATTTACTTCTTTTAAAGCAACACCCCTATAAATGTTTAAAGATAATATTTTGGCATCTCTATTTGCTACAATATGACAATAATCATGTTTCTCTTCTTCTTTAATAATTGTTTTCTCTGTTACATTTACAACCATTATTAAACCATCATACTTTATTTCTAACCATTCTAAAACATCTTTATTATCTTCTAATATTTTATCAACAATCTTCTCAATCTTAGAATGACTCTTTTTTAATTTAAAAATAGTTAAACCATTTTTTTCTAATTCTTTTTTTAAAAGCGTTTGAATACTATGATTATTACTTTTAATATCTATTTTAAAAACCATCTTATTTACAATTAATAAAAGCATAATAGATATAATAATAGTTACAAGAAAAACAAAATATTTTTTAAGCATTTGTTTTATTTTTAAGATACCTGATACTTCAACTATTTCTGTCTTATAACTTATTAAATATTTCTTTATTTTTTTATAATCTTCATAATTTATTTGCACTAAAACACTATTATCTTTTTGAATATTATTATATATATTTACATCTATCGAATTTAACTTTAGTAAAATTTTATAATAATTATTATCATAAAATTTTACCCATACTATTTTATTTGTCATAATTAAACTCAACTTTCATTATATTACCCATTATTAATAATTCTTGTTTTGTCATCTGTTTAATTTTTAAATATTGACCTTTTATATTTATTTCTTTATTAATCATTTGTAAAATAATTTCATTTTCACTTAATTTAATTAACTTTTGATAATTAAAAACATGCAAATGTCCTTCATAGATACTTATGAAGTCTTGTAAATCATATAAATAATTTTCAAAATATTCTCTAAAATGTAATTTTTTCATCTCTATATTATATTTTTAGAGAATGAAAAAAAGACTATTTTACTAGCCTTTCTTTTATCATAGCACTAACCTTAGCATTATCAACATTACTAAGTTTACCAATAACGTACTTCATTACTGAACCCATATCTTTCATACTTGTTGGATTCAATTCTTTAAATGCATCTTCAATAGTTTTTAAAATCTCTTCATCACTTGCTTCTTCAGGTAAATAACTACTTAAAACTTCAATTTCTTTATTTAAACTTTCAGCAACGTCTTCTTTACCTAAATTTACATATTCATTTATAGAATCTTTTCTTTGCTTTACTTGTTTCTTTATAACATTAATTACAACTTCATCAGTCATTTCTTTTTTGTTATTTATTTTTTCTAATTGTAAAGCACTTTTTAACATTCTTAAAACGGATAAAGTGAATTTATCACCATTTTTCATTGCACTAACTAAATCAGCATTTATTTTATCAAACATAAATTATTGCCTCCTTAATCATGATTCTTTTTATGAGAATTTTTTATTCCTTCTTCTTTTTTTATTTTTCTTTCTACACCAGGTTTAATATAGAATTTTCTCTTTTTTAGTTCTGAAGGGATACCACTTTTAGCAACTTTAACTTTAAATATTTTTAAAGCCTTATCTATGTTACCATTTGAAACTACAACCTTTGTCAACAAAATCGCCCTCCCTTCGCTTTCAACTGTCGTTATTATAACACTTATGTTAACATTTGACAAGAAAAAATAGTAAAATATTAGTCGAGTCCCCGAAAAAATTAAATCTTACATAATTTATTTTCGCTTAGTCGACGAATTGTTGAACCTAAAGATTGTCCAAATTCAAAGATTTTATTATAAAATTGAACAACATTATTTATTAATGATCCAGTGATACTTAAAGCACCACCTTTAATATTTAATAACTCTTCATTACTTAACATTTTTTACTCCTTAATTATTACATTTTTTCGGATTAGTTATACCGTCAAAAAAGCCAATTACAAATACAACTAAACCCGCAATTAAAGCTGCTAGACCATATGAACCTAATCCTCCTCCACTTATATTTAACATTTCTTCATTATTTAACTCTACCATCATATTACCTCCTTACTTAAATAACTCTAAAATATATTTAATAATTTTTTCTTTTCCATAAATAATTTCTACTTTTCCAATCTCATTATCATAAACATAATGATCAACAGTTAAAGCAATACTTTCTATAAAAGAACCATTGTTAATTTGAAATTCTCCATAGTTAGCAATTCGATAATTCATTTTTTTCTTATTAAAAATTAATTTATTACTGTTTTTTACTTTGTCAGAGAGATTTTCCGTTATTTGAATATTTAATAAATTATTTTTAACAACTCCTAAACAAATTACCTTTCGTTCAATACTTAAATGACAGGCGAAAAAAATAAGTATTAAAATAGTTAAGATAATAATTATAATTACTATTCTTAATTTTAAGATAGGCAATCTTTTTAATTTATCATAATTTAATTTGTAATCATTCATTTACTCCTCCAATTAAAATATGGTTATTAAATAATTTAGATTGTTTTTTATGTGAAATATATATTATTGTTTTTTCTTTAAAATATTCTTTGATATTTTTAATAATTTGTTTTTCTTTATCGATATCAACTTCACTTAAAGCTTCATCTAAAATAATGATATTACACTTTTTTAATAGTCCTCTTGCTAATATTATGCGTTGTTTTTCACCACCAGATAAATTCTTAGAAGTAGGTTCTATTAAAGAATTATAACGCATACTTTTTTTGGAAACGATATCTTCAATTAAACAAATTTCACATATATTATGAAATTCTTTTTCCGAAATATCTCTATATATTAAAATATTTTCTTTTATCGTACCTGTAAATAGATTTTCATTTTGAGAGATATATAAAATATTATCTCTTATATCTTCAATACAGATATCTTTAAGATTATATTTACCTATATATATTTCTCCTGAATTAGGTATATATTCTTTATATAAGAGTTTACAAATAGTACTTTTACCTACTCCTGAAACTCCCTCCAATAATAATTTATCTCCCTTAGTAATTTTAATATTTATATTATTTAAAATATAATCATAATTATTATAAGAAAATTTAACATCTTGAAAAATAATATCACCATCTAAATTAAGATTTTCTTTTTTGTTACTCTCTTCTTCAATATTAATAAATTCCTTTAATTTATTAAAAGTAGCTTTTATATAATTAAATTTTGGTAGCATGTCTATAATATTTTTAATGGGATCAACACAATAAGAAATCATAATATCAAAAGTAAATAAATCAACAAGACTTAAATTTCCTTTATAAACATTAATAAAACCATAAGTATTAATTAAAAAGAAACACATCTCAATAAGAATATTTTTAAATAAATTTGTTATATTAAAATATTTATTGAAGTAATATGTATTATGTAAATATTTGGTTAAACTCCTTTCTATTTTTTGTAATATTTTATCACTTACACCTAAATTCTTAATACTTTCATACATTTCAACATTTTCTAAAAGAGTACTCTTATAATCTGTTTCTAAAGTTATATTCTTTAATACTTTATGATAAATAATCTTACTACTAATAATACCTAGTATTATATAAAATAATAAAAATATAATTAAAATTACAAACAATCGAAGATTAATAAAATAAAGCACAATAACAGAGATAATAACCATTGTTAAATCTAAAAATGTTGCTATAAATATTTCGGTAAATAAACTCTTAATATTAGCTAACTCTGTTACTCTCAACATTATTTCTCCTGAAGTACGACTTTTAATGCTATTTAGAGGAAGATGAAATAAATGGTTAAAAAAATCAGGATAGATATCTAAATCAACTAAATTACTTAAATGATTTTCAAAATAATCGCGTATAAATATACTAAATATTTTACCTAAAATAACACCCAAAAAAATAATAATCAAAAATTTAATTAAGTTATAATCTTCACTTATAATATTACTACCTATTTTTAAATAATAACTAGATAATATTGAAAAGAAAGAAAATAAAATACTTATAATAATTATTTTTAAAACCAGAAACTTTTCCTTAAACAAGATTTTAAAAAATAACTTATTAATGGTAAGTCCTTCCTTAAATTTTATAACTTTTTCTCTTGGTTTTGCTAAGATAATATGACCAGTAAAATATTTGTTAAATTCTTCAATAGGCATTTTCTTATAACCACTACCTGGATCCATTAAGTAGACAATATTTTTTTTAATATTAGTTATAACTACAAAATGTTCTAAATTATTCTTCTGTTTTAAATGTGCTATAAGTGGATAATATAAATCAAAACTATACAAGTCATGCTCATAAACCCCGATTGCATCAAAACCCCACTTTTGAAAAGCATTAACAATATGAAAAGCTGTAGTCCCATTAGTGTCTGTAAAAGTATCTTCTCTTAACTTTTCAATTGGAATATAACCATTATAATACATAATTATATATTCCATTGAACAAACACCACAGTCTTTAAAATCTTGCTGAATCACTGGCTTTATATTACTCATTAATTCCCTCCTCTACTTATATATTTGTTATTGTTTTGTTCATTTCCTTTTTTTATTAAGACATATTTTATAAATTTGAACATACAATTTACTGAATAAGGAGCGTAAGAATGATTAATAAACAAAATTTATGGTTTATAACTTTATTTTCTTTGATACTTATTTTAGGTATCTATTATATTAGTATTGATGATGAGGTAGAAAGTGTTTTAAAAAATGATAGTGTTGATACTAGTGAAGTTATTGAAATAGATGAATCGGATATTTTAGTAGCTTTAGAAGTAGAAAATGATGAAGAAAAACAAGCTTTAATGGAAGAATACCAAAATGTCTTATTAGATAGTGAAAGTACAATTGAAGAAAAAAATACAGCCTATGAAAATATGCAACAATTAAATAATAATAAAAGTGAAGAAGAAAAAATAAAAGACTTAATCAAAGAAAAATTTGGTTTAAATTCTTTTGTTAAAATCAAAGATAATAATATTAATGTAGTCGTTGTGGATAAAGAACATAATAAAGAAAAAGCAAATAATATCATTAGAAGTATTCAAGAACTATATACAGAAAATAAATATATAACAGTTAAATTTAATAATTAGGAAGATAGTTTTATCTTCTTTTTTTTAAAATAAAAAAAGAGCTTTTCTCGCTCTTCAATATTCTTATCTTTTTATTAGAAACAATTCCTTGGTTAGAAATAGAATTCTTACCATATTTCTTTTCCTAATCTTCCATCCCAAGAAAAATCTTTAGCTAAATTTTCACCATTATATTCTTTAAATCTTTTTTCTAATGATATTTTCTTTTTTAAAGGAACAATAACTATTTTATTATCATCTAATTTTATATTTGAAGATTTTAAAATATTATTAGGTATGCTAATTTCTAAAAAATTTTCCTGTTTTTGAAATTTATCTTCCATAAAACCATCTCCCTCTATTTAAAGTATATATAATGTTTATACATTTATCAATAAATAAAATTATTTTTATTTAACTAATTTTAACTTTTTTTCAAATATATTTATAGTAGTTTCATCATCTATATCTTGATATTCTTGTTTTATTTTAGTATATAATTCTTTTGCTAGATTAAAATCACAAGAAAGATGCGTATTAATTCCTTTACCAGTAACAATAAAAGAGCGACCATATAAATAATCATACATTATTTGTTGGTCCAAACTTAAAAAGTCTTTATCTCTCAATCTGTCCATTAATTCAAATACTCTTTGATCAAGCCCACATTTTATACATCCATAATAGTTATAAGAACGTCCTTCCCAACTATCATAATCATGTAAAACATGAACCCATATATGATTACAAGAATCATACTCTTTAACTTTTTCTTCCTTATACATTTTTAATTGTTTAATTTCTAATGCTCTTTCTTGTTTTTGTAAAGTAAGATATTCTTTTACTATTTCATTATTTTCTAATTCTTTTAATTTATTTATAATTTTTGTTCTTTCTTCTACAATTTGTTTATATTCTAAACTTGCCATATAATTAACCTCCAATTTAATTATATGCGTATTTTTAACACTTGTCAATAATTACTATCAATTATATTAGTTTTTAATTTGTTTAATATTCATTAATAAAGATACTAAGAAAATACTTAAATAAATAAATGCTAAATTATTAAATAAAACATATAAGATAAATGCTAATACTCCAATTAATAAACCATATATTATTTGCATTTTTTCTTTATAAGGACTATATTTAGGTAAAGTTGCAATAAAAACACTACTAAATAAAAGTTCACTATTAATAATAATATTATCTTTAGTAATTAAATAATAGATAAAAGATAGAAACAAATAAGTAATATTTATACATAAAGGAATATTTTTTTTATAATAAAAAGAATTTAATAAATAAATATAACTTAGTAAACTAAATAATATACAAGATGATGAAATACCTCCAACACTTCTTCCCATTAAAATATCAAAGAAAGAAAAACTATAAGTAAATTTAGTTTCTAATATATTATTATAAGAATAATTTTCCAATAAACCATTTATTAAAAAAATTAATAAAAACATAAAACATACTTTATTAAATTGTAATTTCTTTTCTAAGAAATTACTTAATATATAACTAAGTAACAATATAATAGTATATATTAATATATTAGTATTATAGGGAATAATCATACTAACTAATATTAAATATATAAAATCATAATTTAAAATAATTTTTTTATCTTTAACTAAATCATATCCTATTTTAATACCAATAGCTATTAAAACAAAATAAATATTTTTAAAAATTAAAATTTGATTTATAAAACCTCTTTGATAAATTAAAATACCATTTTTATATAAACCATATAATATAAAAGGTATTAAAAGAATTAAATTTTCTAAAATAATCTTTTTATAACTTTTTCTTTTCATCTATATCTCCATATATTTTTTCTTTTAATTTAATATTAGCAGGACATACATAATTACATAAACCACATCCTATACATTTATTATTCTTTTTATTTTCTAAATAACATTTTAAGACATTTATATTACTAGGACATACTTTATAACAAGCTCCACAATTAAAACATTCTTCTTCTTTAATTATTTGTCTTTTATTAATAACTATATATTTAAGATCATCACATACTATATAATCATCTAAATTAGGTACTTCTCTTCCCTTTAAGATACCATTTATATAAATAGTATAATCTGGTTCTGTAATAGTAATAAATTTATCTAATATTTCTTTAATAGAAGTACCTAATTTGGTTTTAATAACCATTGACTTTTGAATAGCATCACCACTTATAGATAAAAATGTTTCATTTAACATATTAGTTTTAAAAATAGTATATATTTTATATATATCTGTTATATTAAGAATAATTGTTTTATCTAAAGATATATTTAATTCTTGACATAAGAATTTATCATAACTAACTAAATAATTATCCATTAATAATTTAACTTGAATATTAGGATATGTACCAATAATACTTTTAATATTTTTAATATTAGTATAAGAAGTATTTTTAATAGCTAAAATAGCTTGATTAATATTTAATATTTTTAATAAATCATTAATTAATTTACAAAGTTTACGATAATAATTGTTTAATATTATAACTTCATTATAATTATAACTACTATCTAGGGCACAAGTTATAACTAAATATTCTTTCTTATTATCTATTTTATCTATAATATTTGTTAAATTATATAATTTTAAAATATTTTCTAAATCTTCTTTATTTTTTATATTTATTTTATTAATTCTTTCTTTAACATTTTCTTTAAAATCATTTTTTATTTCTAAAGCCACTACTTCTTTATTATTAAAGATAACTTTTTTAGCACCATTTATTTTACCAGAAATAGATGTTTTATTATTTTCAATATTCGTATTTTTATATAGATAATTATTTAATTTATAATTATCTTTTTTAGTAATAGGCATATAGATATATAAGGGATCTAAATATAAGTTTAACATTGTATCTAAATTAATGTTTTCATTTTCAGGTATTTTAATTAGATTTGCCATATATATCACCCTTATTAATATTTTAAAATACAATAAAATCAATTGTCAATTAGAATTAAATATTGTATAATAATTAGTAGGAAAGATAAAGGGTGAATGGTGATACTTCGTGTTTAGAGAATTTGACTATGAAAATAAACCAATTGTTGATATTGTTAACGAAATGATTATCGACGCAGTTAAACACGGTGGATCAGATATTCACTTTGATCCAACGGAAGAAGATTTAAATGTTCGGGTAAGAGTTGATGGTTCTTTAATGAATTATGCTAAAGTACCAGCCGTTATTAAAAAGAATTTAGTTACTAGAATTAAGATTATTTCGGGAATGAATATAACGGAATCAAGATTACCTCAAGATGGAGCGATTAAAGGTTTAATTGAAGATATGGATGTCGATCTTCGTGTTTCTAGTTTACCTATTGTTAATGGCGAAAAAATAGTTATTCGTATCTTAGATTATACAATGAGTTTAAATGGTCTAGAATCAATTGGTCTTACTAAAGATAATTATGATAAAATTCAAGCATTAATCAAGAAACCTAATGGAATTATAATGGTTACTGGTGCTACTGGATCTGGTAAATCAACTACTGTTTACTCTATGCTTCAAGTTTTAAATACGACTGACAGAAACATTATAACTGTTGAAGATCCCGTTGAAATGAAAATTGCTGGTATTAACCAAGTTCAAGTTATGAGTGAAATTGGTTTAACATTTAGTAATTCTTTAAGAAGTATTTTAAGACAAGACCCGGATATTATTATGATCGGTGAAATTCGTGATGATGAAACAGCTCGTATTGCCGTTCGTGCCTCTATTACTGGTCACTTAGTTTTATCTACTATCCACACTAATAACTCTTTAAATACAATTGAAAGATTACTCGATATGGATGTTGAAAGATATTTATTAGGTAGTGCTTTATCCGGAATTATTTCCCAAAGATTAGTTAAAAGATTATGTCCTAAATGTCGAAGTGCAAGACCTACTAATAATTATGAAAAGAATTTATTTAAAACCGTTCTTAATTTAGATGTTAATCAAATATATACCCCAGTTGGTTGTAGTGAATGTTTTGATGGTTATAAAGGTCGTATTGCTTTACACGAAGTATTAGAGATTAATCAAGAGATTAGAGATGCTATTGTTAACAATGTTCGAAAAGATCAATTAAGAAAATTAGTTTATACTAAAGATAGTAGTACTCTTCTTAAAGATGGTTTAATAAAAGTAATGGAAGGTTATACTTCAATGGATGAAATATTAAGAGTTATTGATGTTAATGATGACTTTGGTCAAGATGATGATGAATTAAAGAACGCTGTTATTGGTAAAAATAATTCTAAAGTTGTTAATCCATTTGAAAATAATATTGAGACATTATAAAAAAGGTTGTCTAGAAATCATTCTAGACAGCCTTTTCTTTTTAAAACCAAGTATTTGCTACATCACAATTACTACTAATTGGAGCAGGTGATGCCATATCCATTTTTATAATAGTTGGAAAATTAAAAGAATTACCAAATAGTAATGTGTGCCCTACTTGTAAGTTTTTTATCTTTTCTACAGTATCATCTTCTATAAATGGAATCATTGGTTTTATATAGTTAATATCTTCAGGATGGGATATTTTAAAGATTAAGAAATTACTACATTGCGATAAAACTGTTTGCGATAATTCAGATGGTCTTTGACTTATTAAAGTAAGTAAAACAGCATATTTTCTTCCCTCTTTAGCTATTCTTTCAAATATATTATAACCTAGTATTTCAATATCATTATCATGTTGAACATAACGATGTGCTTCTTCTAAAATAATATTAATTGGTTTAGTTCCTCTTTCTACTTCATATTTACCATAATCAAATAAAAACTTAGAATATATTTTCGCAATTACTTTTGCAAAACGATCATCAATATTAGCTAAATTAATATTGATTACTTGAGCTTTATAGCCTTCTGTAGTAGTAAGTTCATTAAAGAAATCTTCATTATTAAAGTTTTGCTCAAATTCAAAGAAACGACAATAATCACTATTAACAATACTGGCAAGACGGACACGAAGACTGTTAGCAAGTTCAAAAACTCGATCATTATTTAAAATACCTTCATCAATTAAAGCAAAATCAAAGGCATATAATAAATCTTTTAAACTATAAGTAATGGAAGCATCAGGAAAGGCTAATTCAAAATCTTCAATAACATATTGTTGTAAAAAATTAATTACTAATTCCATATCTTTAATCTTACCTGTATTATCAATCATTAAACATTGTTTTAATGGTCTTACATAACCAGGTAAATAAACTTCTGAATCTAAGTTTAAATCTTTTGTATTATATCTTGATAAAACAGAAAATATTTGATCTCTTATAGAAGCAGGAGTTTTACCATTTATAAATATATCTAATAAAGCTTTAGCTATAATACTATTTTTAAATTTGATTGTTTCATCATCATTTTTAATAAATACTTTAACTAATTTTAAAGCTTTTTCTACAATAGGAATTTGATTTTTATTATTAACTTCTAATAAAAGACATATATCATCAACACTAAGTAACCAAAGAGGTATTCTTAAAAAGTGAGTTGATGTTGTATCACTATCATAATATTTAAATTTTAAACTTTTATTAACATAATCTATTTGTTTGAAAGCATTTTGATATTCGCCATAAGCATCAATAATAAAGAATGTTGAATTTACTGGAGAAGCATCTTGTTTATAAAATAAATTTTGTAATAATCTTGCTACTCCACAAGATTTACCTGAACCACTATTGCCTAAGATAACAGAATGGTTAGAGAAAAAATTATTAATATTTAAATAGATAGGATAATCTTGATATAAAGCACTTTTACCTACATATAAACCATTATTAGGAGTATATGAATTAATACCAAATAGTATTTGTATTTCTTCGTTGTTTAATAAAGATATAGTAGCTTTAAAAGAAGGTTTTCTTGTTACACCATAAATAAAAGAATTATTTCTTAATACACCCATTAATTTTATTGTTATATTATTTTCTTTAATAAGAATTATTTCACCAATATATATTTCATCAGTATCAGTTATTTTAACAAAAGAATTTAATCTTATTTCTGTATTATTATTTTTTATTATAATATGATTATTATTAATTTCTAATATTTCACCTAACATAATAAAACCTCTTCTATTCTTCTTAAATTATAACTTAATTTTATTTATTTAGCAATAAAAAGAAAGAGCGTATTATTTCTCTTTCAGGGTTAAGTTTTCTATTTTATACGTCTTCGTTGACGGATCAATTAACAAAAGTAATTTTAGCATAACCATTTCCAGTATTACCTTCCATCATACCTTCTCCATTATGGGTTGGCATTGATTCGTTTCCAGCTATCATTTCTGTTTCAGTAAAATATTTACCACTATAATGTTTGGAACATTCTATATCTGTAGTGTCATCTGTGCACCCATCCTTTGGTTGAACATTTTCTTCAGTTGATTCTCTTTTTATTGCTACACAACCTGTATGTCCTGAAATATATGATGATCCACCACCTCCACCAGTCCAAGTATAACCTGGATGATTACCATGTCCCCCACCATAGTAACCTCCACCTCCACCGGATGAAGTAAAATTACCGTTAATTTTACTAATTCCATATCCGCCTTTACCAAATTTTCCGGTCATTTCAGGAGTTTTTTCCAAATCTACAAGGCCACTAAATACTGTACCAGGCTCACCTCCATTTGTTTGGGTTGCTCCGTGCCCACTATAATCATAAGAACATACGTCATGATATGATGCACAAAATCTTGCATCAAATCCTGTTAATGATCCACCATCACCACGTTGATATTCTTGCGTATAATCTATTCCTTCAGAATAAGCTCCACCTCCGCCACCTGCAGCAACCATTATTCTAGATTTTAAGGAATTAAAATCATCCCAATTACCACTATTTAATCTTATATCTGTGGCTCCTCCTCCTGATGATTCTCCTGTACCTCCACCATTAAATGAAAATTCTCTATATATTCCGATTTGACCTACGTATACATATAAATTATCATTTTTATTTAAATGGATTGTTCCTTTAGTATATGCTCCTCTTCCTACTGTATTTTCTTTAACATCGTTAGCTTCTCCTCCACTAGCTCCCCATAATTCTATTTTATAATTGCCTTCTTTTGGTGCAATAAATACTTGATAATTTCCTGTATAGTCATATTCTTTTTCAGCCAAGAAAAAATATAATGTACAATATGCTGTATTTTTACTTGTTAAAGTTAAACTATTATTACTATAAGATAAAATATCATTATTTAATTTATTACCTTCTTCACTCATGCATTCTGTGTTATCTAAATCCAAAATATAGCCTTTACCTGGCCAACTATCTCCTATATATTCTGTATATTCTCCAATTCCATTCTCATCCCAATATATTGCAAAAGTATTTTTATTTATTTTATTGTCTTGTATGTTTACTTCATTTAAAATATTATTCTTACTTTCATTACTTTGATACATCATATACAAAGAAAATATTTCTATTATTACTAGTACTCCTATAATTATCTTCTTCATT
>CANQXT010000021.1 GCA_947627915.1 uncultured Bacilli bacterium
ATAATAAAATTAATGTAATAAGAATAGGAAATAAAGAATATATTTCTCTTACAGATTTGGCTAGATATGCTAATCCTGAGGAACCAAAAATTCCAATTCAAACTTGGATGAGAAATAGAGATGTTATTGCCTATTTAGGATTGTGGGAAAGATTAAACAATGAAAATTTCAAAGGTGTCGAATTTACGACCTTTGAATCTTCCGCGGGTAAAAATAGTTTTTATATGTCGCCTCAAAAATGGATTAAAGAAACCAACGCAATAGGAATAATATCTAAATCAGGTAATAATGGAGGAACTTATGCTTGCAGTGATATAGCTTTAGAATTTGCAAGTTGGCTATCTCCAGAATTTAAATTGTATGTTATCCAAGAATTTGAAAGATTAAAAAAGAATGAAGCATATCAATATAAAGTTGATTGGACAGCTAGTAGAATGCTTGCTAAATCTAATTATCATATTCATACTGATTCAATTAAAGAAAATATTATTCCTAAATTAACTGAAAAAACAAAAACAATATGTGTATGCTGAAGAAGCTGACGTTTTAAATGTTGCTTTATTTGGAATGACTGCCAAAGAATGGCGAGATAATAATCCTAATATTGAAGGAAATATTCGAGATTATACTGACTTAAAACATTTACTTATTTTATGCAATTTAGAAAACACAAATGCTGAACTTATTAATGATGGCATATCACAAAAAGAAAGATTGATAAAACTTAATAATTCAGCTATTAGACAAATGAAAATATTAGCAAATGATAAATCCATAAAAGAATTAGAAAATTTAAATAAAAAAATGATAAGTATTAAATAGTTATGATAATTTTAATATAAAGTTTTTAGAAATGATGTGTGTAAAATGTTTAAAGATATAAAACTATCAATTGAAAATTACAAAATTAATTTTGGATGGATTATAGAAGAAGATACAATAATAATTAGAACAACTGACGAATTAAAAATAGACTCTATTTTCAAAATTTTTTATGACGAAAATATATATGAAATTAAATTAAATAAAAATACAAAATATAATTTAGGAAAAAAGGGGGAATTATTTATTCATTTAGATAATAAAGAATTGAATTTTTCAGTAATATTAAAAAATAATTATTTTGTTAAAAGTGTTTATAAATATATAAATAAGTTAACTAATAAAGATACTTTGATTGAAGAAATAAATATATTTTTAAATTCTAAAGTTGGCAAGAAATATAATAAAGATATAACTAATTTATTATTATCAATAGAAAATAAAGATAAAGGTATAGAAGATTTAATCCTTGATAATGAAAATGAATATGAAAGAATATTTAATTTGTTAATTAATAATAAAACATATATTAATATTGCAAAAGATATGAGTGATTTAGAATTAATGTTATTAATAACATCTTATATTTTTGTTCCATCTGTTCCCAAAATTGATCAAGAAAGTTTTAATAATTTAGTAAATGTAGCTAAAACTTATGATAACGCTTTAGAAAATATATGGCGTTTAGGTATGAACTATGATGGTAGAGGTTATGACTATAATTTATTAGATGATTTTTTTGTTAATTCTAAAAATATCTGGTATTTAGGGGAATATATAAGTGGCATTAATCAAGTTAAGCAAGAGAATCAAGATACTATTGTTAATAAAATTATTAACACTGCCGATAAAGATTTCATTAAGCAAATTTTAAAAGATAATTTTATTGTAAATTGTCTAGACAAAAAATATATAGAGATATTAGAAAAGAGTGTATAAAAGTTATTGTACTTTTTTCTTTATGGTATCAGATAGATATTATACTTGTGCTATTGAAGGTTGAATTTTAAAACGATTAAAGTTGTGTTTATAAAAAATTTGATATATTTGTTAATATAAAAAACACATAAATTAATTTTGCCGTAAATAACGCATGTCTTCTTTATGGCATTAAAATGATTTATAATTTAAAAATTTAAGATTAAATAAAAACTACTCTCAAATTAAATTGAAAGTAGTTTTATTTTGTTAATTTTACCATCTATTATATTGAATTAATAAATCTTTTGGTAAATCAAATAATTCATTATGTTGAACATTAATAATTTTATTGGCTATATCAAGAATGGTATAAATAGATAGTTCTTCAAAATTATCAACTTTTTCTTTAATTAAATTCCAAATTTTATCGCTTCTAATTAAGTCTAGAGATTTATATCCCTTTTCAGTTAAGCATTTAACTTTGTTATCTCTGAATAAATCATTATCATCATAACTAGCTTTATCAAGTATAGTCAAATAATGTTCTTTATTAAATAAAGTTACGATAGTTAATACTTCTTCAATAGAATAGTCTGGTATTTTTTCTTGTAATTTTGCAACAGTTAAAGTTTCGCCATAAGGAATTTTTTCAACTTCAAATAAAATTTTTCTAGCACAATCATTATTTATTTTCAAAATATATCTCCTCCCAACTAAATTATATCACATAAACGCGCTTGATAAAAGTATGTTTTCATGTTACTATGTATCCGTCAAACTTGTTAAAATAAAAAGATAAGAAATAACTTTGCTGAACAGAAACTATCAATAAAATAATAATTAGTATTAGAAATGAGATTAATAAATCTTTTTTCTTCATAATATAAAGCAATAAGAAGGTGATGATATTGAAGATTTTAAGAAATAATATAAGTGATAGTGAATTTTATAATTATTATTTGATAGATGATAATAAAAAATTAGGTATAATATATTGTGATAATGGTGACTTATATTTTACTTCTTTTGATAAAAATCAAGAAAACGATTTTTTTATAACCAAATAGAATATAATTATTTATAATTTATTTGATGCATTATATAAATCATTTAAAAGTGGAGAAGTATTTCAAGTAAGTGAAAAAGTTTTTAATAATGAAAAAATTATTTGAATTAGTGATGATAGTATTTCTTTTGACTATAAAAATGCTGATTCTATGACAATTAGCTACGATTCAGACTATCATCAAGTACATATAGAAGAATATTTATACGAACAAGAAAAAAATGATAAAATAGAATAAATACTAAATTTGAATTATAAAAATTGTTAATTTTAAAATGTAGAATATTAGATAGTAGGTGGTAATATGACAATTGACTCTCACATGCATATTAATAGTATTGTTTTAAATGATGAAAATAAATATATAGATTTAATAAATAATAATTCTGATATTGAAAGTGTTATTAATGTTGGACTAGATTTAAAGTCTTCAAAAGAATCTATAAATATAGCAAAATTAAATTCTAAATTTTATTCATCTGTGGGCATTCATCCATTATATATTGAATCTCAAAATTTAGAAATTTTATATGATTTAGCAGATAATCCAAGAGTTGTAGCTATTGGTGAAATTGGATTAGATAATACTAAAAATAATTTTAACGAGCAAAGAAAATATTTAATAAGACAAATTATGATAGCTAATGAATTACATTTACCTATAATTATTCATTCTAATAATTGTAATAAACAAATAATAACTATTTTTGAAAGATATGTAAAACCAAAATATGGATGTGTATTTCATTGTTTTCAACCAGATATAGATGATTTAAAATATTTGATGAACAATGGTTATTATATATCATTTGCTGGTAGAATAACTTATAAGTCAGCAAAAAAATCAATTGAGGTTGCCAAAATAGTTCCAGATAATTTATTTTTGATTGAGACAGATAGTCCTTATTTATCTCCAGAACCTTTAAGAGGTGAAATTAATGAAACAGCAAATATAAAATATATAATAAGTAAACTTTCTGAAGTGAAGCAAAAAGATTATAAAGAAGTAGAAGAAATTACTAAACAAAATGCTAAAAGACTATTTAGAAAAATGAATTAAAAGTTTGTTTTCATTTAGGTCACTAATAGATTGGTACTTGGACTTATATAGTTTGAGTTTTGAAGTACTAAAAATTATTTAAAATTACTTTAGTAGTCTTCCAATTTTATAAGAGAAATATTATAATATATAATCAAGCAAGGAGAATTGATAAATGATTAATTTGGAACACAAACTTACTGTAGATGATTTAATTGTGGAATATATGCTGTATAAAGTTAATAATGGTTATGAACCCCAATTTTTAATATCTGAATTTATAAATTTTTTATATTTCTTTGAAAGTAAAATGCCAGTTCAAGATTCATTATATGATGGTGAAAAATTATTTCAAAGATTTTTTGAAAGAGAAGAAAAAAGTGATGATTGGTTAGAATGGACTACAGATGAAGAAAAATTTATTCCCCATATGGATATGATATATAGTAAAGAAGATAATGATTATATTATAAAAGCTAATTACCATTTAAATAGTCATGATAAGAGTTGTATAAATACTTATTATATGGATAATGGGATGAGTCAATTTGATTATTATCAAGGTACTGTGGCAAAAATTAGAAGTATTATAGGAGAATATTTAGTTAGTCAACCGAAATAATAAAAAGTATTTGGAATAGTTATATAAGTGAACTAATTAAACATCATAAGTGGCCAGAACAATGCAAAGATATTAATAAATATTTATTTGAAATAGATTTAGCGTCTTTAATTGAACTCAAGTCTATAAAAAAAGAATTATTAGATTTTTATGAAGTGATTTCAAAAAGAATTGCTATTTTATATCAACAAGACAAGAACTTAAAAATTAGTAATTGTATTAGTGGACACTTAAGTAATGGTTATTTAGCAGTATCAAATTATGAATTATTAACAAGTGGTTATCAAGAAATATTTGAAATAGCTTTTAGAGAAGATAAAAGTGCCTTAAATATAGATTTAGAATTATTAACATTTCAAGTAAGTCATGTAATAGATAATGTATATGTATGGGATGAAGATGCTTTTGTTAATAATACAACTTCTAAAATTGGAAGAGATTATATTCAAAAATTAGTAAGAACTATAGATAAAAATATTAAACTATAATTATTTTTCTTATATGGAGGAAAGATGATAGAGTTTGCAAAATTTAAAGAGTTATTTAATTTACTGGAAGGAGAACCAGAAATTGAAATATACTTTAATAATCGAGAATCTCATTATATGATTATAAAATATGATAATTATATAAATTTTCAAAGATGTGGAATAAATGATAGAAGTGGAGAAATTAAATATAATAATTTAGATGAACTTTATAATATTAAAACTATTGATAATATTATACTAAAAGATGAGTGGAACAATATAAAAGATATTATAATTGATGAAACATTTAGTATTATAGAGGATAAAGAAATAATAAATAAGAATTATAAAATAAATTTATAAGTTATGGGAGGAACTATTTATGTGGGGAGCAATAATTGGTGATTTAGCTGGTTCAGTGTATGAGTATGATCAAACTAAGCATTTTACAAAATTAAATCCAACTGAACTTATAAGGGCAAAAAGTTTTTATAGTGATGATACTATATTAACAATAGCAATATTAGATGCAATATTAAATAATAAAGATTATGAATATTATTTAAAAAAATATACTAAAGATTTTTTGACATATAAACCTGATTTTATTCCTTATTTTAAAAGTCCTTTTTCGCCATCATTTGTAAAATGGGCATTAGCAAATGAAAAGGGTACAAGTATCGGTAATGGTGCAATGATGAGAATATCAGCAGTGTGATATTTATTTAATAATAGACAAGATATAATTAATAATGTTCGTTTAGCTACTGAACCATCCCATAATTCTTTAGAAGCAATAAATTCAGCAACGACAGTAGCTCTTATCATTTTCTTAGCACGTCTAGGATATTCTAAAGAAGAGATAATAAAAGAATTAAACATAAAATTAAATTATAAAGATTTTAATAGTTTTAATGATACTTGTTCTAAAACCATTGATAATTGTTTATATGCTTTATTTACATCTAGTAGTTTTGAAGAATCATTATTAAAAGTTATATCCTTTGGTGGTGATACAGATACAAATGCTTGTATAGTTGGATCAATGGCTGAAGTATTATACGGAATTCCTGATGAATTAATAGAAGAAGCCAAGAAAAAAATACCAACTAATTTTAATACTTTATTAGACAAAGGATATGCTAAAATTTTAAAATGTTCTAAATCTCGTTAATTAGAATTTATATAAAATTAAAAAGATGAATACAACAATGTAATCATCCTTTTTTAGTTAAAGTATAAGCTTTTCCATCAATAGCAGGTTTTGTTAAATTTATTGCGGAATATTCGCCAGCAAATATTCTAAACATGGCACTACCAATTGTATTATCAAAAATTGTTTTTAAACTTCTAGCCCCACTATTTAAAGCAACAGCTTTTTCAGCAATATAATCGATAAAATCTTCATCATATGAAAATTCAATATCCATTGATTTGAATAATAATTTATATGTATTTAATGGACTAAAATTTGATTCAATTAAAATCTTCTTAATATCATCTTTGGATAGAGAATTCATTGGAATTAATTTAGAAAATCTACCCATTAATTCACGCATTATACCATATTTTACAAAATCAGTAGTTGTTACATTTGAATAATCATCATTATTAGTTATGCCTGTAAATGCTCCTAAAGCAACAACTGAAAGTTTTGAAGTATCAAATTTCTTATCTTTGAAATAAAATGTTGAACCATCTAACAATTTTAATAATGATCTTTGAACCCCAATTCTGGAAACATGATCTATATAACTTTTTTCATTTTCCGCTAATTTATCAAATTCATCAATTACTAAAATTCCTTTTTGGGCTTTTTCAATGTCTTTACCCGCGGCTAAATATAAGTTTTCTAACATATCGGTAATATCTCTACCAATATATCCTGTTTCCGAAAGAGAAGTAGCATCTTCAATAACAATTGGTATTTTATAAATATTAGCAATTCTTTTTAAAATTTCTGTTTTACCTGTTCCAGTCGATCCATATACAATAATATTTTCTTTTAATTTAGATATCATATCTAGACTAAGAGGTAAATTGATAACTTTTTGATTTTTAAAAAGAGAAGTTAATATTTGCATAATTTGTTCATCTTGTGAAACAATAGTCTTTTTTATTTCTGAATACATTTGGGATATATCAGTATTGTTATTTAAAATTGTATCATCATAATCTTTAGTAGTACCAAGTATTTTTTGTAATAAATCGGGATCATTTATTTTAGTATACTTGTTTTCACTAATGTTATAAGTAAAATAATCCCCAATCCATCTTTGATATACTCCATTGTTTTTAAATGCGCATAAATCTAAAACATTATTATTTTCATAACATAATTCATTTAAACTTTTAAATGAAACATAATGATAATTTAAATTATCGCTTGCTATTTTTCCTTCAAGTTTACCATTTATAATAACAAAACAATTTTGTATATTTCTAAGGTTGCACCAAAAACCATAGTTAGAATCAATTTTTTTATAATAAATTCTCTTTTCCCCATCAATGATACATTCTATCTTTTCAAATATACTGGCTAATCCAATATAATCCATAATATCCATATGTATTTCTCCTTTAATCGTAGATTTATTATATCTAAAATATTAGAAAAGTCAATTTAACTAAGATATAGTTTAAAAAATAATTAAATTATGGTATATTATTTAACAAATGAATGGAGCGAATATAAGACAAAGAGTTTTAATGAATAGGATAAAATTATGAATAAGAGAGAGTATAAAAAATTTTGTAAAAGATATGATAAATTTATTAATAATAATTTACCAACCCCTTTTTGGGATGATGAAAGACAAGTTCAAGAATATGTTTATTTTTATAATGGTAAATCTTTTTTTAATATGGAAATAGCTAAAGATGAATTAAATGTTTATTCTAATCTTTCTGATGCCCTAGGAGATATAGCTTTTACATCTTTCTATTATCCTTTTACAGCTAGTCATATTAGATGTTGGAAAGATGAAAAAGGCAAAATTATTCGGGAAGTTGTTACGGAACATAGTCATAGCCATTCATTTGAAGGAGTAGTGGAAAGTCTATATTATTCACCTGAAACTTTTAATATTTCTAAAGATGAAGAATCTTATTATAGTAAACAAGAACTTGAATATTTAAGACGTGTTCAAAAATATTTGTTATTTAT
The DNA here is from genome assembly GCA_947627915.1 of uncultured Bacilli bacterium. Lineage (GTDB taxonomy): Bacteria > Bacillota_I > Bacilli_A > RF39 > UBA660 > SIG200. The sequence goes on from CANQXT010000021.1 coordinate 8,107, forward strand.
TGGCATGAAAGATATAACTTTGAAAAAAGATTCCAAACGATATAGTAATGCAAAACATTCAAAATATGAAAATGCTTTAATTTATGAGTTTAGTGATTTTACTCTAAATAAAATTATGAATGGTGAAAGAGATTTTCGCGTAATAAAATGGTTTCCTGAATATACTAATAGAATATATAAACCCAAAGAATATCAAGCCTTAGTAGTAGATAAAGATGATAATTTTAAAATGTTTATTGAATTTACTAATGAAGAAGTAAAATTATATAAGGATATTAAAAAATTATGTGATAATAATTTTAATGATAATGATAAAGTTATTTTAATTCATTTTAAGATATTAGAAGTATTTTCATAATACTAGATATAGTAATTGAAAATTAAATAATTGCCATGTTATAATCTTGACAAGAAAGAAGGAAAGAATAATGAAAGTTTTAAAAAATATCTTTTTAATAATTCTTATATTAATATTATTTATAAGTTCTCTTAGTTTAATGATTTTAGTACCAGTTAAATATTTAGTTAATCCAGATACTATAAATAATGCGATTACTAATTTAGATATTGAAAAACTAGTAAAAAATAATCCAGAATTAGAAAAAACAATTACGGATACTTTAGATTCTATTATAAGTGAAACAGAAAAGTATGGTATTGATGAAGATATTATTATAGAAATTGTTAATTCTAAAGAAATTAAAGGATTAGTAGGTAGTATAACTGGTGATTTAGTTGATTATGCTTTAACCGGTAAAAAATATGAATTAATTTCGATAGATAAAATTAAAAGTATTGTTAATGAAGCAATTGATGTTATTAATGAAAGTGGTTATTATGAAATTAGTGATGCTGATAAAGAAAATATATTAGAGGCAATTACTAAGGAATCTGATTCTATTGAAGAAATAATTCCTGATACTGATTTAATTGAAGAAAGTTTAACAAATGATTATAAAGATATGTTAAATATTATAAGATTTATATTTGGAAGTAAATTAGTTATATATTTATCTTTGACCTTTTTAATATCTTTAATTGGCATAATTATTTTAAAATGGCATGAATTAAAATGGATAAAGAATAGTGCAATTACGATAATGCTTTCTTCTATAATTGTTTTAATCAGTTTTGGTATAATAAGATTTGGTTCTCAATTATTAAAAGAAGATAATATGTATATTTATGAGTTTGTCAAAAATGTAACCAAATATAATTTTAATTTAGCTCTTATTATTTTTGTAATTATGGTTACTATTCTTATTATTTATGGTATATGTCATAAAAAAATAAAACAAAATAAAAAACTAGAAGAGATAGTTCAATAATTAATATTAACGAGGTAAAAATATGATAAAAAATAAAGTTACAATGCTTACAGAAGAACAAATCTTTGGTATAAATAGAACAAAAATAATAAATGAAATGGGTTCAAAGAGCGCTATTACGGATTTTGCCGTTATTTTAGGGGCTGTTCCCAATATGGACTTTCATGTTTCTTATGATGATTCTTTAAAAGGAAGAACTGGTTGTTATGCAATTATTTCTTCTGACAAACACATAAAATGTGTTGATGCTAAGGGAGAAATGAATTGGTATAGTCCTTATAGTAGTCGTCATATGGGTATTAGACCAGTCATTCCTTTTTCAAGTATCCCAATTAATGTCATAAATAGTTGGAATGGTGCTAAGGAAATAGAATATGGGGAATATCCCCAATATGCTGAAAGTACTCTTATGCTAAATCATTTAGACTTAGAATCTTATTATGGGAAGATTGTTGAGTCAGGTAAAGTATATACTGTTAATACCCAAAGATGGGAAGATAAACCAACTGATGCTTTTAAACCGTTTGAATATAAAGAATATGTTTATACCGAAAATGGGAGAAAATTTATAAAAGCAATTTATATTGAAACTAAATTTAGAAAAACACTTTGGAATAATCATACATTATCAAATGGTAACACTTATGGTAAATATGATGTTCGTTATTATAATTATCGTAAAAAATGTGATATTATTTTAGTACGAGTTATGCCTATTAAATGGTATGTTGATTATCTTGAAAAAATAATAATATCTAAAAATATTATTTTATCGGGATTAGGTTTTAATCCTTCCTTTGAAGGTAATAATTATCAAGATACAGAAATGAATGTTTATTTAAATGCCTATTTTGCTAAAGATATTGTTCCAAGTGATGTTCAAAAATTAGTCAGAAAGAAATAAAACTAAGAAAAATAAATCTTAGTTTTTTGCTTTATAAGACCATTTTAGAGGGCAAAACTTGTCAAATTGTGTAAAATGTGCTATAATTATATTGCATTAAGGGATTAGAGCAACTTAGTAAAGAAGTATTTGGGGGAAATAATGAAAAAGAAAATATTTAATAATTATATGGAATTATTTTGGATTTTCTTATATGGTAGTTTTGCTGGTTTTTTATATGAGAATTTACTTACTTTTTTAAGAGGACATTGGTCTTTAAGACAAGGTCTTGTTTATGGGCCTTTAATTCCTGTTTATGGTGTAGGAATGATTGTCTTTTATATAGCAGCGAAGAATTTAAATATTAATAAAAATACTCGTAAAAAATATTTGTTTGTTACCTTTTTATCAGCTTCTTTTCTAGGAGGTTTAGTAGAGTATATATTCTCCTTCTTACAAGAAAAAATATGGGGTACTATTTCTTGGAATTATTCTGATTTACTTTTTAATATAAATGGTCGTACAAGTCTTTTTGTAGCGTTTATCTGGGGTTTTGCTTTTATTATCTTTAGTCTATTCTTATTGCCAGCATTACAAAAACATAAAAATTTAATGAGTAAAAAAACAATGATTATTTTAACTTATGTTTTAAGTATTATGTTGTTATTTGATTGTTCTATTTCTTTTGCAGCAACTTACCGTCAAAAAGAGAGAAAAGAAAACTTAGAACCAAGTAATAAAATTGAAGTATACTTAGATAAATATTATCCCGATGATTATTTAAATAAAATATATAATAACGCTAAAGATGTTCAAAGATTAAAAAATTAAAATGTTCTAAATAAATCTTCATTTAATAAAATTAAATGGAGGTTTATTTTTATATGAATATTATTGATAAAAAGTTTTATGATTTAATTAATTCTTTAAAAAATAAAAGTATTGAAGATATATATGAAGAAATCTTAAATAAATTTAAAGGATTAGATACTAATATGCAAAAATCTTTTATAGATTATTTTCAAAAGTTTGATTACTGGGGTAAATTATCTATTGAAGATAATAATTATGAAGAGATTTTAAATAAAGCTGTCTCTTTAAAAGAACATTTAAATGATTATATTTGGCTATATGAAAAGTTACAAGATTACCGATCTCGTTATGTTTTATTTGCTATTTTAAATAATTGGTATAATTATGATTTTGAAACATTAAGAAAATCTCGAGAATATATGTTCCCAGATTACTTTGATTTTGATTTAATACCTTTTAATAAAGAACATGTCATAGTAGATTTAGGAGCTTATATAGGTGATACTGTATATAGTTATATTGATAGTTATGGGATAAATAGTTATAAAAAAATATATTGTTATGAAATTACAAAAGATATTTATGAGTATTTAGAAAAAAATACGAAAAAATATCCTAATATAGAATGTCGTTTAAAAGCTGCAAGTGATCAAAAAGGAATAATGTATCTTAATGCTAATTCTTATTCCGAGTCCGCTAATAGAATTAATACTAATGGTGATGAAGAAGTAGAAACGGTTTTAATCGATGAAGATATTCCAGATAAAATAAGTATGATTAAAATGGATATTGAAGGAGGAGAGCAAAAAGCATTAAAAGGTTGTCAAAAACATATTATCCAAGATCATCCTATTTTATTAATTTCTGTTTATCATAATTTTGAAGATTTATGGAAAATACCTAAAATGATTCAAGAAATGAGTTCAAAATATAATTTCTATTTACGTTATAATGGAGGTAATTTTTTTCCAACGGAAATTACTTTAATTGCTATTCCGCTATTATAAAAAGCATCGATTGATGCTTTTTATAATTTCCCTTCTTTAAGTAGTTGATTCCATCTTTCATGGATGTAAGAATTGCCACCTAAAGATTTATAACGATCATATAGTTCATAGGCGTTTTGTTTTTGCATTGGAGTTTTATAAGTATCTTGTTCAATATCATTAATAAAATTAACTAATATTACTTTAATTAATTCTAATTCAATATTATTTTGACTTTGAATAGATATATTTTGTAAATTTTCTATTTTAGTATCTAAGGGCTTTAATATTTTATTAATAAATTTTTTGTAATAAGCTATTAATGTAGTAATTGCCCCAATAAAAACACCAATAAAACTAATAAACGTTAATATTTGTCCCAAAGAAATGTTTTCCATAATTACCTCTTTAATTCATTTATATTGTATGTTTAATTAATTTAGATAACCATTATAAATATAATTGGTTATAATATTTTTAGTAAAAAAGGGTATATTAAATAACGAATATTATTTGACATTTTGTCGAAAAAGAAATTGAAAGAAGTATTTAATTGATGTATACTTAATATAGAGGAGTAGTGTGAAGATGAAAAAAGAAAATATAATCTTAATTTTAGTAATTTTTTTAATGCTTATATTACCAACTAATGTATTTGCTAAAATATCTTATGATGGCGGGCTACAATGTGATGGTGAAAATCCCCAAAATTGTAAAATGGGATTTACAGTATCAGATGAACCAATTAATAAAAATAATATTAAAGTTACATTAGTATTAAAAAATATGACGTTGAAAGATTTTAAGGTTTCTGAGGGATATTATCTTATAAGTAGTTCTGAACAAGATAATGGAAATGGTGAAAAAACATATACTTATGAATTTGGTAGTGATACTTTAAGTAAAGAAGTTAAATATCATGAAATGGCCACTCTTACTTTAGAAAAAATTCAAAGTGCTTCTGATTGTTCTAGTTCTTATCAAGGTCAAACGGCTGAAAATTTCTATTGTAAAAGAGTAGAACATAATGGTGAAAAAACATATTATGCTCAAAATGGTGAAAAAACAACATTAGATGAGTATATTAAAGAATGTGCTACTACTACTTGTGATAAGAGCTGTGTTGATGATACTTGTATTTATTTTAATAATAATGAAGAACCAGTTCAAAATGAACATGAAATGAAAGTAGCATGTCATAAATATAATTGTGAAATAGCTGAAGGACATTATTATGATAATAGTGGTAATGAAGTAGATGTTACTAGTTTTATTAAAGCTTGTCGTACTACCAATTGTAATAAAACTTGTATAGATAATACTTGTGTTTATTTTGATAATAATAGTCAACCAGTTGATGAACATAATATGAATGTTGCTTGTAAATTATATAATTGTGAAATAATTAATAATGAATATTTTGATAATAGTGGTAATAAAGTAACTTGGACTGAATATCAAAAAGCTTGTGAAAGTAATAAATATACTTGTGAAAAAGTATGTAATCCAAATAATAGTAGAGAATGTTTATATTATGACAAAGATAAAAATTCTGTTAGTGAACATGAAATGAATGTTTCTTGTAAAAATTATTCTTGTCAAAAAGTAGATAATCAATATTATGATAAAGAAGGAAATCCAGTAAAATGGGAAGAATACGATAAACAATGTAATACTTATAGTTGTCAAAAAGTATGTAATCCAAGTGATAATAAAACTTGTTTATACTATAATGCATCTGATGAAGTAGTTAGTTGGCAAGATTATGAAAAAAGTTGTGGTAAATATTCATGTAATAAAATATGTGAACCAGGTAACAATAAAACATGCTTATACTTCGATAAAGAAGGTAAACCTGTTTCTAGTGAACAAGAGATGAAAAAAAGTTGTGATAAGATTGAACAAGTTTATAAATGTGAAATAGTTAATGATAAATATTACGATAAAGATGGTAAAAGTGTTACTTGGAAAGAATATGAATTAAGTTGCCATACAAATACTTGTCAAAAAGTATGTGATCCCGCTAATGATAAAGATTGTTTATATTATGATAAATTAGGAGCAGTTAATACCGAGTTACAATATTCTTTAGAGTGTCTACCTCATGTTTGTGAAAAAGTTGGTGATTTATACTACTTTGATAAAAATGGTGATTTAGTAGACAATGAAAGTCAAATGATAACTAGTTGTGAAGAAAAAAATAGTTGTGAATTAGTAAATGGTAAATATTTTGATAAAGAAGGAAACATTACTAATAAAGAAGGATATCAAATAGCTTGTTTCCCACATTCTTGTGAAAAGATAGGTAATACTTTCTTTGATAAAGAAGGTAATATAGTTAATGCAGATAAATATGATGCTTCTTGTAATCCACCAATTGAAAATCCTCAAACTGGTACTATTATATTATCTATAATTGGTATAGCTATTATCTTTGGAAGTGGTATTGTAGTTTATAAGAAACTTCAAAAACAAAATAAATTTATTTAATTAAATTAAAAAATATAGTATTTTAAAGATACTGTATTTTTTTTAATTATTAATTGTTAAAAATGCTTTCAAAACATATAATTGTACTGTATAATTATAATTGAAAGGTAGAAAATATGAATAATCAAAAAGAAAAATTTTTATGGGAGCATTATTATACTAAAGAAGAATTAATTGTCAATATTCCTAATAAATCTCTATATAATTATATGATGGATTTAACAAAGGATTTTGCTAATTTACCAGCACTCAATTATTTTGGCAAAAAAATAAATTATTCAGTCTTCTGGAATTATATTGATAAATGTGCTAGAAGTTTAAAATATTTAGGTATTAAAGAAAAAGATGTTGTTACTATATGTATGCCTAATACACCTGAAGCTGTAATTACTTTTTTTGCAATAAATAAAATTGGGGCAATAGTTAATATGATTCACCCATTATCAGCAGAAGAAGAAATAAAAGAATATTTAATAAAAACTAAAAGTAAATTAATTATTGTTTTAAATCAATTTTATAATAAAGTTAAAAATATTATTAAAGAAACTAGTGTTAAAAAAGTAATTATTGCTAGTCCATCTGATTTTATGCCTATTATTTTAAATACGGCTTATAATATTACTAAAGGAAGAAAACAAGAAAAACCCCAAAATAATAATCTTTATATTTTTTGGAAAGATTTTATGAAGTTAAGTAATTATTATGAAGGGGATATAGAGGCAAAAGTTAGTAAAGATGATGTAGCAGTTATTTTGCATAGTGGAGGAACTACAGGAATACCAAAAAGTATTGAACTAGCTAATAAAAGTATTATTGGGGTTAATGAGCAAGCTAAAGTATTCTTTCCAGAAGCTGAAGTTGGAGATTCACTTCTTTTAGTTATTCCTATTTTCCATTGCTTAGGGTTAGTCGTAGGTATGTTTATTCCAATATGTAGGGGAGCAACTTGTATTTTAGTACCAGAATTTAATGCTAAAAGATTTGATAAACTATTATTTAAATATCAACCTAACTTTTTACTAGGAGTACCAACTTTATTTGAAGCATTACTTCAAAATGAACATTTAAAAGATGCTGATTTATCTTATTTAAAATGTTTGGTTTGTGGTGGTGATTCATTATCTTCTAAAAGAAATGAAATTATTAATAATTTCTTAAAAGATCATAATTCTAAGGGTAAAATTATTCAAGGTTATGGAATGACAGAAACAACAGGACCAGTTACTTTTGGAACTCATGGAAGTAATAAATTAGGTAGTGTTGGTATACCTTTACCAGGTAATATTGTAAGAATAATTGATCCTAAAACAAAAAAGGAAGTTAAACCTAATGAAGTAGGAGAAATATGTATTCATAGTTTTGTGGTTATGAACGGATATTTAAATGATAAACGTTCTACAGAAAAGGTTTTAGAAGATTATGTTGATGGACGTAAATATATTCATACTGGTGATTTAGGATATATGGATGAAGATGGTGTAATATATTATGTTCAAAGAATAAAAAGAATTATTATTTCCTCTGGTTATAATGTTTATCCTGAATATATTGAAAAAGTATTAAAAGATAATAAGTATATTAAAGATGCCTGTGTAGTAGGAGTACCTCATCCATATAAAAAAGAAGTAGCTAAAGCATTTATTATCTTAAATGATGGTTTAGAAGAAACATATACCATTAAAAAAGAAATTATGGATTATGCTGAAAAGAATTTAGCTCATTATATGTTACCTAGAGAATATATATTTAAAAAAGAATTTCCTAAAACCAAAATGGCTAAAACTGATTATCGAGCTTTAACTGATGAGTTATTAAAAAAATAATATATTATAAGTTAAATTATTGTAAAAAGTGTTGGTTCTTCCCAACATTTTTTTAGCGAAAACTTGACACCGGGGGGGGGTATTATATAATTATCTTATAAAATAGAGAGAAACAAAATAGATAAAAGTTATCAACATAAAAGAAGGGTTAAGAGATGAAAAAGATAATTATAGGAGTACTAGTAATAATAGAAATATTTTCTTTATATATGATGTATCAAAGTAATGAAAACAAAAAATTAAATGAAGTAAATATAAAAGATAATAAAATAAATAAAAATACTTTTGCGATATATTGGGATGAAACCGGTACAGGAGAATATAAAGAATATACAAATGAATCATGGCCAGGTAAAGGCTATGCTTTAGATTTAGATAATACAGAATGTATGAGTGAAGAAGGTAATAAATTAAATAATGATATTATAGAATATAATTCAGAAAATAATAGTTTAACTTTAACAAGCAAAAGCACAGCATATTGTACATTATATTTTTTCTTGGCTGAAAAGAAATATGACTATACAGGAAATTATCAAGTGTTTATTGCACCTAAAACAGGCAATTATAAAATAGAATTATGGGGAGCAAGTGGAGAAGTAGATATAGGTAAAGTTGATACTCAAGGAAGAGGAGCATATACTAAAGGAACAATACATTTAAATAAAAATGATAATTTATATGTATACGTAGGCCAAATCGGAATATATGGAGAATTTTCCTTTAATGGTGGTGGCCCTGGTGAGTTATCTGGAGGAGGAGCAACAGATGTAAGATTAAATATTTATGATACAGGTAATTGGAACAATTTTGAAAGTTTAAAATCCAGAATAATGGTTGCAGCTGGTGGCGGAGGTGGAGCTAATCATAAAGGAATAGATTATACGCAAGAATATCAACGTGGTGATGGAGGAGCATTAAAAGGATTAGATGCTAGATTTTGTGCACTTTATAGTGATCATTGTACATATGATTATAGTGGCCATGGAGCAACTCAAACAAGTGGCGGTAAACCAGGACAGATCTTTGCAGATGCTATAGATCCTGTAGAAACATCAGAGATGACAGGAAAATTTGGTAAAGGAGGATATGGCATTCACGCTAGTAATAGTTCTTTTACTTCATCTGGTGGAGGAGGAGGTTACTATGGAGGAGGACATGGTAATCATCCAGGTTATGCTTGGACTGGTGGAGGTGGTGGATCATCATATATCTCTGGTCACGAAGGTTGTGTAGCAATAAGTGAAGAATCAACTGAAGACAAAGTTCAACCAAAAGCTGGATGTACAGATGGAACAAAAGATATAAATTGCTCATACCATTATAGTAACAAAATATTTACAGAAACAGAAATGAAAGCAGGAAATGAAACAATGCCAACTCATGATGGATTAGGTACTATGACAGGTAATACTGGAAATGGTTACGCTAAAATAACATTTGTTAATTAAACTCGTCAACGAAGACGATATAAAATAGAAAACTTAACCCTGAAAGAGACTATTCTCTTTCTTTTTATTTAAATTTATAAATGTAAATGCACAAAAATAATATTTAAATAAAAAAATATATTAAAATAACTTGAAAAACATTGTCAAACAATTGTTCTTACTGTATAATACAATTATTAGGAGGTTTTTATTATGAATAAAGACAAATTAACAACAATTTCAAATCTTTTTGAAGGTAAAGAAATAAGAAGTGTTTGGGATGAAAATAGTGAGAAATATTACTTTAGTGTTGTCGATGTAATAAGTACTTTAACTGATGCTAATATTCCAAGAAATTATTGGAGTGATTTAAAAAGAAAGTTGAAACAAGAGGGTAGTGAGTTGCACGAAAAAATCGTGCAACTGAAAATGAAATCTGTAAAAGATGGTAAAAATTACTTAACAGATACACTTGATACACAAGGAATATTACGACTTATTGAATCAATTCCTTCACCTAAAGCGGAACCCTTTAAATTATGGCTTGCCAATTTAGGAAGTGAAAGAATTGACGAAGTTTTTGATCCTGAAATCGCTATTGATAGAGCAGTTGATTATTATAGAAAAAGAGGATATGACGATAAATGGATTAAAGATAGATTAAATGGAATTGTAAATAGAAAAGGACTAACTGACGTTTGGAAAGAAGGAGGAATAACTGAAAATAAAGAATATGCTATTTTAACCAATGAAATTTACAAAGAATGGTCCGGAATGAAGGCCAATGAATATAAAGAATATAAAGGTCTTAGGAAAGAATCTTTGAGAGATAATATGACAGATATAGAAGTTCTTTTAACTGATTTGGGAGAAACAGCAACAAGAGAACTTGCTAAAGAATATAAACCTTATGGTTTAAATCAAAATAAAGAAATTGCAAAACGAGGTGGAAGAATCGCCAAAAATACTCGAGATAATTTAGAAAAAGAACTTCGTAAATCAGTAATAAGTAATAAAAATAATCTTAACTATCAATATGTAGATGAAAAAAAGTTGGAAAATAAAAAATAATTTTTGCAAAATACTAGTATTCTATGCGATACGATATAATGCCAGTAATGGTTATGCTAAAATAACATTTGTTAATTAATCTTATCAACGAAGACGATATAAAATAGAAACTTAACCCTGAAAGAGAATAATCTCTTTTTTTGGTGTATAAATTATTGTGCAAAAATTAAGTTAAATTATTGTACAAAAACTTTGCTTTCATCAACATTTTAATTTTTAAAACTTGACACCGGGGGGGGTATATTATAATTATCTTATAAAATAGAGAAAAACAAAATAGATAAAAGTTATCAACATAAAAGAAAGGGTTAAGAATGAAGAAGATAATTATAGGAGTACTAGTAATAATAGAAATATTTTCTTTGTATATGATGTATCAAATAAATAATAGTAAAAGTTTAAATGAAGTAAATATAAAAAATAATAAAATAAATAAAGATGTCTTTGCAGTATATTGGGATGAAAATGGAGATGGAACGTATACAGAATATAAGAAAACTAATTGGCCAGAGAAAGGATATACATTAGATTTATCTAAAACAGAATGTATGAATGAAAAAGGAGATAAACTAGAAGATCCAGAAATAACTTATAATCATGGAACAATAACATTAAGTAATACTGAAACAACATATTGTATATTGTATTTTGAAAAGTTGATGGCAAACATTTTAATATATGATAATGCAAACAATAGAACAAATTGTACAAATATTCAATGTGCTATAGATGAATTATATAAAGCAAATTTTTAAAAAAAGAAAGAAGAGTTAAGATATGAAGAAAGTAATAAAGAATAATTATAAGATATTAATAGGAATAATAATAGGAATAGTAATAATATCAGTAAGTATCGTATATGCCGAAAGTACAATGATAGATAG
>CANQXT010000022.1 GCA_947627915.1 uncultured Bacilli bacterium
GAATAGTAATAATATCAGTAAGTATCGTATATGCCGAAAGTTCAATGATAGATAGTGAAGAAGTAACATATGATAATACAACAAGTCATGGAGAATACACTAATGTACAAGAATCCATAGATGAATTATATGAAAGAAGTGGGTTACATAAAGATGAATGGAAAGAAGAAGATTTAAAAGGAAATGATCCATTAATAACCGGAGATTTAATACCAGTTGAAATAAAACCAAATGGAGATGTATATTATGCAAATAAACATAGTGAATGGTATAACTATAGTGAAAAAAGATGGGCTAATGCTGTAATATTAAAAACAGATAAAAAAGAAACATATTCAGAAGGACAAAAAATAAAAGAAAATGATATAAATGGATATTTTGTATGGATACCAAGATATAGTTATAAGATATGGAATACTGGAGAGTATACAACAGCTTTGACTTTAGAAGATTTAACAGATATTTTAGAAACATCAAGTAATGAAACTTCATTATGGAAAGTAACAGGAGGTAATAACAGATTAATAGATATAAAATTTGTAGATAAAAACACAAAAGAGCCAGGAAAAACTATTGGAGAATATTTAACCCATCCATCATTTACCTTAGGAGGTAAAGAATTAAGTGGGATATGGGTAGGAAAATTTGAAACAGGAGGTACATCATCATCAGATATGGTAGTAAAGCCAAATGAAACATCATGGCAAAATGCAACAGTAAAAACATTCTTTGAAGCAGGAAAAAATTATAATCAAACATTAGATAGTCATATGATGAAAAATACCGAATGGGGAGCAGTAGCATATCTTTCTCATTCTAAATATGGCATAGGAACAGAAGTAAGAATTAATAATAGTTTAGAACATAAAACCGGATATAGTGCAACAGTAAATACAGATCAAAGTAGCTATCTTGGAGAAACTGGAACAGATGGTAATAAAAAAACACAGCCATATAATACTTCAATCGGATATTTAGCGAGTACAACTGGAAATATATCAGGGGTGTATGATATGTCAGGTGGAGCTTTTGAATATATGGCTGCTTGTATAGAAGGAAATCCAGGAGAGAATAGTGGTTTTAATGAAGAAGAATTAAAAGAAGAAATGGATAATGGTTATATAGATAGATATTCAAAAGATAGTAATGAAACATCATATAATAATAGAATCTTAGGAGATGCCACTGGAGAGATGGGACCATTTTATTATTACTATGATAAAAACGGTCCTAAACGTTATCATAATATTTGGTACGCAGATCATTCTTACTTCGTTGACTCTTCTAATCCGTGGTTTGTTCGAGGAGGCCATTCCGACGATGGAGTATTGGCAGGTCAATTCTACTTTAGTAAGGATGTCGGTCGTGCATCCCTATACCATGGTTTTCGCCTTGTCCTTTCTCCAACTAATTCATAAGATTAAAACAATAATATAAAAATGCGAGATTAAATTTCTCGCATTTTATCTTTATCTTTATAAGGATTCTTTTTATCTATTTTATCAACAAATAAGATACCATTTAAGTGATCCATTTCATGTTGAAAGGCTACTGATATATCTTCACGAACTCTTATTTCACATTCATTACCATCGATATCTTGGTAAGAAATACGCATTCTAGCATATCTTGGAACAATTCCTTCAACCTCTCTATTAACACTTAAACAACCTTCACCTTCACCTACATAAATTAATTCTTCGCTATGACTAATTATTTTAGGATTTATAACAACATAATTTTTAAATTTTTCTTCATCTATTTCTTCAACAATGACAAATATATTTTTAGGAATACCAAGTTGAATAAAAGCAAGTCCCATACCAGGTCTTAAATTATATTTTTCATAATATTCTTTTATTTGACTCATTGTAAGATAAGTAATAATATTATTAATAATATTTTTATCTTCTTCACTTAATGGAAATTTAACTTCTGAACTCTTTTTTCTTAGTGTTTTGTCAAATTCATCTAATATTTTAATCTTTGGTAATTCCATTATTTAACCTCCTTTTTAATTTTCTTTCTAAAGTATTTATTCTTTCATTATAAGCAATCATATCTTCATCAGTAATATTATTTTCTTTTATTATTCTTAAATAATTATCTATTTCATAATTAATTTCATCTATATTATTAGTAGGATGAATATTTTCTTCATAACTACGAATAAACATACCTAGTTCTCTTATTTGATTAATATTACGTATTCTGGTGTTATTTCTCTTATGATACATATAATGTTCTAAAAAATTATCTATATATGTATTAGTATCTTCTTCTAAATAATTATTATTCTCTAAGCGTTCATAAGCAAACTTTATATAATTTAATTCTTCTTTAAAGTAATTAATATATTTTAAATAATCATAATAATTATCTAAAAAATATTGTAGAAAAGCAGGATTAGTTATATTAGTTTGAAAATAATTTTTAATAAATTCTTCTTTTAAATAGGGAAGATCATTTTTATAAGTAATACCAAATCTAACTAAATTAGCAGTATTATCTTTTTTTATAGCAATTATTTGCATATTAAAGTTACGATATTCCTCTAACATAATATTATTTTGAATTAAATATGATTTTAGTTCTTGTTCAGATATAAATTGTGAAGTAAAGTTTGTTAAATCTTGTAAATGTTTACACGGACTTATATTGGGTATAGAACGTATTAAACCATATTTTTTTAGATTACTATTATAATAAATTAACATATACTTCATAAGAACTCCATATACAAGACATATTATAGCATAAAGTTTATTTATTGTCAAAATGATGTCAATAAAATTAATTGCTGTAAAAACTTTAAATATTTTCCAATTTATGTTATTATATTGCTGGTGTTTTATATGCAAAATAAAAATATAAGAAATTTTTCTATTATTGCCCATATTGATCATGGTAAAAGTACTTTAGCAGATCGGATTTTAGAAATTACTGGTGCTGTATCAAAAAGAGAAATGAAAGATCAAATACTTGATAATATGGACATTGAAAGAGAAAGAGGTATTACCATAAAACTTAATACCGTTAAACTTAATTATACTTATAAGGATGTTTTGTATACTTTAAATTTAATTGATACTCCGGGACATGTTGATTTTTCTTATGAAGTTAGTCGGAGTTTAGCAGCTTGTGAAGGAGCAATATTAGTGGTTGATGCTGCCCAAGGTATAGAAGCGCAAACACTTGCTAATTTATATTTAGCTTTAAATCAAAATTTAAAAATTATACCCGTTATTAATAAAATTGATTTACCTAATGCGGATATTCCGAAAGTAAAAAAAGAATTAATTGAAGTTTTAGGTTTTAAAGATGAAGAAATTCTTTTATGTAGTGGTAAAACAGGTGTGGGAGTTAAAGAGTTACTTGACCGAGTAATTGAAGTAATACCTGCCCCTGAAATTAAAGAAGATAAACCAACTAGGGCATTAATATATGATTCTTATTTTGATAGTTATAAAGGTGTCGTATTATTAATTAAAGTCGTCGATGGTATTATCAAAGTAAAAGATAAAATTAAAATGTTAGCAACGAATAAAATTTTTGAAGTTACTGAACTAGGGGTAAAAACTCCTAAAGAATGTAATTTAGATTATTTAGCTAGTGGTGATGTTGGTTTTCTAAGTGGGGCCATTAAAGATATCTCAAGTATTCATGTTGGTGATACTATTACAGTTATTGGTAAAGAAGCCACTATTCCTCTAGAAGGTTATGCCCCAATGAAACCAATGGTTTATTCAGGTATTTATCCGGTTGAAGCAAATAAATATGAATTATTAAAAGAAGCTTTAAACAAATTAAAATTAAATGATGCTTCCCTAACTTTTGAACCAGTAACGAGTGAAGCATTAGGTTTTGGTTTTCATACTGGATTTTTAGGATTATTACATAGTGAAATAATTACAACAAGATTAGAAAGAGAATTCAATCTTGATATTATTGTTACTAGTCCGACAGTTGTATATGAAACTTATTTAACTGATGGTAGTAAAGTAATTGTCGATAATCCAAGTAAAATGCCTCCAAGAGAAAAAATTAGTATGATTAAAGAACCATTTATTTATACTAATATAATTGCTCCATCTAATTGTGTTGGCAGTATCATGGAATTATGCCAAGATAAAAGAGGTATTTATAAAAATATTGAATATATAAATGATACAAGAGTTAATATTCATTATGAATTACCATTATCTGAAGTAGTTTATGATTTTTATGATAAACTTAAAAGTCGAACTAGTGGTTATGCTTCATTTGATTATGATATAATTGGTTATAAAGAAAGTAATTTAGTTAAAATGGATATTTTACTTAATGGGGATAAAGTTGATGCTTTATCAATGATTGTTCATAAAGATTTTGCTTATACTAAAGGTAAAAGTATAACTAAGAAGTTAAGAGAAGTTATTCCAAGACAAATGTTTCAAGTTAGTATTCAAGCTAGTATTGGTTCAAAGATTATTGCAAGAGAAGATATAAGTGCAATGCGTAAAAATGTTTTAGCTAAATGCTATGGTGGGGATATTACAAGAAAAAGAAAGTTACTAGAAGCTCAGAAAGAAGGAAAAAAGAGAATGAAAATGATAGGTAAAGTGGAAGTTCCAAGTGAAGCATTTTTAAAATTATTAGGGAGTGATGAAGAATGACAAATGATATTAGTTATAATTATCATTATGCTTATGTCAATAAAATAAAAAAAGTAGTTTATTTAATTATTCAAGAAAGAAAAACTGATTTTGAAATAATGAAATTATTAAATATACCATATCAAACTATTATTAATATGGTTTATGATAAAAATTCTATTAATAATATATATAATGATAATGGTCACACTTATGAAATATTACAAAAAATTCATAATGAAAATAATATAATTCAAATTACCAATAATATTGATAAATATGGTATTTTAGCATATCATAATAATTATTTAGATTGTGATGATAATCAAAAGATAACTTTTTTAATCTCTCTAGCGTTAACTTATCGTTTAAATATCAATAGTTTAGTTATCTTAACTGGGGAAGTAGATAAAGTTTTATTTAATAGAATAGCTTCCTTTGTTAGTAATAAACATAATTTAAAATATGCTTTAGATAATGTTTTATTTTTAGATAATAATACTCAAGAAGAATCTTTAAAAGAAGCATTGCAATATTTAGAAAATTTAGAACAAGTATATATGAATCATGATATGAATAAATACAGAGAATTAAGAAGTTTTGTAGGGGATCGTAATATTAGAATTATAAAAGATAAAATTAGAGAAAAAACTATGCAAAATAGTAAATATGAATTAGATTTATTTGATATTGAAAATATTATTAAATTTCAATTTAAATACTCATTATCTAATGCTTCTATATGTAATAAATTTGGTATACCTGCCAATGAATATGATAATTATGTTCGAAAATATCTGGAATTTAACCAAGAGTTAGTTCATCAATATGGTGTTATTAGGTAAGTATTATGCATAGTGTTTATATCCATATTCCTTTTTGTAAATCAATATGTACTTATTGTGATTTTTGTAAAGTTCTTTATCAAAAAGAATGGACAGTTATGTATTTAAAAAGATTAAAAATGGAAATTGAAGATAGATATATGGGTGACTCAATTAAAACCATTTATATTGGGGGTGGAACTCCTAGTTGTCTTTCTTTAAAAGAAATTGAATATTTATTAAAATTAACTAATATCTTTAAAAAAGATGAATTAGAAGAATTTACTTTTGAATGTAATATTGAAGATATTACCGAAGATTTATTAGTTATTTTAAAAAAATATGGTGTTAATCGTTTAAGTATAGGTATTGAATCATTTGATCAAGATAATTTAATTTTAATGCATAGAGAAAATACTTATGAAGATACTTATAAAAAAATGCAATTAATGCGTAAAATGGGATTTAATAATATCAATTTAGATTTAATATATGCATTACCTGGTGAAAGTCTTAATCTAGTTAAAAAAGATTTAAATTATTTTTTAAAACTAAATCCTGAACATATAAGTACTTATAGTTTAATGATTGAAGATAATACTTATTTAAGTTATCAAAAAGTTAAAACTATTTCCGAAGATATAGACTATAAAATGTATGATTATATTCAAAATAAATTAAAACATCATAATTATGTTCATTATGAAGTAAGTAACTTTGCTAAACCTGGTTATGAATCAAAACATAATTTAGTTTATTGGCATAATTTAGAATATTATGGTTTTGGTTGTGGGGCCTCTGGTTATATAGATGGTGTTAGATATAATAATACAAGAAGTTTAACTAACTATTTAAAAGGAGACATAAGATCAACGGAAGAAATAATTTCTAAACAAGGAAAGATGGAATATGAATTAATTTTAGGATTACGTAAAATAAAAGGTATAAATGTCTTAGAATTTAATAATAAATATAATGTTTTAATTGAAGATATCTTTCCTATTAAACCTTTAATAAAAAATAAAGATTTAATACTTAAAAATAATTATTTATATATAAATCCCAAAAAGATATATATAATGAATGAAATATTATTAAAATTAGTATAATATATCTAAAATATTCCACAATAATATTGTGATTTTATGTTAACAGATTTAGAAATAGTAAATGGAATATTAGATATTGAATTTGATAAATATATTTATAATTATACAGTTATGGTAAATAATGATATTGAATATTTAGATATGCAATATAAAACAGAAAACAATTCATATGTTAATATACGGAATAATAATTTAAAAAATAATAATATTGTTTATTTAGATGTTTATAATGATAAAGAAAGTTTAACTTATACTTTTGAAGTTTACAAAGAAAGTGATAATTCAGTTAATACAATAAGTGATTATAAAGAAAGTTTAGAAGTAGTAGATAATCCTCACTATTTTTTAAAATTACAAATCGTCAGTATTAGTTTAGTTTTTCTCTTAATTATTGTCTTTAGTCTCTTATTTTTTAGAAGAAAGAATTAAATAACTAGCAATAGTTATTTTTTTTAACATATATTTTATTAAAAGGTGATAGTTTGGCAAAATTAATTAAACATCGAGGTATAAAAAATAAAGATATAATGGAAAATACATATCCAGCCATTAAACTAGGGTTTATGGATGATAAATATGTGGGTGTCGAGTTTGATGTACATGAAACCAAAGATAATGAATTTATTATCTTTCATAATAGTATTTATAATAATAAGTTAATAAGTAATACTTTATATAAAGAATTACCTAAATATATACCAAGATTAGAAGATATTTTAAAAATTAAGACTAAGAAAATATTTTTAATTGAAATAAAATATATTCAGAATTTTAATAAATTTAATAGTTTATTAAATAAGTATAAAAATAAAAATATTTATGTAATGAGTTTTTCTAATCAAATGATAAATAAATTAACAATTTATGAAAGACATTATAAAATAGGTATCTTAAATTATATTTTAAATACTAATGATGATATTAAAAAACTAGATTTTGTGGCCATATTAAATAGTTTATTAAATGATTCTTTAATGAAAAGAATTACTAATTTAGAAATATTTTCTTATGGAATTAGAGAAAAAATAAAATATGAAAATGTCTATTATATTGTCGATAAGTAAGTTTTTTTAGAAAAAGAATATAAAGTTTAATTAATTATGTTATAATTTAAGGGGTGATATACATGAAAATTATTGTATCGGCCGGAGGTACTGGTGGTCATATTTATCCAGCATTAGCGATAATTAACAAATTTAAAGAAAAAGAAAAAAATTTAGATATTCTTTATATTGGTACCCATAATCGAATGGAAAAAGATATTATTCCCAAAAATAATATTAAATATGAAGAATTAGTTATTTATGGTTTAAATAAAGGTTATTTTATCAGAAATATTAAGAATATTGGTTATTTAAAAAAAGCTTATCAAAAATGTCTTCAAATAATGCAAGAATTTAAACCAGATGTTGTTATTGGTGTTGGTGGTTATGTAACAATGCCTGTTATATTGGCAGCTTCCAAATTAAAAATTAAAACATTTATTCATGAACAAAATAGTATTCCTGGTAAAGCAAATAAATTACTAAGTAAAAAAGCAAATATCGTTTTTACTTCTTTTCCCAAAAGTAGAGAATATTTTTCTAAAAAAACAAAATGTATTTATTCCGGTAATCCCAGTGGGGATAACGTTTTAAGTTTAAAACCATATCAAAAAGAAGATTTTGGTTTTTCTAATAGTAAACCTTTAATTGTTATTACAACTGGTTCTTTAGGTAGTTCATCAGTTAATGATCGTTTAGTAGAGTTTTTAAAACTTAGTAATAATGCTTTTTATAATGTATTATTTATTACCGGAGAAAGAAATTATGATGAATTTATTAAACATAATAAATTTAGTAAAAATATTAAAGTTATTCCTTATTTAGATAATCTAGCCGCTTTATTTAAAACAAGTGAACTCGTTATAAGTCGAGCTGGAGCTTCAACAATAAGTGAGTTATTAATGAGTGAAACGCCAGCAATATTAATTCCCTCTCCTAATGTTGCTAATAATCATCAATATTATAATGCTAAAGAATTATACGATAATGGACTTTCTTTAATGATTGAAGAAAATAATTTAGATGGTCAAAAATTATATAATGAAGTTAAATCTTTATTAAGTAAGAATAATAAATTATATGCTAATATGAAAGTAAATTTAAAAAACTATGAAAAAAAACAAGCAAGTGATATAATATATAACGAAGTAAAGGAAGTTTTGGCTAATGTTAAATGATTTTGGAGAAGTATTTAAAGATGTTTCTTTAAAAAATTATAATACTTATCGCATCAATACTTATGCTGATTATTTAGTTAAACCCTCTAATATTACGTGTTTGGTTAATTTAATTAAATATTTAAATGAGAATAATTATAAGTATTATATATTAGGTAAGGGTTCGAATGTTATTTTACCGGATACTAAATTTAAGGGCGTAATTATTAATTTAGATAATATTAATAACTTTGAAATAAAAGATAATGATGTATATGCTGAAGCTGGTATTATGTTAAGTACTATTGCCAAAGAAACAATTAATAAAAATTTAAAAGGATTGGAAAACTTAGCAAATATTCCTGGTACTTTAGGTGGAGCTTTAGTAGGTAATGCTGGAGCTTATGGTACAGAAATATATGATGTTGTAGAAGATGTAACTATTTTAAGAGATGATTCTTTAATAACTTTAAAAAAAGAAGACATTAAATATAGTTATCGTTATACAATGTTTAAAGATAGTATGAGTATTATTGTTAGTTGTCATCTAAAACTTAGTAAAGATAATTCAAAAGAATTACTAAAGATAGTAAAAGATAATCAAGTTAAAAGAATGAATACTCAACCTTTAAAGTATCCTAATGCAGGTAGTGTTTTTAAAAATCCATCTTCTTCAAGTTATAGTGCTGGTAAATTAATTGATGAAATTAATTTAAAAGGATATCATATCAATGATGCTTATGTATCTACTATGCATGGTAATTTTATTGTTAATATGGGTAATGCTACTAGTAAAGATATTTTAGACCTTATTACTTATATTAAAGAACAAGTTTATAATAAATATAATATTGAATTAGAGTTAGAACAAAGAATAGTAAAGTGGGATTAATATGAATGGAAAAAAGAAAAAAAGAAAAATAAGAATTAAAGGCGTTATTTTAATTATTTTAGTTATTTATGTTTTGGTTATGGCATCTTATTATTTTTTAAAAATACCAGTTAAAAATATAACTATTATAGGAAATACTTATTTAAAAGATAATTATATTATCAATAAAATAGATGTTATTAATAAACCTATTTCTAAGATTAATAAAAGAGAATTAAAAAACGAATTATTAAATATTGATATTATTAGTGATGCTAAAATATCTAAAAATCCATTAGGTAATTTAAAAATTACTTTAACTGAAGATAAAGTATTATTCTATAATTATAATAATGATAAATTAATATTAGAAAATGGACGAGAAGTACCATATAATGATAATTATTTAGGAATACCTTCTTTAATTAATTATGTACCTGATGATATATATAATGAATTAGTTTTAAAAATGAAAATAGTTAATGATGATGTTTTAAAAAATATAAGTGAAATAGAATATAATCCTTCTTTAGTCCAAGATAAAGTTATTGACGATCGCCGTTTTTTATTTCGGATGAATGATGGTAATCAAGTATATATTAATACTATTAATATGGAGAAAATAAATAATTATTTAGAAATATATGAATTGATTGTTAATAAAAATGGTATGATTAAAGGATGTTTATATCTAGATAGTAATAGTGATAATAAATATTTTAATAATTGTGAAGAAGAAATAATAGACAGTAATTTAGATAATGGGGGAAATAATGGTTAATTATGATAATTTAGGAAAAGAACAAATATTAAAACTAGAAGATAAACCTACTTTACTTTTACATAGTTGTTGTGGACCATGTTCTAGTTATGTTATATCTTATTTAAAAGATTTCTTTGATATTACAATTTTATATTATAATCCTAATATTGAACCTAAAGAGGAATATTTAAAAAGAAAAGAAGAACAAATAAAGTTAATTAATTTAATGGATTGTAATATTAAATTATATGATATAGATTATGAAAATGAATTATATCACGATAAAGTAGTAGGATATGAAAATGAAAAAGAAGGGGGATATCGTTGTCATCTTTGTTATGAGTTAAGATTAGAGAAAACTGCTCTTATAGCATCCCAAAATAATTTTGCTTATTTTTGTACAACATTAACTGTTAGTCCTTATAAAAATGCTCAAGTTATTAATGAATTAGGTGAATCATTGGCTAAAAAATATAATCTTAATTGGTTATATAGTGATTTTAAAAAGAGAGATGGTTATAAAAAAAGTATTCTTTTATCTAAAGAATATAATCTTTATCGGCAAAATTATTGTGGTTGTTTATTTAGCAAAAATATGAGTATTAAAGAAAATTAAAAGAACTTGTTTTATTCTTATTATCATATTATAATAATAAGAAATTAGGGAGGTTTCTATGGAAGTTAGTATAGTTGATTCAAAATTAGAACATATATCTTTAAAGTATTTAGGAGTATCACTAGATGAATTTGCTAAGATAGATATTAGTAAATTAAATTGGTATGGAAAAATAATTGCAGATGTTATTAATAAATATGTTATTGATTCTAAAGAATTTAAATTTAATAATAATCTCAAAAATTTAGATAATAATATAACTATTATAGAATATATTAATCTATTAAATGATTTAATTAATAAATTTAATAAAGATTTAGCTAATTATTTAAGAAGGCATGAAGAAGAAATTATATCTTTATTAAATATTAAAATTATGTTACAAATAGAAAGTATTAATACTAGTATTCATAGTAATTATGATCGTATTGATGCTTTAGAAATTATTAGTAGAAATAATCGTCATCATCAACATTTAAAGAATGATATTAAATTATGTCAAGAAGAAATAACTAGTTTAAATGAAACAAAAGATAAGTTAATTAATATGAATGCTGATATTAAGCATATTAATGAAATATATAATCTTACATTACAAAGAAAGAAATAACTTTCTTTTTTTGTAACTTTCCTTTATATAGTTAAATAAACTATATTGGGAGGTAAAAATGGATTATAATTATCAATATGGTAATAAATATTATACTTATTATGATAAATATGGTATAGAACATACTTTATATAAGAAGTTAGCTCCAGAACAATCTCAAGATGTTCAACCAGGTTTAGAATATTTAATGAATCCTAAACCAATATTTGATAATCCTAACTATAAAGGTAGCGGTAAATTAAAAGATAAAGTGGCAATTATTACAGGTGGTGATAGTGGTTTAGGTAGAGCTTGTGCTGTAGCATTCGTTAAAGAGGGAGCAAAAGTTGTTATACCATATTATAACGAACATATAGATGCCGAATATACAAAAAAATATCTTGAAAAATTAGGAGGAGAATGTCTACTTTTAAGTGGGGATATTTCAAAACGAGAATTTTGTCAAAAAATAGTAAGAGAAACATTAAAGAAATTTGATAAAATAGATATTTTAGTTAATAATGCAGGTGTTCAATATCAAAAAGATGAACTTACTGATATAAGTGATGAACAATTTGATTGGACTATGAAAGTAAATGTTTATGGGATGTTTTATTTGACTAAAGAAGTTTTACCATATTTAAAAAGTGGTTCATCAATTATTAATTTATCATCAATTACTACTTTTTATGGTGATCCCCAACTTATTGATTATGTTACAACTAAAGGAGCAATAGTAGGATTTACAAGAGCACTAGCAAGAAATTTAGCTTTAAAAAATATTAGAGTTAATGCGATAGCTCCAGGATTTTTTTGGACACCTTTGCAACCAGCTTGTTGGGTTAAAGAAAAAATTCCTTCTTTGGGTTGTAATTCTGCGATGGCAAGAGGAGCTATGCCTTATGAACTAGCCCCAACATTTGTCTTTTTAGCAAGTGATGATTCAAGCTATATGACTGGTCAAGTTATTCATAATAATGGTGGTGAAATAATGGGATAGTAATATCCCTTTTTGTTTGACAGTATATGGATATTTGTATGGGAGGTTTTGGATGTTAGAAGAATTTTTAAAAGAATATTTAAATATCGATAAATTAGAAGATATAATTAATATTAATTTAGATAATTTAACTAAAGAAGGTAAATTATTTTAAATGATCACTTAAATAATGTTAAATCTACTTTAACCGAAAAGGAAACAAGTATGGAATTTACACCAAGTAAATGCAGAAAATAGGAATATAAAAACGGAAAAAGAAATTCAAAACTATTTAATTTCACAAATTAATAAGATAAATGAACTCGATTATAAAGAAGAAATTAAACTAGCAAGGAAGAAATAAGACATTTTTTTAAATTAATGAAATATGCTTGTAAAAAGAGGATTTATTTGATAAAATACTCTTGGCTGTTAAATGTCAAATAAACATTAGTTTTTAGTACAGGCCGAGTGCTTTTATAGTGGTAGCTGTATGTTTAAAAAAACTAAGAAGATGAAACGAAAGGAAGAGTGATTTATTATGGCCGTAGTTTCTATGAGTTATTTATTAGAAGCTGGAGTTCATTTTGGACACCAAACAAAGAGATGGAATCCAAAAATGAGAGAATATATCTTTACAGCAAGAGAAGATATATATATTATTGACTTGCAAAAAACACAAGCTTTATTAGAGGAAGCTTACAATGAGGTGAAGACTATCGCTGAAAATGGTGGCAAATTCTTATTTGTAGGTACTAAAAAACAAGCTCAAGAAGTATGTGTTGAAGAAGCAACACGTAGCAAATCTTTCTATGTAACTGAAAGATGGTTAGGTGGAACACTTACTAATTTCCGAACTATTCGTCGTCGTGTAAAACGTTTAGAAGAAATTGAAGAAATGGAAAAAGATGGTAAATTTGAATTACTACCTAAAAAAGAAGTTGTGGGATTAAAGAAAGAATACGACAAATTAAATAAGATTTTATGTGGTATTCGTGAAATGGATAAATTACCACAAGCTTTAATTGTAGTTGATCCAAAGAAAGAATATAATGCCGTTAAAGAAGCACGTAAATTAAAAATACCTGTATTTGGTATAGTTGATACAAATGGTGATCCAGATGACGTTGATTTTGTTATTCCAGGTAATGATGATGCCGTACGTTCAATTAAAGTTATGCTTGGTGTACTTAATAATGCTATTTGTGAAGCTAATGGTCTTGAAATGGTTGATTACATTAGTGAAGAAGATAAAAAAGGTACAACTAAAGAAGAAGTTAGAATGGAAGAATTAATCAAATCTGATAAATTTAATAGTGCTAAAAAAGATGATTTAGAAGAAGAAAGACCTGTTAAAGAATATAAAGATTATAAAAAGAATAATAAAAAAGAAGTTAAAATTGAAGAAGTAAAAGAAGAAACTAAAAAAGAAGAAGTTAAAACTGTTAAAGAAGATTTAAGTGCAAAAACTTTAACTGAACTTAAAGCAATGGCTAAAGATGCTGGTGTTAAAGGATATAGCACAATGAAAAAAGAAGAATTAATTAATAGTTTAAAATAAGGAAAGAAGGGATTATAAATGAATATTACAGCAAGTATGGTTAAAGAATTAAGAGAAACTTCTGGAGCTGGTATGATGGATTGCAAAACAGCTTTAACAGCATGTAATGGCAATATGGAAGAAGCAATGAATTACTTAAGAGAAAAAGGAATTGCTAAATCTGCTAAAAAAGAAAGCCGTATAGCTGCCGAAGGACTTGCTAATATTTTTGTTGATGGCAATAAAGCTGTTATATTAGAAGTTAATTCAGAAACTGACTTTGTAGCTAAAAATGAAGAATTTACTAATATGATTGATGTTATTGGTAAAACAATTTTAAAAAGTGATGCTCATACTTTAGAAGAAGCTAATGCTCTTTCTATTGATGATGATAATACAATTAGTGAATACATTGTATCTATGGTTGCTAAAATTGGTGAAAAACTTTCATTCAGAAGATTTGAATTGGTAACTAAGAGTGATGATGAAGTATTTGGTAGTTATTTACATATGGGTGGTAAAATTGCTTCATTAGTTGTTCTTAAAGGAGCAAATGAAGATGTGGCTAAAGATGTAGCAATGCAATCTGCAGCTATGAGACCACAATACTTATTTAGTGATGAAGTTCCTGAAGATGTTATTGAAAATGAAAGAAAAATTCAAAAAGAATTAGCTATCAATGAAGGAATTAAAGAAGAAGTTGCTGATAAAGTAGTTGAAGGAAGAATTAAAAAATTCTTTAAAGAAATTTGTTTAGTTGAACAAGCATTCATTAAAGATAGTAATTTATCTGTTCAAAAATATGTAGCTAACAATGGTGGAGAAATCTTAAAAATGATTCGTTATGAAGTTGGTGAAGGTATGGAAAAAAGAAATGATAATTTTGCCGAAGAAGTAATGAATCAAGTTAAAGGAAATTAAAGAAGAGCAATCTTCTTTTTTTGTCACGTGACAAAAACACTTAACATATTGCTTTAAGTAAAAAGACCATATATAATCAGTTTATATGGAAGTTAGTGGGGTATTTATGAAAAAGGTAATTGTTATAGTTGTTTTTGTATTGGTTTATAATCTATTAATTTGTGATAGTAATTTAAATTCGTTTAATATTAAGGAAGATAATATTTATTTTTCTAATGCATTAAAAGAAGAAGTTAAAGATATCAAAGAATATAAAGAGAAAGAGAAGAATATTATTAAAGAAGATAAAGATGATTTATCTATTAAGGAAAACAATTTAAATTCACCAAAGTATGGTGTTATCATAAATAAAGTTACAAATGAAAATAATAGCTTTTATTATGAATATGATAGTAGTAATTATAATGCTTCATTAGAAGATTTAGTAAAAGAAGCAAAGTATATTTATAATATTAATTATGAAGTATTAAATAATGTTTTTATTATGACTAATAATATGCGTGAATATGTTAATGCTACAAGTTTAACCTTTGATTATAATTTAAGTATTTGTGCTATTATTAGGGCAATTGAACTAGCATACACTAATAAATTAGAACATAAAAGACCTAATGGATCTAGTTGGAATGAAGTATTAGATTTACTTAATTATTCATATGGTTATGCTGGTGAAAATATAGGAAGATATTATAAAGATGAAGAGGCCATAATTAATGCTTGGTATAATTCTAATGGGCATTATAAAAATATCATAAATGAACACTATAATAAAATAGGTCTTGGATATTACAATTTAAATGGTGATAAATATTGGGTTCAATTATTTTCGGATTAATACTTGAATATTTATTATTAACATGCTATAATTATAAACGACCCAAAAAAGTATGTAATCCGCTTAAAATTTATTAATGATTGCAGGTAATTTATTTAGAAAGGATGTGTAAAAATGGCTAATCTAGTAGATAAGATTAATGCTCGCCATATTCGCAAAGACATTCCTGATTTTCGTGTAGGAGATACAGTTCGTGTTGATGTTTGGGTAAAAGAAGGAAAAAAAGAAAGAATCCAAGCTTTTGAAGGCTTAGTAATTGCTAAAAAAAGTGGTGGAGTTTCTGAAACTTTTTCAGTTCGTAAAACTTCAAGTGGAATTGGTGTAACAAGAATATTTCCTGTAAATGCTCCAACTATTGATAAGATTACAGTTATTAAAAAAGGAAAAGTTAGAAGAGCAAAACTTAACTTTATTAAGAATATGCTTAGCGAATATAAAGTTAAAGAAAGAAATTAAGGATTACCTTAATTCTTTTTAGTTAGGAGGATACTAGTGAAAATAATAAAAGAACTTTTACCATATCTTATAATTATTTTAACGGTTATATTGATTAGAACCTTTATTGTAACTCCAGTTATAGTTAATGGTCCTAGTATGAGTCCAACTTTAGATGGTAATGAAGTTATGATATTAAAAAAATATGATACGAAATATGAAAGATTTGATATTGTCGTTGTCAATAAAAGTGTGGATGGCGATAATTTAATTAAAAGGGTAATTGGCTTACCAAATGAGACTATAGAATATAGACATGAAAAACTATATATTAATGATGAGGTAATTGATGATCCTTATGCTAATGGTAAAACTGGTGTTATCCCTAAAACAACTTTAGGACCTGATGAATATTTTGTGATGGGTGATAATCGTGAAAACTCAACAGATAGTAGAATTATTGGCATAATTAAGAAAAGAGAATTAGAAGGTACAATTGGTATTGTCTTATATCCTTTTGACAAATTTGGTAATGTTGATAAAAAGTAAAAGTCGTTTAATACGGCTTTTTTAGTTGGTGTTTATAGGAAATTGAAAAAATGTTTGTTATAATAAAGATATAAAAGTAATTAAAAATAATTTAAAAGGATAGTGATAAAATTGGATCATTATATTTGTAAAGTAGCAACAAAAAAAGAATTATTAAAAAGATGGGACTATTTAATTAAAATTCATCAAGAAAAAGATAAATGGGTTCAATTTAAAGAATCTGCTCTTAAAAATTTTGATAATCATAATACTATTTCCTATTTAGGCTTTTTAAATGATGAAGCTATTTGTGAAATAACTGCTTACATTAATAATGCTGCTTTTATAAATGATATAAGTAATCCATTAGGTTTATTAAGTGCTGATATGGCCTATTTAGCAGCATTTAGAACTAATAAAGAATATGAAGGAAAATGTTATTTCAGTAGGTTATATCGATTTGTAGAAGATGATTTAAAAAAAAGAGGCTATAAAGAACTATCTTTAGGTGTCAATCCTAAAGATGTTAGGAATATGCAAATCTATTTTCATTTAGGATTTCAAGAATATATTAAAACAATTAATAACGAGAAAATGGATGATGATTCAACAATAATATTTTATAAAAAGAAAATATAATAAAATAAAAATTATCAATTTATATAGGACAAAAATAGTTTAAATATATATTAACAAAAATAAATATGTTAAAATAATATTTAGAAGTTATGGAGGGAAAATATGCAATATAATATGAAATTAAATAACGAACCGTTTAATCTTATAAAAGCAGGGACTAAAACAATAGAAATGCGCTTAAATGATGAAAAAAGACAATTATTAAAAGAAAATGATTTGATTGAATTTACTAATAGAGATACATTAGAAACTATATTAGTAGAAGTAGTAAAATTACATAAATTTGCTAGTTTTGCTGAATTATATAAAAATTTTAATAAAGTAGCTTTAGGATATGATCAAAATGAAGTTGCTAATCCTCAAGATATGGAAAAATATTATTCTAAAGAAGAACAAGATAAATATGGTGTTCTTGGGATAGAGATAAGAATAATTTAAAAATTAGTTAATTTATATTTAAACTTTTAAAAAAAAGGAAATGCCTAATTATTTAACAAATATATATTATATAAGATAAATTTGGGTAAACATTTGAAATTATTATAATATTTCCAAATAAATACTGGAAAAAGAAAGAGTGGTAAAAATGAATGAAAATTATATGATTTTAAATGATATAAACGTTGGTATAAGTCAAATTACTTTAGATAAAAGTGCTTTAAAAATTATTGATAAATATAATATTTATTGTTTACGAATTTTTTTATACTACAATTGGAAGGAAATTAATAATATTAAAATAGGGCAAAAAGAAAAAATTAATTTTAATGAGTATATATTATCAGAGAATAATGAACCAGCATTAGTTTGGCCAACTAAATCTTATGTAGAAAAGTTAACTAATGAATCTTTATGTTTTTATTTTATGTTTAAGAGTATGTCAAAAGCAATTACTTATATGAATGAAAGAAATTCTTTTAATATTTTACCCGAAACTCTTGAAGTTAAAGTAGTAATAAATTTTAATGATGTTTCTAATAAAGTTATTATTTATGAATTTTAAATTATATTAAAGAAAAATTAAATAAATGTAAAAATATAAGATGTGACTTTAGATATGTATTGAAAGGAAAAAATAAAATGAAAAAAGACTTGATGAAAACCAATGTTTATGATACTCAAAATATAATGGTTATTGTAGGAAGTTGCTTGGAAAAAATGCAACCTAAAGCATACAATACACTAACTAAATATTCGGATATAATTTATGATGTTTGTTTAGAAGAAACTCATATAAATATGGTAATAACTAAAATTATAGGAATGATTTGTAGGACAAATATTGATAAAATAGTATTTGCTTCTGTAGACAAATCTCCTCATTGTGTACAATTACACTACATAGAAAATGAAATAAGAAAAGCTATGGATATAAGCAATATAGAAATAATTCACTATGTTGCTGTGGATAATAATTTAATTGAGATTTCAAATGAAACTATAAGAAAATCGAAAGCATTAAGTGAATTGGAAAAAATTAAATAAGATTAATTTGTTTTAAGAAGTCATTAGTCTAAAAAAAAGAAAATATTTTTAATTGCGATTAGGTGGTGAATATATGACTAATAAAATATTAGAAGTTCAAAATATTAAAATAAATGTTACAAAGCTACATGATAATGATTATATTTGTATTTCAGATATAGCAAAAGTAAGAAGTAGTAATTCAAGAGCTGCCGATGTTATAAGAAATTGGTTGCGTAATAGAAGCACATTAGATTTTTTAACTACTTGGGAACAAATTTATAATCCTAATTTTAAAGTGTTCGAATCTGAACACTTTAGAAAGCAGGTTGGTTTATTGACATTTACACCTAGTGTCACAGAGTGGTGTGAGAGAACAAATGCTATTGGTATATATTCTAAAATGGGTAAATACGGTGGAACATATGCACATAAAGACATAGCATTTGAATTTGCATCTGCAATAAGTCCTGTATTTAAATTATATTTAATAAAAGAATTTGAAAG
>CANQXT010000023.1 GCA_947627915.1 uncultured Bacilli bacterium
TAGGTATATTACCTTCAGTACCATTATTATTTAGTCCTTCATTAGTAGGTATATTACCTTCAGTACCATTATTATTTTGTCCTTCATTATTAGGTAAATTGTTATTATTCACCCCTTCATTAGGAATAGTATTATTTCTTTCTTGATTTACATTATTACCATTTCTATTAGATGGATAATTACTTGTTTCGTTATTACTATATAAATTTTCTATTTCATCTTTGCTAGTATTTTCTCGATTATGAATTTCTTTATCTAAAACATTTTCTAAAATATTTAAATGTTTAGAAGCATCAAATTTTTTTATTTTTAATTCTTTAGCTATATCATCAATATTACCTGCATCAAGACCTAATTGTGCAGCTTTTTGTTTAATTCTATCAATTTGATCCATACAGGCATCACCTAAACATATTTTAGCATATTTAGAGACTAATTTAAATAGAAAAAACTAAGGTTTTTCCCTAGTTTAATACCCTCCTCCAGAACCAAATGAATCAAGTTCTTCTTGAGTTACAACAACATTTATTCTCATTCGACGATTACCACATATAAATAGTCCTTGTCCTTGAGGATAAACTTTAATACTTTCTTTTTCACTTTCATTTAGATCAATTAATTTAGCTAAGTCATCAACTGCTTGTTTTCTAAGTGACATTATTAAATAGTATGAAGCATTATCAAATATAGCTTTTCCGTGTTGAATAAGAGCTGGAGAGGCAAAATCAGTTGGTTGTTGAGTAATAATAATTGTTCCTGTATTATATTTTCTACTTCTTCTTTGAATTTGCGCTAAGAACTCTGCTCCTAGTTCATTATGAGTAGCTAATAAAACATGAGCTTCATCAACCATCATTACTGTATTAATATCTTTGTCTAAACATAATCCCCAAGCATATTTTAATATATTAAAGAATAAAGCATTCTTAATATTTTCATCACTATTCATTAATTCTTTTATATTAAAGACAATAAAGTCACTATCAATTTGAATAGTTGTATGTCCTGTAAAATAATATCTTAATTCTTGAACTAAAGGTCTTATTTTTAACTCTAGTCTTTCCATTACATCTCTTTCGTGAGTTGCATCAACCATAGATAAAAGTCGACCTTTAATTGTAGCATATACATCATCAAATGTTGGAAACATACCACTTGTAAGTTTAGTAAAATCAGTATTGTAATCTATTTTATATCTTTTATAAGTATCTTGTACTACTTCACTAAATAATGTTAAAACATCTTCTTCAATTGATGGATTATAATATTTCATAAATGCTTTTAATTGTTGTATAGTTCTTGTTAAAACAGTATATCCAAGTCCTTGATTAATCTCTTCTTCATCAACATCAACGACAATTTCCAAAGGATTAATCATTCCAAAGTCGCCACCTTTACCAAGATCTAAGAAGTCTCCCCCAATAGCTTTAGTCATTTCTTCAAGTTCACCTTCCGGATCAATGGCAACTATACGACAACCATTTCTAATATGAGTTCTTAATAAAAGTTTTGCCGCAGTTGATTTACCACTACCAGATGTACCTAATAAAATTAAGTTAGCATTATTTCGATTATTTTCTTTTTTAATTTGATATAAGAATTGGTTAAATAAAACAACTCCTCCTGAAAAATCTACTCCAAATAAACAAGAATCACCAGGATCTTTAATACTATCAAAAATAAATGGATACATAGCAGCTACTGTTATAGATGGTATTGGTGTACCAATTCTTTCTTCTATATCTTGTTTACCAAATATTGGTACAATACTCTTTAATACTTTTTCTTGTTCAAACATTAAAGCAACTCCACCCATACCTAGAGCATTTAAGTAACTTTTAACTTCCATTTTTTTAATCTCTAATTCTTCTTTACTATTGGCAGTAATCATTAAATGCATTTGAAAATCAAAAATTCTTGCTTGAGTAGCAGCTAACATACTAACAAATTGTTCTAATGATTCATAATCTTGACGTATTTTTTCTTGCATTGTATTATCTTTTTCTGTTTGATATCTATTCTTTAAATCTGCTACTTCTTTATTAATCATTTTTTGGAGAATATTAAATTGTATTGGTATATGTTTAACAACTACTTTAACACCAGAGATATTTGTTATATCAGATAAATATCCTACATATATATTTTTAGGAAAATTAACAATAGTAATAATTGTCGAATATTTTCCACCAATTCTAAATTCTGTAGGTTTAAACTCCATTCCTTTTGGAGCAATTTCACTTTTATTCATATTAACTCATCACCGTTCCAAAATATGTAGATTCTCCCCCATTTAAAAGATTATCTAGAATTACTCTTAAATCATTATTACTTGTTTGTGAAGATTGTAATCCACAAGTTGCTAAACCACTAATTAAATTATGTAATTTCTTTTGTAATAACTCTAATCTCTTTTCTTGGAATATAATATAATATTCAGTATCAACAACATTATATTCTACACTCATAAATTGATTAGCTTTATTTATATCTTGAACTATTATTTTTCTAATTGCATTACTAGTTGTATTATTATATAACTTTTGTAAACCAGCTAAATATAAATTAATATCAACTGGACGATCAGCAATAATAAGCCAAAATTCATAATCAATAGTATTATAAAAATTTCTTAAATTATAAATTATTGCATCTTGTGCTTGTTGATCCATAATAAATATATTTTTTGGATATATTTTTACTCCTGTAACATAATAGCCATTATCTAGTTGAATCATTCCATTTAATATTTGTCTAATTGGTAACCAAGATTCTGTAAATTTTGAATCACTTGTCATTTGAGCCGAATCTTTCACGTACACACCATCCCTTCCAATAATATTTACGATTATTTGTATAGAAATTAAATATATTAGTTATTAATTGCAATACATTATGATAATGAAGCACTGGAGTTACTAAGAATGTTGCAATAAGTGCTGGTAACATAATCAGTATCAGTACTGGCAAACTATTATTTTTAATTATTAATAACATAATAAACGACCATACACAACCAACTATAAAGATTACTAAATCTGTTACTGTAAAAAATCCTAATATTAATTGTGATTTTTTAGTATTGGCTGGAATTAAATAATTATTTTTCACCTTTCTATTCCTCCTTTATAGATTAATGATTACCAGAAACCCCTTGTGAAGCTTTAGCTGCTTTATATTTAGGAGAATTTTTCTTCTTTTCTCTTGCTTTAGCAATTGCAGATTTAAGCATACTAATCGCTTTAATTTCTTGTTCTTGAGCTGATGTACTATTTCGATGATTACTAACTTCATCATTTCTAACACGGGCATCTTCTTTAAATACTTTCTTAATATCATCCCATACTTCATAATCTTCACCAGTATAGTTTTTAGTTTCAATAGAACCATCTGCTCTTGTTAATGTTGAAGAAAGAGAATATTTTCCAGTATTTTGATCGAAAGTAGCTTTTAAAACACCTTCTTCAATTTGTCTTGTACCATCAGCATTAAGTGCATAATTACCAGTTT
This sequence comes from uncultured Bacilli bacterium, assembly GCA_947627915.1. Taxonomy (GTDB): domain Bacteria; phylum Bacillota_I; class Bacilli_A; order RF39; family UBA660; genus SIG200. The sequence goes on from CANQXT010000023.1 coordinate 3,511, forward strand.
TTGGATCAATAACATATCTTTTAAATGATACGCCATCTTTTTGAGCATATAATTGCTCATAAGAAGCTGCAATAATATTTTTAATTGCATTATTCTTAGAATCTTTAGCTTGTTCACCAATGTATTTAATCGCTGTATTAAGTTTTGTCTCTTCAATATTAATTTTCTCTTTCATATCAGCTGATAAATCATCATACCATTTAATAAATGACTCATAAGAACCATCAAAGTAACCTTTATCACTTAAAACATGTTCTTTTCCTTTGGCATCAGTGTAATAAGCTCGACCATTGGCAATTCTGGAAATATTATATTGTTGACCATTTTTTAAAGTGATTGTTTGACCTGCTACTACCTTAGTTTCTTGCTTTCCACCTTCACCATCATCAATATAAAATTCACCATCTATTTCTGTTACATCTTTAGCAATATCGTAATTAATACCTCTAACTTTACCTTTAGTCATATCTCCAAAGCCTTCATCTTCCAATGAACCTACAACAGAGGCAAAAAATTTACGAAATTCAATTTCAGAATTAATTCTTTCAATTATATTACGTGTATCAATAACTTCATCTTCCAATTCAGCATTTCTATTATCAATTGCTTCTTGAGCTTCATGCGATAATGTTACACTATCTCCAGCTGCAATTTCGTAATCAGTAGTACCAATTTTATAATGAATAGATGATGTTGCTATATTTTCAACAGTTTCTTCACTTCTTTCAATTTGACGATCTAACATTTCGGCATAAGTTGGTAATTTCAAAGCTCGACGATATCTATCTGCCCAAATTTGTGTTCTACTTGCACCCATTTCTTTTGCATTACGGAATTCATAACCATTAGCATAAGCATTACCAATACCTTCTAAATTAGCATTATTCCATCCATGTCTAGCACCTTGAATAGCACCAGAAACAGTTGTAAAGAAGTCTTTACTACCTATTCCAGCAGCAATACCTCCACCAACTAAGTTAGCAGCAGCATATAAACCACTATCTTTCATCTTTTCTTTTATTCCAAGTTTCATATTACCTGAATCAAGACCAGTAACTTCAGAGAACAATTTTGGAGCTTGACGCATAAACATTACTAAACCTAATAAAATAAATGCTTTTGTTAATAATCCAATCATTCCAACATTGCTTGTGGCAAAAAAGTTAATAGCTTTCATTTTTTGGAATAACCATATTACAAAATAAATTGATAAAATTCTCACAAACACTTCGGCATAAACAGTTCCTACAACTTTTAACCAATTGTTAAAAACACCATTTAATTTTCCTTGTGGAACTACCCTTAAGAATACAGGTATTGGAGCAATAACTTGATAAAAAACTAATTTAATCATTCTTAGTGCCATATCAAAACAGAATGACACACCAACATAAAGTAGTAAAACACCAGCAGCTAAAGATAATAGAAAATCAAATTCTATATCACCATCTACTTCATTACCTGCAAAGGCAGTATACAAACCATAATCACCGGTTTGAGCTACATAACTTTCAACCGAATTTAAATCAGTATCAAGATGTAAATTTTCTAATTTTGTTGGTCTTTTAGCTAAAATTTGCCCTTTACAAGTATCTATATCATTTCCACATTCTGCGGCTAGTTTACTTGAACTTGGATATAAGAACGCTGAAAAAACACCATTAACTAACTCTGACGCTTCTTGTTTAATTAATTCATAGCCTTTTAAACGATCCGTATTAACTTCACCATTAGCACTTGCCCCATTTGCAAAGCCAAAAATATTTCCAATACTACCATAATCTAAAATAGACGCTTGAAAATCAAATGCAAAACCAAAGACAGTTGGAATAACTGCTATAATAATTGTTGATATAACCATATCTTTAATAACTTTAGCAACAACTGATGTTCCTTTAGCTTGATCATCAGGATTTACCATACCTTTTAATAAAGAAAATGCTAAAACAAATAGCATAATAATGCCAATTAAAACATATATTTTATTAATTAAATCTTGATATACACTACTATCAATAATTTTACCTGCTGCTAAATCCATAAAAATTTGATAAGCCCATGTCGCAACATGATAAACTGAAGATACTAACCATATACCAAATGTTACAAACCCTTCTTTTATTGCATCAATCATTGTTAATTCCCCCTAATTCCACAAAGATTTAATTGTTGTTCATGAACAAATTGCAAAATAAATTCTATTATTGTTGGTAACACAAAAATAACAACACATAAAATAGCTCTTGTTCCTATTTTTTTTATTGTTTTATTCATAACATCTTGATCTTGAGACGTAATTGCTTTAACTATATCCATCGTTGAAAGAGCAATTAAGGCAACAATTGCAATATATTTAATAACTTTAAAAGCAAAATTAATATAATAAGCTGGACTTCCTTTTGTATTTACTGAGCCTAACATTGAAGTACATTCAGAACTTACTTCTGTACTATTACTTGTAGTACCATAAGGATTTCCATTCACTTCTCTAGCATAAACATTATTACACGCAAAAATTAGAATAGTTATAATTATTATATTTAAAACTAATAATCCCTTTTTCATAAACTATTTCTCCTACATCTTTTTTCATTATTATTTTAACATATAATATTTGTAAAAACCATAATAAATTATTAAAATAATTAAAAAAGTTATCGTTAAAGATAACTTACTCATAATAAACTTCATTAAATTTTCCATTATTATTTGAATTTGTAGTTCCTGTTGTACCTCCAGTCTTACTTTGCCATCTACATTCAAATGGATCAAATAAGCATCTAGTACATGCTCCAAAAGTATTATTACCTTGATCTTCAATACCATTAGTAACATTTCCTAAAGCATCAATTAACGCTGTTACAAGAGCAGGAATTATAAATATTACAACTCCTAAAATAATTCTAGTAATTAAAGATTTAACGGCAGAATTAATAGCTTTTTCATCACTAGAAATAGTTGCTTTAGCAAAATCTATCATTCCCAATATAATTATTATTAAAGGAGCAAGCCATCTACATACTTGAATAATATAGCCAACAATTCTAACAGCGTTTTTTACACTAGTACTAGCATTACATAAATTATCATAATCTATACTAGGTTCATTATATGTTTTGTCACTAGTCATTGTTGAACCACCTGGAGTTAAATCTTTTAAATATATTTCTAATCTAACACAGTTATTATTATCAGCATGAGGCGTTTTATAAAGTATATTATGACAAAGATATACATTATCTAAACAACTTCCACTTGTAGGAATATCATTATAAATTGAATAATTAGAAACAGCAGGACCAATAGTACCATCTTTATAATAATTAATAACATATTGACCATTATTACCATAAGCACAAATATGATCTATCTTTTTATCAGTAGAAGATTCTTGATTATCTATTTTAGAATCAGTTAATTGTAATTGATTAGCTCCAGAAGTTGTACTAATAAATGAAAAATCATAATCAAAATATCTATTACCAGCATTGGCAGAATAAAATTTATAATAAATTGAACTAGGACAAAAATATTTACCATCAGTATTTACAAATGCTCCAGCAGAAACATTATTAAAATGATAATTAGCTGGATTTTGATCTAACTTATTAGAAACTAAAGTTCCTGTTTCATCAATACCAACTTGAACTGATATTGTACCGCCATAAGTACAATAAACAGATTTGGCATAAACAATATTACAAAAACTCGTTAATAATACTAATATACTTATTAAAAAAACACACTTATTTTTCATATACATCTTCTCGTTTCATTTAAATTTTATCATATTATTTATTTAAAAACCATATTAAATAGTAAAAATGGAACTAAATAACATTTAAATTACATAAAAAAAATCACAAAACTGTGATTTTCTATTTCAATTATTTTATTCCTATAGCAGTACTTGCATATCCAGAACATGCAGCACCAGTAGCATTTGTAACACATTCCATACAAATTTGTCCATCTGTAGATTCTAAAGCTCCAACAGATACAGCACTAAAGACAGCATTTACTATTGTAGGTACAAAGAAAATAATAATTGCTATTACGAATCTTCTTATTAAAGTTCCAACAGCAGTATTAATTGCTTTTTCATCACTTGATACAACTGCTTTTCCTAAATCAACCATACCTAATATAATTAAAATTAAAGGAATTACAATTTTTATAATAACAACAACATATCCAACTAAACGCCAAATATTTGCAGTTTGAGCACAAAACTCTCCAGCAGCTCCTAATAACATAAAACAACCTTCTTTCTCTTTTTTTTCTAACTAAATTTTATCTAAATAATAATAATATGTCAAGTAAAATGACAATTTTTTTACATATTTTAGCCAATTTCTGCTAAAATCATTATTTACCATTTATTATTTTCTGTTTCAACTTCTAATCTTGAAAATCCTAATGCTACTAAAAATTCATTTATATATTGATTATTATCTAATTTCTCATCTAGACATGGTAAGTTAAAAAATATTCTACTACCACTTTCATGTTCAAAATCAGAGATATCATTTCCATCTAAAACGCTTTTATTAAGAACAATCTTTTTTCCTCTTAATTTATCAAATATTCTATAATCTTGTCTTATTAATTTATTTAACTTAAGTATTCCCGGTTCAATTAAATAAACTACTTCTGTACATATATTCTCTGGTCCATCATTTAAATCAATTAACACTACATCATAATCATTATAATTTGATAGTTTTGTAGAAATACTCATAAAATCAGAACTCTCAAGTTCTTTATCATTAAAATATTCAAAATCAGTATTATTTATTTCAAAAGCTTTAACCTTATAATAATGTTCTAAATGTTTTTTTAACATATATATAAGTGTTGTAGCTCCAGCATGATCAGTTACATTTTTAAAACCAATTACTCTATGACCTATAGATATATCTTCTACTCTTATTTGTGTTACTGGTTTACTATTTAAAGAACCATTAAAATTTTGATAACTAGCAACATCTTTATAAGTATTAGAATTTTGAATTAAAACTGGTACAGCATCAATACTCCTAGTAAAATTATAAATACCAACTGAAACTAATTGGGATAGATAATTAGGAGCATTTACATAAGGTGAATCATCAAGTAATAAAATAATTTTATCCATATCAAAATTTAAAGATAATTCCCGCATAGTATTAATATTTTCATAATCTTTAATTGCTGTTACATCTATAATCATTTTATTATAGAAAAAATTCTTAAATTGACTTGCTAGTTCTTGAACCGTAAATTCCCCATTAATACTTTTAATAACATCTATATCTAGTGTTCCTAATAAAGTTTGATATTTATTTGATACAATTATATTCATAGACTTCCCCTTTTTATTATATAACTATTTGCTAAATCTTGATGATAAGTTATTCTTTTTGTTTCACTATTTATTTTAAAAGTCATTAAACTGACTCCCCCAAATAAAGGAATATCAAAATTATAAAACAATTTAACATTATAATAAATCTTTACACTTCCTGTACTATCCGTAACATCATCCATTTTAAGGCAATATAAATATCTTGTATTATCATTAGAACCAACTTGAGTTAAATCGATACTATTTAAATCTCTAAGACCATATTCCCCATCATCGCATTGTCCATGACCATTATAACCACTATTTCTTAAATAATTATTTAAAATAGGTAATGAATTATATGTTACACCTTCATAAAGTTCTATTATAGATATTGATTCATTTTTTAATTTGATAATTTTATTATATGTAATTGCTAAAGTTATAAAACATGCAAAAAACAAAGTAAAAATGATAACAATTCTAAATGTATTTAAAGTACCTGTCGCCTCTCTCATTAGCAACCTCCAGTAAATTTACAGCCAGGATTTCTTTTTCTTTCTGTAAATATCACTTTTGTGGAACTGACAATATTTAGATTCATTCTTCTTATTACCGGAACATCTAATTGATAGAATAATTTAATTTTATAATAATACATATATGGATAATCATCTTTTCCAACAATTGTACAATCATTAGCATCACTACATTTTCTAGCTAAATCTAATTTATGTTGTTCTGGAACATCAACTACTTTTACACAAAATAAAGCATTATTATTGTCTTCTGTCCAACCAGAACCAGTATTACTTGCTTTATATCCAACCCAGCCATCATCTCCACGAGGATTACAATCACCAGTAGTACGATAACCTATTTCACCCATACGATCAATAATGGCATTAATAGTGTCATCAGTTAATCCTTGATCTGAACTTACATCAATGTTACTATTTTCAATAATACTAACCACTTCATCTTTTATAGAAAAAGCTTTAGAGTGATTAATTGTAAAACACATTATTGCAATAAATATTAATATAAATACTATTACTATTTGAAATAATGATATTCCTCCAATTGATTCACGCATTAAATCACTTCCCTATCCTCTAAAAACGCAAGTATGTCCATATTCTTCTTCACCAAAATGACCTTTTTGGTAACAAGTAACTGTATCACATCCACTAGGATTTGTACATTTTTCACATATCATTCTACTGCATTGATTACTTCCATCAAAATTGCTTTTTACTATTGGCCACAATGTGTAGTAAAAAAAGGCTATGAAGATACCCACAGCCACTATTACTGCAAGAGCGGCAACTAATTCACCTGTCGACTCTTTCATAATTTATTTCTTTTCTAATTAATCGCAAGTTTTTTCCATATTATTAACGCCTAAACCTTTTGCGTTTGTTATTGTGCATTTTCCTTCACCACAAATAACAGTAGCACCATTATCAAGTGTAGTTGTATAGCCATTTTGACCTGCAGAACTACAAGCAGAAGTTAATGCCATATTAGCTTGAATAATTGGCCATATAAATGCATAGAAAATAGCAACTAATGCAGCAATTGCAACTACAGTAACAACTGTCATATTTAATTCACCAGTAGCTTCTTTCATATTATAAAATCTCCTCCTTTATTTTTTCTATAATTATTATAAACAATTATTATTAAAAATTCAATTATTTTTTCATATATTGACATTATTAGAACTTTTTTTATTAATTTATGAATCTATAATACAATAATAATTTTTTATCTTGATTATTATTAACATAATTATTGATTACTTTATCTTTTTCTATTTCACCACTAAAGTATTCCTTTATTTCTGCATCTGTTAATGCTGTGTCAAAAATAAGGACATCAGAATATGTAGCCATTAAAGGTACAGATAATTGAACTGAATTATCATAATCCGGTGAACCTCCTAAATAAAATGAATTATTAGAAATGTAAGAACTATTTTTGCAAATTTCTTTTCCAGCATCATCTCCATTTATAAATAAATTGCAATTGTTAGCATCATACTTACTTACAAAAGTATAATATTCATTAATATTAATTGATTTAGAAAATCCGAACCAGTTATTACGAAAATGTACAGATGACACCCTGTTTCCAGTTAAATTAATAGCTATTTCATTTAAATTACTACCATTAGAAATTAATCTAGCGTTATATTCAGTTGGCGATTTATTTACTTTCGCTCTTACAATAATAGTTATACTATTTTTAAAATCATAACCAGTTAAACCACAGTCAACATAACCTACTTTTTCATCTTTACTAGTTGTAACACCTTCTTCATTTGTTAACACTGCATAATTTAATCCATTATTATTATGTCCACTTAAATCTTTAATTAAATTCTCTCCTTCATCAAAATATAATGTACAATAACTTGTATAGCTTCCTGTTATGGTTATATTCTCTCCATTACTATCTAATTTTATATTTTCTATTTTATTTCCTTCTATATCTAAACATTTTGTTAATTCTGTATTTAATACATATCCTCTTCCAGGTAATGTTTCACTATCTTTATATTCTTTATTTCCATTATCTACTTTTATGGCTACTCTTTTATTCTCTATTTCTTTTTCATCTATTATTCGATTACTATATGATTTATATGTTACATTTATTAACATTATCTCTATGATTACTAATATTGTTACTATTATTTTTTTGTTAATACTTTTCATTATTAATCATCTTACCCTTACTATAAGATAATTATATAATACCCCCCCCGGTGTCAAGTTTTAGAAATTAAAAAGTTGGTAAAAATTTGCAAATTAATTTAACTTAAAAAAAAGATAAATTTGAAAAATAATTTGACTTAATTTTACAAAAGATAAAAACATAATGTTAACATTATATTTAATTTATAAATCTATAATACAATAATAATTTTTTATCTTGATTATTATTAACATAATTATTTATTACTTTATCTTTTTCTATTTCACCACTAAAGTATTCCTTTATTTCTGCATCTGTTAAGGCTGTGTCAAAAATAAGGACATCAGAATATGTGGCTAAAAGAGAATTAGCTTCTGCAACATAGCTACCTGCTGGATTATCACCAATAAATATAGGTACTGAACTTACACTAATATTTCCATGTGAAGCATCTGAAACTTTTTTATCTCCATTAACAAATATACTCATTCCATCATTGCCATAAACTCCTACAATAGTGATAAATTCATTTAATAAGCCATAAAGTGTAGTTTGAATTTCATAATACTTATGGTCACTTGCACTATTTACTGAAAGATGTAATATATTATTACCAACGAGTAAAGCAATTCCAGCACCTTCATGATTAGAAATAATATGTCCCCATCGAATAGAATTAATTTTAATACGTACTACATAAGTAATAGAATCTTCAAAGTTATGATTTGCTAATCCACAATTTATAAACCCAGCAGTTTTTTCATCACTTGTAGTTATACCATCATTCCCCCAAGAAGCTGCATAACTTATACCATAATTATTATTACCACTTAAATCTGTTATATGTTTAGCAAGATCAAAATATAATGTACAATAACTAGTATATTTATTTGTTAATGTTACACTTCCATTACTTCTACTAATGACATTTTCTATTTTATTTCCTTCTATATCTAAACATTCTGATTCATCAACATTTAATACATATCCTTCACCTGGGAACGTTGAACCACTAAACTTATTATATTTGCCTTCTTCATCTTGAACCATTATAGCAATCTTTTCTTTCTTTTCAATTATTTCTGTATTATCTAGTATTTTTTTATTATTACTTGATTTATACATTAAATAAACTAAACATAGTTCTACTATTACTAAAAAAATTACCAATATTTTCTTGATTACTTTCATATTATTCCTTACCTTTTTATTTATAAGATAATTATATAATACCCCCCCCGGTGTCAAGTTTTATCAAAAAAAATGTTGTTAAAAAACAGCATTTTAATCTATAATCTTAAATATTTCATTATCACCAGTTTGATTATTAATAAAATCTATTATCATTGAATTATTTACTTCTCCAACAGTTTGACAAAAATATCCATCATTCCATATCTGTTGTCTTCCACACTTCTTTTGTAAATCTTTATATTCATTTAATAATAATTTAGAAGTTTCTTTTTTTAATACTTTGATTATTTGCGTAATACTTATATTGGGTGGACAAGATATTAATATATGGACATAATCTTTATTTATAATTCCTTTAATTATATCTATTTTCATTTGATCACAATTATGTTTTATTATTTCTCTACATTTTTGTGCTACTACTCCAGTTAATAATTTAAATCTATATTTTGTTGTCCATACTAAATGATATTCTATTTCACATTGAACATTTTCCATACCATACCCTTATAAATATTTAATTAATTAGTTTTTTCAAATTGACTATTATATAGTTCAGCATATTTACCATTTAATTTTAATAATTTTTCATGATTTCCAGTTTCAATAATATTACCATCTTTCATCATTAAAATTAAATCAGCATTTTTAATAGTAGATAAACGGTGAGCAATTATAAATGAAGTTCTTCCTTCCGTTAATTTATCCATAGCTTTTTGAACTAATTCTTCTGTTCTTGTATCAACACTACTAGTAGCTTCATCTAATATTAAGAATGGAGCATCTTTTATCATACCTCTAGCAATAGTTAATAATTGTTTTTGTCCTAATGATAAAGATTCATTATCTGATAATATAGTATCATAACCATTAGATAAACTTTTAATAAAATGATGAAGTCCCACTACTTTACATACATCTTCTATTTGTTTATCTGTAATATTAGTTTTATTATAACGAATATTTTCTTTAATAGTGCCTTCAAAAACCCAAGCATCTTGTAAAACCATTATAAATAAATCATGAATATTTTTTCGAGATAATTCTTTTGTAGATATACCATCTATATAAATATTACCCGAATTAATTTCATAAAATTTCATTAATAAATTAACCATAGTGGTTTTACCTGCTCCCGTTTCACCAACAATAGCAATCTTTTCCCCTGGTTTTACTTTAATATTAAAATCTTTAATAATTAATTTATTTTCATCATAACCAAATTTTACATGATCAAATATTATTTCCCCTTTAATATTATCTTTCTTTAACTTCTTAGTAATATTATCTTCATTTAACATTTCTTCTTCATCTAAAAATTCAAAGACTCTTTCACTAGCGGCAGCACATGATTGTAAATTTGATGCTGCTTGGGCTATTTGGGAAAGCGGTTGGGTAAATAATCTAACATATAACATAAATGCTACGATAACCCCAAAATCAATAACATTATTCATTGTTAGAAGAGCTCCCACAATACAAACACAAACATAACCAAAATTACTAATAAAGCCCATAAATGGATGCATAAGTCCAGATAAGAAATTACCTTTTCTAGAATTATTATATATTTGATCATTTATTTCGTTAAATGTTTTATTAGCGTCATTTACACCATTATAAGCTTTCATAACATTATGACCAGAATACATTTCTTCAATATGACCATTTAATTCACCAATTTCATCTTGTAATCTAGCAAAGTATTTTTGACTTTTACCAATAACTATAAACATAAAGATAAAACCAAATATACTAGATACTACAGCAGTAAGCATCATAATACCATTAGTAATAAACATCATAAAGATAGAACCAATTAAAAGAGTTATCGAACTAACTAAATTACCTAAACTTTGATTTAAAGTCATACTTAAGGTATCAACATCATTAGTAACCCTTGATAAAATATCACCATAACTTGTTTTATCAAAATATTTTAAAGGTATACGATTTATTTTTTCAATTATTTCTTTTCTTAATTGTTTAGAAAATTTATTAGTTACAATGGCCATTATATATTGTTCAATATAACCTAATATAGCACTAATAACATAAATAGTTAATAAGAATAATGCTATTTCTTTTATCTTATCAAAATTAATACCAGTTACAATACCATTAGTAATTAAATTAGTTATATCTCTTAATTTATCAGGTCCTATAATAGATAATATAGAACTAATTAAAGCTAAAATAACAGATATTAACACAGGTATTAAATAAGGTCTACAATATTTAATTAAACTAAGCATTGATTTTTTAAAATCTTTAGCTTTCTCTTGTGTTCCTCTTCTTCCATTATGCATTATTTTTACCTCCCATCTCTTTCTCTATTTCACTTTGAGACAATTGAGATAAAGCAATTTCTTTATATACTTTACAATTTTGTAATAATTCTTGATGTGTACCCATTCCCACTAATTTACCTTCATCTAAAACTAATATTTTATCAGCATTTTTAATTGTTCCAATTCTTTGAGCAACAATTAAACTAGTAGCATCTTTAGTATATTTTTTTAAATTTTTTCTTAAATTAGCATCAGTTTTATAATCTAGGGCAGAAAATGAATCATCAAAAATATATATTTCCGGATTTTTAGCTATAGCTCTTGCAATAGCTATTCTTTGTTTTTGACCACCCGATAAATTAGTACCACTTTGGGCTAAATCATAATTAATTGTATCCGGAAGTTTATTAACGAAACTATCAGCTTCAGCTATTTTTAGAGCTTCCTCTACTTTTTCAATTGTTATTTTCTCTTTAGAATTACCATAAGCAACATTATCTTTAACAGTTCCTCTAAAAATAACTGCTTTTTGTGAAACATAACCTAATTTATCATTTAAAGCTTTAGTAGTATAATCTTTAACATTGACTCCATCAACTAAAACTTCGCCTTCAGTTACATCATAAAATCTTGGCACTAAATTAATAAGAGTTGATTTACCAGATCCAGTTGAACCAATAAAGGCCACTGTTTCACCTTTATTTGCTTTAAAAGAAATATTTTCTAAAACATATTCTTCAGCATCCGGATATCTAAAAGAAACATTTTTAAACTCAACTGTTCCTTCTTCTATACCTTTTGTTTTATTGCCTTCTTTAATATGTTCTTTAGTATCTAATACTTCTAAAATTCTTTTAGCAGAAACTGATGCTCTTGGTAATAAAACAAAGATCATAATAAGCATCATAAAGGACATTAATACTTGCATAGCATAAGATGAAAAGACAACCATATCACTAAATAAAGTTATTTTATCTAACATATTTGCTTTATCAATTAAGATAGCCCCAATTATATAAATAGATAATGATAAAGAAGACATAACTAAAGACATAACTGGTGATAACAACCCCATTACCTTTTGATTAAATAATTGAGTATTTTTAAGTTCATCATTAGCTTTTTCAAATTTCTTTTGTTGATAATCTTCAGCATTAAATGCTCTAATAACTCTAATACCTGTTAAATTTTCTCGCGTTATTCTATTTAAATTATCTGTTAATTTTTGAACAATTTTAAATTTAGGAAATACTAAACGCATTAAAATAATTATAGTTATAAGTAAAATAACAACAGCAATAAACGTTGCTAAACTCCAAGATAAATTTTTCCCAGATATTTTAATTATTGCCCAAGTTGCCATAATTGGTGCTTTAATAATTGCTTGAAGTCCCATTGCAATAAGCATTTGAATTTGTGATACATCATTAGTAGTCCTTGTTATTAAACTACTTGTAGAAAATTGTTTTATTTCTTCTAAACCAAATTGATTAACTTTTTCAAATACTTTAGATCTCGTTACTTTACCAAAGCAAGAAGCAACGTGAGAAGCAAAATAACCAACCACAAAAGAAGCTATTAAACTACCAAAAGCACAGAGAATCATATATCCTCCTTCTTTTAGTATCTCATTCATTTTACTACCTTCAGTTTGAACTAATATAGTTATTTTGGACATATAATCAGGAATTTTTAATTCTAAATAAACATTTACAGAAATAAAAATAACACAAATAAAGGCAAATAATAATTCTTTCTTACTTAAATTTTTTAATAATTTAAACATCAATTAAACTCCTTTCTCTATAATCTTATTTTTCATCACAAGAATTTATTTTAATATTAGTATGTGATAAATATATGAAATTTTACACTTTAAAAAAGAACTTAAACGTTCTTTACTTAATTCGTATAAATATTATAGCATAAATTTTAAAATAAACAATTATTTTAGTTTACTATCCCCTGTTTTATAATCTATTTCAATTCCATCTTGAACATTATAAATATAAATATTAAATTTAATACCTTTACCATTATCTTCAATTGATAAAGCTTCCATTTGAATACCACTAGCAACTAAATTAGTTCCTTCAAATATTGGCGTAACTCGATATAAAACATGATTATTTGTTTTTTTAATATATTCTGCTACTTTATTTTCATAATCTAACATAACACCAGTATTTGTTTGTCTTGTACAAGTAATTAAATTTTTTTCATTAGCGTTTTCACCAGTTAATTGATAACCAATTAAATGACAACGATTATATAAATATTTACCATCAACGATATCATATTTTACAGTATGCCAACCACTAGGTTTAACCATACCAATACTACCTCTTTCTTCTGTAGGCATTAACTCTTTACTTATATTAGCTATAGCACTAGTACATCTTCCTAAATAATCTAATTTACCATATTTTTCATAAGTTTTAGTATTTATATCACTTTCAGTAAAATTAGGGACATTATTATTAATAGTTACATAATATTTACCTGTAAAAGGAGGTACTTCTTCTAAAGCATAAGTTTTAGTATTTATTATACTAAAAATATATTCATCTATTTGGGGTTGAAATACTAAATATAATCCTAATAATATTAATATAATTATATATAAAGTATTCTTTTTCTTATATTTTCTTTTACTCATAACTACCTCTAATATTTTAATTATACCACATATTCTTGCTTTTAAATTAAATATTTAATATAATTTATTTGGAGGATAGATTATGAAAAAATTAAATGTTAATAAGGAAGCTTGTATTGGTTGTGGTGCTTGTGTATCTATAGATAGTGAACATTTTGATTTTGATGAAAATGGTTACTCAGAAGTAATAAATAATGACAATATTGATAACGATAATACAAGAAATGCTATATCTTCTTGTCCAACAAGTGCTATAAGTTATGTTGAAGAAGATAATAATAATAATAATGATGATGAATGCGATTGTGAACATTGTGATCATCATTGTGAAAATTAATTTAAAATACTTAAAAAATCATCGCTTTGATGATTTTTTTATTTATTATTTAAAGTAATAACTACAAGATCGGGACGATTATTTATTCTAAAAGGAAAAAGGGAATTACCTATACCACGACTAACAATCATAGTGGTCTTATCTTTAGTAAATGATCCACTAGTATATTTGGGGAATAAACCTTGACTAGGAGCAAATAAACCACCAATAAATGGGATTCTAATTTGGCCACCATGAGCATGGCCTGTTAATACTAAATCAATCTTATTTTGAACATAAATATCGTAATATTCAGGACGATGTGATAACAATATTGTATAGTTATTTTTATCATAATTAATATTATTAATATTTTTGTTTATTGTTTTAGCTAACTTTTTACTATTATATAAATTAGGATCATTTATACCCATAATATTTATTACTTCATCTTCTATTTTAATGGTTTCTACTTTATTATCTAAAACTATTACTTTAGCATCTTTTAATTTTTTTATTATTTTATCTAAATCTTTTAATCTTGTTTCGTGATTACCAATAACATAATATATGGGAGCTATTTTTCTAAGTTCTTTAACAAAGTTTAAAGCACTATCTATATCTGTTCTTCTAGAATCAATTAAATCACCAGTTATAACAATAATATTGGGTTTTTCACTAGTTATCTTTTTAACTAAATCTTTTTTTAATTTTTTAGACTCAGTATTATGAATATCTGATAAATGAATTATTTTATAATCATTAAAATTACTTGGTAAATTCTTATTATTAACTTGATATTTACTAACTTTTAAATAATTATTTTCATAATATAAATAAATACCAATTAAAAAGATTAAAATAACTATTAAGATAATAATTAATATTATTTTTTTATGCATATATACCTCTTCTATTTTGTTAAATCATAACTTATATCTATTAAATTAGAAAGTTGTTCTTTATCTATAGAGCCATCTAATAAAACACTAATCCAATGTTCTTTATTCATATGATAAGCTTTTAAGTAACCATCACTCATTCTTAAATTACCAATCATTTCTGGATCACCCTTTAAATCGATAATGTCTATTTCTTCTTCTCCCTCTAAACCTAATTTATTTTTAGGAACATTCATAATAATACCAAACCATTTATTATTTTTATGTCTAAATACACCATATAAAGGATATTTAAGCCATAAACATTCTATTTTTATATTATATTTTTCTTTTATATACTTAATAACATCATTTCTATTCATAATATTCCTCTTAATAAATTAT
>CANQXT010000024.1 GCA_947627915.1 uncultured Bacilli bacterium
ATATTTACTTCATTTAAAGATTTACTATTATTTATTTGATACATCATATACAAAGAAAATATTTCTATTATTACTAGCACTCCTATAATTATCTTCTTCATTCTTAACCCTTTCTTTTATGTTGATAACTTTTATCTATTTTGTTTCTCTCTATTTTATAAGATAATTATATAATACCCCCCCCGGTGTCAATAATTTAAAAAAAATTTGTTTATAATAAAAAAGAACTTGTAATACTTTAGTAATATCCAATATAATAGATATAGGAGATTTAGAAATATGAAAAAAATGAAGAAAAGTGGATTTATGGAAGGTGCCATTATAGCCACAATTGCAATATTTATATCTAAATTTATTGGCATAATATATGCTATTCCTTTTAATGCCTTAGTTGGTGCTAAAGGAGGAGCATTATATGGTTATGCATATCAAACATATAATTTATTTTTAGTAATATCTACTGCTGGTATACCACTTGCGATTAGTAAATTAACTAGTGAATATAATGCTTTAAACAAAAATGTTGAAAAAGAATATATGTTTAAAGTAGCACAAAAAATATTAACTATTTTTTCAATTATCTTATTTTTAATTTTGTTTATCTTTGCTAAAGATATTGCTATTTTTATTAAAGGAGATCTTACTCAAGGAAATACAATTAGTGATATAGCATTTGTCTTACGTTGTGTATCTACTGCTATTTTAATAGTACCTTTATTATCTATTAGTAGAGGTTATTTACAAGGACATGGTTATATAAGTGCTCCATCATTTAGTCAAGTTATTGAACAAATTACAAGAGTTATTGTTGTTCTTGGTGGTAGTTTCTTAACTTTAAAAGTATTTCATTTAAGTTTAAAAAATGCAATTGGAATTGCTGTTTTTGGTGCTACTGTAGGAGCTTTAGTGGCATATCTATACTTAGCTAATAAATTATTTAAGTTAAAAAAAGAAAATAAAGAAATTGTAATTGATTTAAAAAAAGAAGAGAAAAGAGATATAATTAAAAAAATAATTATATACGCTATTCCTTTTATTGTCTTAAATGGTGCTAATAATTTATATAATATGACCGATATGATTTTATTAAATAGAGGACTTAGTATACTTAAATATAATGCTTTTGATATTGAATCTATTATAAGTGTATTTACTACTTGGGGAAGTAAATTAAATGTTATTGTAACAAGCATTGCAACTGGTATTGCTGTTAGTTTAGTACCTAGTGTAACTAAAAGCAATGTTAAAGGAGATATTAAAGGTGTAAATGAAATATTTAATAAATCTTTACAAATATTCTTTTATATAGCTTTACCATTAGCTATATTTATGAGTTTATTTGCAAGAGAAATATGGACTATCTTTTATGGAGTAAATAATGAATTTGGTCCTATAATATTAAAATATTCTATTATAACAGCAGGAGTTGATGCTTTATATATTCTTATATGTAATGGTGTTCAAGGCCTTAATAAACCTAAATTAATATATATATCTATCTTTTGTGGTTTAATAGTAAATGTATGTTTAGATGTACCATTAATATTATTATTTGCTAAATTAAATATTTATCCATACTATGGTGCCATTACAAGTACAATATTAGGATATTTAACAAGTTTAATTATTCCATTAGTAGTTTTAAGATTTAAATATCATTTAAATTATCATGATACTTTAAAGAAATTACCAAAATTATGTCTAGTATATTTAATTATGATATTTTTATCTCTTATTTATAGTGGTATAATAAAGAATATAGTAAATAGATTTTATTTAATTATTTTAGTAGGGGTTATTGGTTTAATATTATTAGTTTTATATTATTTCTTAAATAGAAAAGAATTAGAAGAAATATTAGGTAATAAATTATTAAATAAGATAAGAAGAAAGAGGGACTAAAATGAATTTATTCTTAATTATTGTATTAATTATATTAGTAGTGTCTGTATTAGTATTAATGTTCTTTGTATTAAAAAATAAACTAAATGGTTATAAAGAAAAAATGGATAAAGCTGAAACTATAATTGATGAAGCTTTAGAAAAAAAGCAAAAGTTAATTATTAGTTTAAATACTTCAATCAAAAAAGTAACTGGTAAAAAAGATTATTTAAAAGATTATACTAGTACTAATGAACTTATAATAAGTAACATAGAAAGAGATTTAAAATTAGATGAAGCTGTTAAATTAATTAATGAATTAGCTAGTGATTATAGCGAGCTAAATAAAGATAGTGAATTTACTAAAAATTATAAAAGTTTAAGAGAAAATGATGAAGTATTAATTGCAGCCAAAAACTTATTTAATCAAAATGCTATATTAGCAAATGGTTTAATTAAAAATTTCCCATATAATATTGTAGCTAAAATAAGTAAACAAAAAATAAGGAGTTATTATAATAAAACCGATGATGGAGAATTTTAAAGACTCCAATCAATCGGTTTTATTTTATTCTTAATTAAAAAATTATTTGTTTTTGAAAAAGGTTTAGATCCAAAGAAACCATAATTAGCAGAAAATGGTGAGGGATGAGCACTAGTTATAATATAATGTTTAGGATTAGTAATATATTTTTGTTTTTCTTTAGCAAAATTACCCCACAAAATAAAGACAACTGGTTCCTTTTTTTGATTAAGTAACTTAATTATATAATCAGTTAATAACTCCCAACCTAATTTTCGATGCGATGCCGGTTTATCTTTTTCAACCGTTAAAACAGCATTTAGAAGTAATACTCCTTCTTTAGCCCATTTAGTTAAGTCTCCATCATCTTTAGGAGGTATACCTAAATCATTATACAACTCTTTATAGATATTTTGTAATGATGGAGGTACTTTAATTCCTTTTTGAACGCTAAAAGAAAGGCCATGTGCTTCACCTTCACCATGGTAAGGATCTTGACCCATAATAACCACTTTTGTATCTTTATAACTTGTTAATTTTAAAGCATTAAAAATGTAATCTTTAGGAGGATAAATAATACTTGTCTTATACTTATCATCAATTATCTTTAAAAAATTTTTAAAGCCATTACTATTTTCAATTACTTGTAATTTTTCATCCCAATCATTACCTATCATATTATTTCCTTGTCCGTTGTAATTTTTCTTCTTTTATATTACTTTGTCTATTAACTTTATGATATAGCATTATACCTTCTTCAATTAATTCATTATATCTTGGCTTTACTTCTTTTTCATTTTTGTATTGCGATAATATTAACAAACTATCAAAAACTTTTTTGGTATATTCATGATATTCTGTTCGATTACTTTCAAAAATAGTAATATCTTTTACCATTGAAAAATATATTTTTTCTAATAATTGAAAAATATTACGTTCATCTTCAATAGTTTCTTCATCATTTATTCTTTTTTGAATCTCAAGTAATTCATCTAAAGTAAATGTATCAGATAACTTACATTCTATATAATCTGTAAGTGGTAATTCATAACCATATAGTGGTTTATTAGTAGCTTCTAATGAATCCCAATAATAATAATCTATATTATTATCTATACTTTTTAATATGGCATAACCATATTGTTTTTTTTGACGTATACATACTTTTAAATCAGGATATTTGTTAAAATGCCAACACTCCATTATTCCATCATAACTATCAAGTACTTTTTGACCAATAACTGCGATAGCAATTTCACTAGCAGCATATTTTTTTTCTTTTTTCATAACTAAAACCTCCTTATCAAGTACTTTTTTTAATATTTTTATTCATATAATTTCTTAAATCTTTTATACTTGTTAAATTCATCATTTCTATTTATGGTAACGTTCGTTATTATTTATTTTAAAAGTACGATATAATTGTTCTAAAAGAATACCTCTAAATAAACCATGAGGGAAAGTTAACGTTGAAAAACTAATCTTTTCTTTACATAAAGTTATAACTTCATCACTTAAACCATTAGAACCACCAATGATAAAAGTAATATTACTATTTGTAATGAAAATATTAGCAATATGCTTAGCAAAATCAACACTATTATAAGTTTTACCATCAATACACAATGCGATATTATAATCGTTTGGATTAATTATATTTAATATTTCATCTCTTTCTTTTTTAATATCTTCATTATCTTTTAATTCAATTATTTCTAATTTATGATATTTATTTATTCTTTTAGTATAATCAATAATTAAATCTTTTAAATATTCTTCTTTTATTTTACCAATACAAATAACTTTAATCATATATTTATCACTTCACCTATAATATCTTGACTAGCACATTCAATATTTTTAAACTTTATTTCATTTTCTTTGAGAGATTCTTTAACTGTTTTTAAAGCAACACTTGGACTATTATTAACTTCACTTAAGTGCATTAAAACAACTTTTTTCGTTTTATCACCAATTAATTTCGAAAGATAAAATCCCGCTGATTGATTAGAAAGGTGACCTTCATCACTAAGTATTCTTCGCTTTAACCAATCAGGATATGGTCCATGGGTAAGTAATTCAATATCGTGATTACTTTCAAGTAAATATAAATCTCTATTTTTAAGAAGATTAAAATATTTACTTTTTATATATCCTGTATCGGTTATTTGTACTATTGAAGTATCACCTTCCTCAATAATAAAATTACGAGAATCAACCGCGTCATGACTAGATTTTATGGCATATATTTTAATATCGTCTAATTCAATTAATTCGCCATCATATATTTTCATATTTGGATAATCTTTAATACTTTCAAGTGAAGAAAACATTTTTAAAGGCATATATACTGTTGGTTTATAAGTTTTAATAAAACTGTCTAATGCTGAAATATGATCATTATGTAAATGACTAATTAAAACTATATCAATATCTTTAGGATTAACATTTAAAGATTTTAAAGCATTAGCAATATATGTTTTATTTTTACCCATATCTAATAATATCTTATGATTTTTAGTTTCAATATAAGTAACATTTGCTTTAGAACCACTTGCAATAACACATACTTTCATTACCTAAATAACTCCCTAGGATTTCTAAATGTACCACCTTTAAATGGAAATCCAATTGATAGACCAAAGTGTAAGTGAATACCAGTTGATGAACCACTACTACCCATATGACCAACTACTTGACCTTTACTAACGGTATCACCAACATTAACAGGAATATTACTTAACATATGGCCATAAACAGTATAAATATTATCACCATGATTTATAATTACGTAATTACCTAATTGTATTCCACAAGAAGAACCATAATAACCTTGATTTGGACAACTACGATTAACTGAAACAACAATTCCATCACCGGAAGCAAAAATATTTGAACCTAAACCAGTACCTGATATATCCATACCATTATGGTATTTACCCCAACGAGGAGCAAATTCACTAGTAACAAAGTATGGTCTACCAGTTGGCCATTGCCATCCTGAACCACTTCCTTCATAATTTTCTGGACTAACTTGTGGTATAACTTGTTGAACTTTAATACCTCTTGTTGTAACTTGATCAACTTTTTCTCTTATAACTTTATTATCATAAATAGTTATTTCACTACTTGGTTCACCATTAACAACATTATATCGACTCTTTTGAATAGATAAACCTGTTACCCCTGGTGTAGTTATTTCATAATAATCAGAAGGTTTAGAATTATCTCTGACTACTTTTTTATCATATGATTCTTCAACTTCCTTCATTTCATTAACAGTATAAGATAAAGATAACTCTGGATTAATAAGAGTAATATTAACTCTTTCTCCAATAGTTAATAAACTATCTTTACTTGTAAATTTTGGATTAGCTATTAAAAATTCTTGAACATTTAATGGCGGAACATTATTTTCCGAAATTGATTCAATTGTGTCTCCTTCTTTAACGGTATATCCTTTTTCTTCATAATTAAAACCAAATAACAAATTTTGAACTAATTCATCACTATTATCATATATTTTATCATTTACACTTATATATTTTTCTCTAATCGTTATATCTTCTAAAAATTTTAAATCACTATAATTTATTTTACTTTCTTCTAAATCTTTTTGGGTACCATTCATATACTCTTCAAAATCTTCTTGATCAATAAAAGCATAAACAAATTTTTTAATTGCTTCATTTAAAATTTCTTTATCTAATATATAGAAACTAAAGGCATCATGTTCTTGGGCAGATGAAACATTAACTTCATATCCAGATATTGTAAAATCTTGTTCACTCTCAATCATATTATAAATATCATTAATATTAGATAGAGTTGGATTATAGGAATAATTCTCTACTACTTGTAAACTTTTAGGGGGATAAACATTATTAACTTGATATTTATCTTTTATACTTTGTTGTTTTTCATCAATTAAAGCATACAACTTATCTTTATTATCGATAACTCCAATTACTTTACCATTTAAATAGACATTATAAACATCATTTATTGCATTATCTTTTGGTGTATTTATATTAAATAAATATAAACCAATTATTATTAAACATAATATCATTACTATTATTTTATCTTTTGTTTTCATTACATCTCTTCCTCATCATTTTTAGCCATATTTCTAAATGCACTCATACTTAATTCAAATAACAAATCAACTGTTCCCAAACTACCTTTACGATGTTTAGCTATCACAAGTTCAGCTGGAACTATTTTTTCTTTAGCGTCTTTTTGGGTATTATAATAATCTTTTCGATTAATGAATAAAACCATATCTGCATCTTGTTCAATAGATCCAGACTCTCTTAAATCAGCAAGCATAGGCATATTACTCTCTCTTTTTTCAGCACTTCTGGATAATTGAGCACAAGCAATAACCGGAACCCCTAATTCTAGCGCCATAGTTTTTAAACTTCTAGATATTTCCGAAACTTCTACTTGTCTTGATTCAACTCTTTTATTTCCAGTAGTTACTAATTGTAAATAATCAATTATAACTAATCCTAAACCTTTATCCATATTGGCTAAGCGACGACATTTAGCTCTTATTTCAGAAATAGTAAGACCTGTATTATCCTCAATATATAAATTAGTATTAGCAAGAGTATTCATTGCTTCATTATATTTTTTCCAATCTTTATCTTGCATACTTCCGGTTTGTAATTTATAGCCATCAATTCCACCTTGAGCACTAATAATTCGGTTAACTAATTGTTCTGCGGGCATTTCGAGATTAAAAATTGCAACTGCTTTTTGAGTAGTTGTCGCCGCATATGTGGCCATATTTAATGCTAAAGCTGTTTTTCCCATACCAGGTCTAGCTGCTAAGATAATAAGTTCACCAGGTTGTAATCCCGTTGATATTTTATCAAAATCATAAAAACCTGTTTCTAATCCTGTAATTATTTTTTTACTTTTAGCAAGTTCTTCTAATTTAGCTTGAGCTCTTCTTAATATTTCACTTAAGGGTACAAAATCTTTAACTGTTCTACTACTAGCAACATTTAAAATATTTCTTTCGGCATCTTCTAAAACATTACCAATATTTTCACCATCATAAGCATTATTTTCAATATCAATAGCTACTTCAATTAAATTTCGACGCGTATAATTCTCTTTTAAAACATTAATATAATAATCTAAATTAGCGGGGGTAATAACTGAATCAACTACTTCACTAAGATAAACTATACCTCCAATTTTATCAAGTTTCTTTTCTTTTGTTAAGGTATCTTTTATAACTCCAATATCAATAGGTAATTTATTACAATGTAATTCGTGTATAACTTCAAATAAGATTTTATTTCTTTCATCAAAAAACATATCTGCAACAACACTATCACAAACATCATCAATAAAGTTATTATACATAATTAGAATGCCTAATATACTCATTTCAGCATCTTTATTTGAAGGCATACTTCTTGCCATAATTCACCTACTTTACTAAATTTATATTAATATAAAAATTCACTTTCTTATGTAATTGTACTAATACTTTATGAACTCCTAAAGTATCTAAATTACCATCTATTTTAAGACATTTCTTGTCTATATTAAATCCTAATTCTTTTATTTTTTCACTTATTTGTTTACTAGATATATTTCCAAATACTTTTTCATTATTACCTGTTTTTACTTGGAACTTAATCTCTTTATTTTCTAGTTTGTTTTTTATATCATTTAATTCAGCAACTAATTTATCTTCTTCTTCTTTTAATTCTTTTAATTCTTTATTTAAAACATTACTACTACCTTTGGTATATAGTACTCCTAACTTATTTTTAATAAGATAGTTATTACCATATCCATCACTAACATTAATAACGTCATTCTTCTTACCTTTTCCTTTTACATCTTCCAGTAAAATAATTTTCATATTACCTCCTTAAATCTCTCTTATTATACCATATATTTTATATCTTTTGTACTCCTAGATTGTGACATTCCATTTTGACTTATTTCCCACTTTAGTTGCCCTAATTAATTTTTCATCTTTCAATATTTTAAAATACCTTCTTACAGTTCTTTCGTTACATCCATATTTTTGACTTATTCTTTTTGCTGTAATAAAGTTATTATTACTAATCTCTTCTAAAATATTAACTATTAAATCATAATTAATTGTTCTCATAGTTAAAACTCCCTTCAATATATTTATACGATTTTTTTAGTTATTATCCTTTTTTATAACTAAAAAAATCCCCAAAGGGATTATTTAACATATGGAATTAAAGCCATAAATCTTGCATATTTTACTTGTTCTGCAATATGTCTTTGATGTTTAGCACAAGCGCCAGTTACTCTTCTTGGTAATATTTTACCTTTTTCATTAATATATTTGTTAATAATCATTACATCTTTATAATCAACGCTTTTTCCAGCACACATTTGACATATTTTCTTTTTTTTACGAAAAAATTCTGCCATTATTTTATCCTCCTTTTTTAAAATGGTAAATCATCATTAGTTAATGTGATTTCTTCACTAAAACTTTTAAAAGGATCTTCAGTTAAATCTGCCATTTCCATATTAGAATTATTACCCACATCACTTGTATCACTTGGTTCATAATTACTTTGTGGTTGATAATCATTTCGATTTTCTTCACTAGCATTTTTAGAACTTAAAAAATTAACATTTTCACATACAACTTCTGTAACATATCTTTTAGTACCATCTTGAGCATCATAACTACGATTAGTTATTCTACCTTCAGCAGATATTAAAGAACCTTTATGACAATATTTAGCAATGTTACTAGCTTGTCTTTCCCAAACAACACAGTTAATAAAGTCTGTTCCTCTTTCACCATTACGATTTGTAAAATTTTGATTAACAGCTAAAGTAAATCTAGCTACTGCTATACCACTTTGAGTTGTTCTAAGTTCTGGATCCTTTGTTAGTCTTCCTACTAATAATACTTTATTCATGTACTACTCGCTTTCTTTTTTTAAGATTAAATGTCTTAAAATATTTTCATTAATTCTAAGTTTACGATCAAATTCTTGAATAACTTCATGAGTAGCTTCTACATTCATTAGATAATAAAAACCACTTACTTCTTTATTAATTGGATAAGCAAGTTTTTTTCTACCCATATCTTTAAATTCGATAACTTTTCCTTTATTGTCACTTATTAATTTTTGAATTTCAGTAGTAATTTTATTAATATTACTTTCATCTAAAGTAGCTTTAACAATAAACATAACTTCATAATTAGTCATCTTTTCCACCTCCTTATGGTCTACTCGGCTTTAAATAAAGCAAGGAGTAATAAATTTACTCGTGTATTAGTATATCAAAAACCCTTTAAAATGTAAATGATTTTCTAATAACTTATTAAATTTTATTACTCCTTTAAATAATTAATTCTTATTATCTTTTTAAAGATGAAATATCTATAATATTTGCTTTTTTTCGAACTAAACTTTTTTCTTCTTTTAAACTTTCTAATTCTCTAATAGCATTTAATTTAGAAGTATCATAAATACGATCTTGACTATTGAATGCTCCAATAAATTCATCAATTGTAATTACCTCTTTATTATATACTCTTACATATGCAAAAGCATCTTCAATAATTGCTATACCTAAAGCTGGATTATTCTCTCTATCATTATATAAACGACATCTTTTTCTAGTATTATTTACTATTATACCTATAACTTTATCTATATTTAAATTACTATCAATCGTAACATTATATAATTCACATAAATCATTTATATGTTTTTCAAAAGCACTAAATAATAATCCTTCATCTAATTCATTAATTTCCACTTTTTTAAATCTTCTTTTTAAAGCACTATTTGTAAAATATTTTGCATATTCATCTTCTGTAGTAGTCCCAATAACTTGGATATTACCATCTTCAATTTCCGTTTTTAACATTTCAGCAAAATCATAGCTATGATCTGCTGATGAACCTAAACCATATATATTATGTATTTCATTAATAACGACAATTGTGTTATATTTTTTAGTCTTTTTAAATAATTCTTTCATCTTTTCTTCAAATGAACCACGATAGACACAACCCGCAATTAAATTATTTATAGATAATTCGACAATTATTCGATTTTTTAAAAAGTCTGGACATTGGTTATTTTGAATTTGCCATGCTAAACGATGGGCAATTTCCGTTTTACCAACACCTGATTCACCAACTAATATTACGGAACCATTTCTTCTAGCAAGGCCAAGAAAAACATTTTGTATTTCTTCATCTCTACCTACACCTGGCATACTAATATATTTAATATTATTTAAAACTCGACCTTGTTCTTTAAATTCTTCGCTTATATAATTTTGTTCATTTTGATTAACATTGTCATTAGAAGTTGTTTTATCATCTACATTTACTATATGATTTATTTTTTCAATTTCGATACTACTTTCTTTATATCCATATTTTATAATACAACTCTTTAATTTCATAAAATCTTTTTCATTTAATATATTAGAAGCCACATCTAACATAGCTTTACCATAATAATCAAAATCAAAATCACAATAATTTTTATATTTATAAAGAACAAAAGTTAATAAATTAACATCTTTTTGAACTAATAAACTACAATAAAAACTATATAATGCTTCTGGCAATAGACCTCTATCTTCACTTAAAAGAATATCTAAAGTTATTTTTAAACCATTATAAGCTTTAGAAGTTTTAGAAATTTCAAAATAAATATCCCCAATTTCTGTAAGCATTTTTACTTTTCGATCTAAATTACATTTAAAAAAGCCACATATTAAATCTATATTTGTAATATCTAAGACATTATCATATTCTTTAATATAATTTAATAAATAATTAATAATATTTTTGGGGTTTATTCCTGTATTTTTATACATAAATAATAAATCTTCTTTTTTAGTATCTGTATATCCTTTTTTACCTAACTCAATTAACTTTTTATAATTCTTGTTTGTACATTTAGCATTATCTTTAAAATAACCTAAAAAGGAATTATTTTTCTCACATTCATTTAAGTAATTATAACCATATTCAAAAAACTTAGCAATCACTGTATATAACTCATCAAATGAATAATTATTATCAATCATTCCTTTTAAAGATAAAGAAGCAATACCAACAACATCTAAATTATATTTACTTGTTATATCAATTAATTCTTTAATAAACTCAACAGAGCACTTATTTATAATTGCTAATTCAATTAAACTTTTCTTTACATAGTCACTAGCATAATCTGGCATAATGCCATGTTCTAGTAAAGCATTAATAATCGTTAAAGCATCTTTTTCATCAATATTATTTTTTATAAATAATTCTGGTTTTATTTTATTAACATTAAAAAAACTTGCACTTTCAATTTCAAAGTCATATTCTTTGCCAATTGTATCTAACAATTGAATATATTCTCTTATTTTATTTGCATTATATTGCATGGAACTTATCCCCCTCATTTGTAGCAAAAAGTATTATATATTATTTTTTATAACGTTGTCAAGAAAAGACTTTAACTTATTAATCTTTTATCTCTTTGTCTTGTTAAAGTACTAGAAATAGCATAATTAGAAAGTTCTTGATCTTCTTCATCCATAAGAATATAATTTTTAAATATTTCTTGAATCATCTTATAATAATTATCATAACAATTGTCTAATATTAAAGTATTTATAAATAACCCAACATCATTAATTGTTTTAAAATCTAATTTAGTATTTAAAATTATATAATCATTAAAAATAGCACTTACTATATTAGTTACAAAAGTATTATTATCTTCTTTTATGATTCTTGATTTTGAAGCATCAAAGGAATGTTTCGTTATAAATTCATATACTTCATTACGTTCTCGATCCCAAAAAGATGGTCCATTAAATTTAGAATCAAAAACCATAACTAAATATTGATATTTTAAAGGCACATTATAAATAGCAGCTTCTAAAACTGGGTTATAAATTTCATTAGTTGTTTTATCTTTCATTTTTAAATCTCTTAAATTTACAAAACAATAACGCTTATTATTACTCATAAAACTACCTACTACTTTATTTAATTATAACTAAAAAAATATTGCATTTCAACAATATTTTATTTATTATTCTTGATTAATATTTCTATAGCTTTAATAGCTACTTTTATTTCTTTAGAAACATCAAAATCTGTATTATTATCTAATCCTTCTTTTTCTCTTTCTTGATTCCAAACTGTTAGTAATACTGCACCTGATTTTAAATTTAAAACACTAGATGCAACATATAAAGAAGCTGTTTCCATTTCACTTGCTAGTGCACCAGATTTTATCCAAGCAGCCCATTTATTTAATAATTCATTTTTAACAGGCATTCTTTCTGGACTATGTTGACCATAAAATGAATCTTTACAATGAACTACACCAACATGATAAGTAAAACCTAAATCTTTTGCTGCTTCAATTAAAGCATTAGTTATATCTATATTAGCTACAGCTGGAAACTCAATTGGCGAATATTCTTTACTCGTACCTTCTTGCCTAATTGCAGCTTGTGCAATTACTAAATCACCAGCTTGAACATCTAATTGCATACCTCCACAAGTACCAACTCTTATTAAATTAGTTACTCCTAACATAGCAAGTTCTTCAACACATATTGCTGTTGAAGGTCCACCCATACCAGTAGAAATAACTAATACTTTTTCATTTGCTATTTCACCTAAATAACTAGTATATTCTCTATTAATAGTTAATTTTTGATAATTATTTAATAATTTAGCTATCTGTTCCACTCTTCCTGGATCACCAGGTAATATAGCATATTTTACTCCTTTTATATCTTCTTTACTTAATCCTATATGATACATTGTTTCAGTTACTAACATAAACTTATTCTCCTTTATCTTAAGTATAGCATATTTTTTTATAATCAATTATATATTTTTACTTTATTATTAAACCTTTTTTTAATGTTCTTTTTCCTCCGATATTAAATTTAACTTTTTTCTCTTCTTTAGGAACAATAATATGGAGATGAACTCTTTTTAAGGATGCTCCAGATAAAGCTGGATCTCCAAAACGATAACATAAAGCTCCACCAGGAATATTATACTTATCACTAATTTGATTTAATATTTCTTTTAATTCTAACCACATAGCATTAGTTATATCTTCTTTACGATAAATAGGATCTTTAGAGACAATTAAAATTTGTTTATCAACATCTTCATAAGGAAATTTATTTGCTGTTATAAACCAATAATTAGTTGTATACAGTATTTCTTGATTTATATATTTCATATCTAAAGGATCATGATCATTATTTTCCATATTCATCATAATATCTAATTGTTCTTGTTCTCTGGCATTTGGAGGATAAATATACTTAAAATTATTCATATTAATTTCATTAATTATTTCCTCTTGTTTTATAGTTTTAGTAAACATTTGTGTTGTTTTAATATTATTTTTATTAGCTAATTCGTGAGAACGTTTACTCCAATTTTTTTCTGGATGATCTTCTAAATAATATATTTCCTTTACTCCCTTTGCAATTAAAACTTTCATACATTTATCACATGGAAATAAGGTTGTATAAATAGGGGTATTTAATTCTTTTACTGTTCCCATATTTTTTAATAGATTCATCTCAGCATGCTCAACCAAATTATAAAAAAGTTCAGTTCTATTTTCGATATCATAATTAGAAATATTTAAATCTATTTGGTTAGAACCAAAGTACCATTTATTATTCCACAAGCATGCTGCTGACACAGGACAAACACCATCAGTGGAATTATGAAGGTTAGCGATTAATTCTGGTATAGGCGTAGGCATATCTTCTTGATAATTAATTCTCTTTTTTAATTCATCTATACTTTTGGTAACATCTGTTTTTATATTAGTTATTTTTTGCTCATTATTTTTAATAATTATTTTACGAATCTTATCTGAAGTAGATGTAGTAGATTGTCTTGGTAAAATAGCTACATTACCACAATAATCTTTTAGTTTAATAATATCTTCATCAGAATAATTATCTTTTATAGCAATTAAAACATCAGGTTTTATTTCTTTAATCAAATTCCATTTTGGTTCATTTGCTGGTTTTATAACAATATAGTCAGCAATATCCAATTGTTTAATAAAATCATATCTTTCTTTTTCAGGTATAATAGGTCTACTAGGACCTTTACGAAGTCTTATCTTTTCGTCACTATCCATACCTACTATTAAATAATCACACAATTCTTTAGCTTTTTTCATATATCTTAAATGTCCAATATGAAATAAATCCCATGATCCTTGAACTAAACCAATTTTTTTACCTTGTTCTCTTGCTTTTTTGACTTCTTCTAATAATTCATCAATCATAAGAGCCTCTAGATTCCAACAGGAATACCTTTAATTGCAGGTTCAGCATGATAATCACTTAATTCAAAATCATCTTTACGATAATCAGCTATTTTTTTATGAGTTCTAACTAATTTTAATGTTGGTAAAGCATGACTTTCTCTATTTAATATTTCATCAACCCATGGTAATTGATTTTCATATATATGAGCATTAGATATCATATGAATAAATTCATAAGGAATTAACCCAAGCAATTCAGACATTGCAAGTAACAATGCCGAATATTGTACCCAGTTACTTGGACATCCAATTAAGACATCACAACTTCTTTGAAACATTACCATACTTAATTTATCACCATAAATATTAAAATGAATCCAACCATGACATGGTGCTACTACTACTTTTTGTTGATGATCAGAATTTCTAATAGTATATTCTGGAATCCAAGGAGAAATAAAATGGGTTTTTAATTCTGGTCTTTCTTGCATTTGTTTAATTATTTCTTCAAATTGATTAAATGTACCTCCATTTGCATTAGGAAAATTAGCAAAAGCTGCTCCATAAGAACCTGGACCTAAATCACCTGCTTCTAAACCTCTTTTAGCACATTTTTCAGGAGTTACCCAATATTTCCACCATTTACAACCAAATTCTTGTAATTCTTCTTGAGTTCTAACTCCATTAATAAACGCAAATAACTCTCCAACTGCTGATTTCCAAAAACCAGAAATATCCCTTTCCGTAATAAAAGGAAACCCATTTTCTAACACATTAAATCTAATAGGTGTTGCTCCCATTAATTCAATAGTATTTATTTCTTTACCATCTTTATCTACCATTGGAGATAATTTAGAAATTCCCTTTTCTAATATTTCACGAATTAATCTTTTGTACTGCTCATCGGGAGTACGTTCAAGATATGATGAGTATTCACCTTTCATAATAACCTCCTATAACGATACCCTTTTTACTCTGAGCATTATCTTCTAATACTTATATCTAGTGTAACAAAATAAATTTTAAAAATCAATATGATTTTTCCTTTATATATGAACATTTTAAAACTCGAACTACATAGTCCGAGTTTAATATCAAACCTTTACTTTAAAAAGACATATAATTATTTTTTTAATGTTAATGATTTATTTTTAATCATTAAAAAATCAAAAGTATTTGTATACATATTAGATATAAGTGTTTCGTAAGAAAAAGTTATATCAATTTGGTTATCCCCTATCTTATTTGGATTAGCTACATAAAATTCATTATTAAGATGATTAACACTAGTTACTGCTATATAATGCCCATAATTTGAAAATGTTCTGGGATGTTCTAACTTACCCTTAGGACCAACTAATATTAAAGCCATATAATCATGCTTAATCATTTCTATAATTTGTTCTTTTTTTAACTCCGGATGTTCATAACTATATTTTACTAATTGATATTCTAAATTAAAGCCTTTAGTATTGTTTAATTCTTGAAGTAAATATAAAAATCCTAGTGTCGATATTCCTAATCTACCATTTTCTTTATTTGTATAAAAGTCAATAGCATTTTCATATTCATCTAATAACATTATTTTAGCTACATCTATTGGGTTTAAATCATAACCTATGCTAGATAATATCGTTGCCATTGCTGAAGGACCACAGCCAAAATTTTGTAATTCCCAATTAGGAATACCGTCTTGTCCTTCAATATCACTATACATATATTGTTTATATCTTTTTGTATACTTTCTACCAATATCATTTGGTAATATAATATCATATTTTTCATTTTTTATATTCATCTTTATCTCTCCTTACTTTTTCTAATTTTATAGAGTAATCGTAAGTTTCATAAATAGATTTTTCAAATGAATCAATAAATGATTTTAATAAATAATAATTCTCTAATTTTAATGTTCTTATTTTTCTTTTTATTTCAATTTGAAATGCATTTGTAATTAAAGAACATTGTCTAGTTACTTGTCCTCCTAAAAATTCATTGCCATTATCAGTTGATAAATTATAACTATTAAAATTATTTTTAAATATTTTAATAATCTCTTGTTCACAAGTATTATAATTATTAGACCATAAACTACAATCATATTGTTTTATATCCATACAACCATGAAGATCTATTACTAAAAATTGATTATATAAAATAATAAAATTTTTTAATTCTCTTAAATAATCATTTTGCAAATTTAACATTGTAATACCTATTGGAAAATTTGGATCATCATTTTCATTATAAACTCTAACAAAGTAAGAGCAGTTGCATTTTTGTGCCAAATAAATTGCAAGTGGTCCTGTTAAATAATCACTTAATTTTACTTGCGATTCTCTATATTGTTTTACTGCATGTGGTGCAGATATTATAATTGGTATTTCCCCTTTTTCATATATATAACTTTTTCCATTAATCTTTAAACCATTTTTATTATTCTTTAAAAATTGATAGTTTAAATTTTGTAATTCATTTATAATTGTATTTGTATTAATCACTCCTTCTTTTTTATTTGAAAACTAATACATTAATACAATCAAATTTTAAATTATGATAAAGTAATACTATACACTTTCTCATAATAATCACCTCAATTACTATTTAAATAGTATACAATTAATTATATAAAAGTCAAATAAAACTTTGTACATATTAAATTAAAACATTTAAAATTCATTAATTTGAGCAAAAATAAAAAGTAGCAATAATTTAATTGTTACTTTTACCTTTTTGAGGATTCTTAGTTTTTGTTAATCTTAGACCTTGTTCTTCTTGCATAAGTGGTGATTCTAGCAAATTACCATAACTTTCTCCATATTTATCAATAACAGCTATTGGTAATTCTTCTTCAACTAATTGTTCTTTATCAGAAACTAATATATCATTAGCTAAATTTTGTCTTTTAGACTCTAATTGTAATTTTACATCACAAGTATCATTTATAAGATTTTCTAATTCAATATCAAGATTTTCTATATCATTGTTGTATATTTTATTTATTATTTCACTATCACTTAATGCTTCTTGCCCTAATTCTTGATTAACATTTCTAAAAGCATAAGTATAATCCTTTATTCTTTTTAAATAATAACCTCCACAAACTAATCCACCAATTCCCAATGGTAATATTATACCTAATATACTAGTTTGTAATTGTATACTATTTCGAAGATTTATAGCAATAGTAGGCGTATTATATAACGTCATAAATCCTATTCCACCAAGTATAGAAATTACAATAAAATCTATAACTTTTTGAAATCTATCCCTAATTCTCCAAAATTTTTCTTTTAAAAACTTTTTGGTAGTAATAATATCTATTTCCTTTTTATTTTTCTCTAATATCTCATCAATATTTTCAATATTTAATTTTTCAAAAGACTTACTATCGTTTTTTGATAGTGAATTAAACAAATATTGTTCTGGCTCTAAATTATCAAATGCCTTTTTTAATACTTTATTTGAACTTCTTAATTTTTCCCTTTCAATCTCATATCTTGTTGATTCCTCAATTATTTCATTTTGTGATTTAGATTCTGAAAAACTTTCTAACTTCTCTTTATATTTTAATTTTTTGGTTAATAACATCTCTCCTGTTATTCCTATCAAAGTAGGAACACCAATAGATAATAGTGAAATTAAGTTAATAGGAATAATACCCAAGTTTATTATTGCCGGTGATAGAAGTACAGTAGCTACCCATGGTATCATTGAAAATGCAAAAGCTCTAGTTAATTTTGTTTCCAAATCATTTGCTTTAATTGTTCGAATTTTTTCATTTAATTCATTAATATTTGTACAATTCTCGTTATATTCTTTTTCTAATATTTCTTTAGTTTTTTCAATATTACGCATAATAATCTAAAACTCCCTCAATTACAAATTATTATATCATAAATATGATGAAAGATATATTTTTTTTAAATATTATTATGGCAATCGCATAAAAAAATAATGTAAAATTATGGTACAATTACTTTTTATAGTAAAAAAAATAATGTATTC
>CANQXT010000025.1 GCA_947627915.1 uncultured Bacilli bacterium
CCCCCCCGGTGTCAAGTTTTTGCATTTAAAAAGTTTATAATAAATTCGCTATTATAAACTTGTAAAATAAATTAACTTAAAAAAAGATAAATTTGAAAAATAATTTGACTAAAAAGAAAGAGAGTATTCTCTTTCAGGGTTAAGTTTTACTATTTTATCGTCTTCGTTGACGAGTTAATTTATTATCATATATGGATCTTCTAAACTACCTGTAGCTTCGCTTAATATTACATCAGAATTTAGATAAAATACAGGGCGAACAATATCATAATTTTTCAACGAAAAATGTGTAATTCCATTATTTGTTGATACATATGCTGCTACATTATTATTTTCTAAACCATATCTAGTTAATAACCATTCCCAATTTGTACTATTATAACCATCTTTATAAAAATGAATCCAAGCATTCTTTGAATTATCACTATTTTTAGGATTACCTCCAGGATAAGCATAATAATAATCGTGTATGTATTGTAATCCTATTTTAGCTTTAATGCTATCACTAAAATTATTTTCAATTTCATATAATGTATCTCCATTATAACCGGCAATATCAACATTTGTATCGCCATATTTCCAATCGTGTTCTGTTATTATATTGAACCATTTTTCATCTTGTAAATAATCATAATATGTACTACCAATAAAAATGTTACTGTTACCTCCAGGATCAACAATTTCACCATTACTTAAACCATTTAATCTTTTAAATAACATAGTTTTAGGCCATGTACAATTTTCACCATTTTCGCCACATTCATCTTTGGAATCCATATTATTCCATGTATATTGTACATACACGCCAGAACTATGAGGAGAAATTACACTAGTTTCTTTTATTAACGCGAGTTCTCCCTCTGGTGTTACTCCAATTATTCGATACATATATTTGTTAATATTATCAGCATTATTATTACCAATACATATATCATTATCTGTTGTACCAAAACATATCCAATTATTTACTTCATCAGTTCCTTGATATCTATACATTCCTCCTACTGGACAATTTGTTACTTGATTTTTACCTTCTAATACTGTTCCTATTGCTCCATTACATTTACTAAAATATATTTTACAATATGCTGTATTTTTACTTGTTATTGTTAAGTTATTATTTCCTACCATAAAATCTAATATATTGGTATTTAATTTATCTCCTCTTTCACTCATACACTCTGTTTTTTCGAAATTTATCATATAACCATCACCAGGCCATGTTTCTTTTGTATATTCTGTATATGTTCCAGTTCCTTTTTCATCCCAATATATGGCAAAAGTATTTTTATTTATTTTATTATCTTGTACATTTACTTCATTTAAATTTTTATTTTCATTTGATTGATACATCATATATAATGAAAATATTTCTATTATTACTAGTACTCCTATAATTATCTTCTTCATTCTTAACCCTTTCTTTTATGTTGATAACTTTTATCTATTTTGTTTTTCTCTATTTTATAAGATAATTATAATATACCCCCCCCGGTGTCAAGTTTTGATAATTAAAAAGTTAACAAAAAAATTTTTGTACAATATTTTGACTTAATTTTTGGTATAAAAAAACAAACAATATCTCAATTATATTATTTGCTTTTTATAAATTTTATTTATTTTCTTTATAATATCCTTTTCGACAAATTACTTTATCAGTTGCTGCAAGTACACCAGGTAATACAAATAGAATTAATATTAAAGATGCAAAAGTACCTTCAGAAATAGTTTCACATATCTTAGCTGCTATAGCTGATGCAAAACCTGCAACTACAAGTGTAACAATTATTAATATTGATGAAGAACTAATAATTGTATGAATTGATCTATTATAAGCATTAATTACAGAATCTTTAATTCCCATCGTTAATCTTGATTCACGATAATAAGAAGTATAAACAATGGCATAATCAATTGTTGCTCCCATTAATATTGCTTGAACTATTAATAAAGATATGAAATATACTGAACCTCCCGTAAGGGAAATAGCACTCATCGTTATATATACTGCTGTTTGAATAATTAATACCAAAACAAATGGAATAATTAAATCTTTAAAGGTTATAGCCACAACAACAAATATAAATATCATTGTTAGAATAGTTATTTTATTTAATTCAGTATTAAAAGTTTTACTCATTTCAACAGCCATTGGAGAATTACCAACAACATATATATCATCATTATTCCCAATTTCATCTTGAATAGAATTAATAAATTTATATGTATCATCATTTTCTAAAGCATATTTTGTATTTAAAACTACTCTTGAATATTCAGAAGATACTAATAAATCTTTAGATTTATCAACTGTTTCTTTAGAATCAATAATAGTATTTCTTTTATCAGTATTTATAAAATCATCAAATCTTGAATCAGTTAAAATATCAGCATTTAAATAATTAATAAATTCTTCAATAGTCATTTGCCATGAATCATCATATTCATTAATACTACCATAATACATATAAACTAATTCTATAAGAGATTTATCAACATTATCACTTAATATATTTAATGATTTATATGCTTCATTAGAAGTATATTTTATATTATTTAAAGATTTATTCATTATATCGTTAATTGTAGTTAATTTTTCTCTCTTGGTATTATCAAATTGAGAAGCATAATCTTTATTATTCATAACATCTGTAACAATAAATTTAACATAATTATATAAAGAAATACTTTGATCTACTTGTATATATTTAGAATTATATAAACTAAACAATAAATTCATTGTATTATTATCAATATTAAGTAAGGAACTTAAACTAGAAGATGAATACTTTGTATTATTTAATGTATTAGTCATTACTTCATTAACTAAAGATAATTCATTAATATCAGAATTAGATATTTTACCCTTTAATAACTCATTATCTTTATTATTTAATATTAAAATTGTTAATTCTAATGGAGTCATTGTTGTTGGTTTATTAAGATAGTCATATACTCCAAATATTTTTGCTAGTTCTTCTTTATCAGTACCTACAACATTACTTATTTCTGTATAATTATAAGTAGTATCTAAATTATTAACAACTAGATGAGCAAGTTCTAATAAATCATTTACTGATGCTAATGTATTCATTAAGAATGGATTTTCTTTATTACTATAAAGAAAATTAATTAATTCTTGGATAGATATATTTTTTAAACCATTTTTATTTAAATCATATACACCATATACTATACTTACAATAGTATTATCTTGTTTTAATTTTGAAGCTAACCCACTAGCACTATAAGTATTACCGGCATCAATATCATTAAAGATACTTTGTAAATATTCTAATGAAGTCTTTTGTTCAGTAGAAAATATTGATGAATCTAACTTAGTTAAGGCAGTATTTACAAATTCTAAAGGAGATATATTATCAGTTGTAATTACTATGTTAAATAAACTTTGATATATTCCTTTTATACCAAACATTTCATATACTGTCATCTTTGGTAATTCTTCTCTATATTTAGAAATTAAAATTAAATTATCAATACTACTAAAATAATTTTTATATTCTTCTTGATTATACATTTTTAATGCTGTATCAGCAAAATCTTTAATACTTAATTTAGTCTCGGTATTATATCCAGTATAATAAGTATATAAAAGAGATAAAGTATTAGTATCTAAACTGATTCCTAAATTATTTAATGCCTCTTTCATTGTAGACATATCTAAATCTATGGTCACATTTTGTTTATTACTAATAGTATTTAAAAGAGTTAATTCTTTAATAGTATTTTCTGTAAACATATCTTTATAAGTATCTTCTAAAGACATCTTTAAAGCAAAATTAGTAAATTCATTTAAAGTTAATTTAGTACTACTATTTATTGTAGTGTGATAAAATAAGAATAATTGTTCAATTAAATCTTTATCTATACCAAAGATATTAGAAAGTTCACTAGAATTCATTTTTTTCTTTATATTATTCAAATTAGTAAAGTTTTGTAATTGTTCTAATTTAGCTATAGTTTTAGGATCTAAACTTTTAGCATATTCTTTATCACTTGCTACATCATTAAGCATAAAATCAACAAAATCTTTAATAGTCATTTCAGTATTAATATTTTGACTATTATAGTAAATAAGTATTTTTTTAACATCTTCTTCATTCATTCCTAAAATATCAGCAATTTCTTTAGTACTTCTCTTTTTATTAATTAAAGAAGAAGAAGTAAAATTTTCTAATAAATTTAAATTATCTTTTATATCTTCAGTTATAGAATCATTAAAATTAGCATTAGAATAGATATCTGATTTAATAAAAGAAATAAATTTATTTAAAGACATTTTATTATTAGTATCTTTAGTATAATAATTATAATAAATTAGTTTAATTAAATATTCTTCTACTTGAGTATCTTGACCTAAATCTTTAAACTTATTATTTAATTCATTATAGGCTAATTTCTCATTAATGGTATTAGAGTAACATAATGTTTGATTGATATTTTCATCTTGTTCTAATTTTTGACAATAATTAGTTATTAATTCTTCATATTTATTATTATAAACAATAGCTATTTGATTTGTTTCTGGAAAAACTTTTCCTACTTTATCTTGTTCTGAATCAGTATAAAGTATCCCAATATTTCCTTTTAATAAATAGGCTACAATAAATAAGATAATTATGAATATTGTTTGCATATATCTAGTCTTATAAATATATTTTCCTAATTTATTCAAATTAAATTGCGGAGCTTTCTTTTTCGTTTTGGAAATTAAATTATCAAATATTAAAAGTAATGCTGGTAAACAGAAGAAGATACTAATTAAACTTAATAATACTCCTTTAGCTAAAACAAATCCTAAATCTTTACCAATAGTAAAACTCATAAATACTAAAGCAATTAGACCAACAATGGTTGTAACTGAACTACTAGAGATAGCTTTAAAAGATTGATATAAAGCTTCTTTCATAGCGTCTATTTTATTTTTATGGGTTAATTTCTCTTGTTTATATCGATTAGATAACATTATTGAATAGTCCATTGATAAAGCAAGTTGTAAAATAGCTACAATCGAATTAGTTATTGATGATACACTCGTAAACATAATATTAGTACCCTTATTAATAAAGACGGCTATTCCTATTGAAATTAAATATAGCCATGGTTCAACAAAAGAATCACTTAATATTATTAAAATTAACATTGCAAAAGCTATAGCTAGTATAACAATCCATAATTGTAATATTGGTTTATTTTCATCATATATAGAACCACTCATCCCTGCTACCTTAAAATTATCTTTAACATAATTATAAATATTAGTAGCTAGTTCGGAATCACTATAATCATCAACATTTAAAACATATAAAGTATATTTATCTTGATTATATTCTTCTGTATTTTCATATTCAACTGAACTTACACCTACTATATTTTGTAATTTTTTTAAAGTATCTTCTTTTTCTTCAGTAGATAACCCTTTAAACATAACATTAAGGACTGAAGAATCTTGTTTAGCAAATTCTTCATCCATAATATCTTTACCAATTTTAGTTTCACTTGTTTTAGGAAGATATTTCATAATATCATCATTGATATTTACTTTAGTAGAAAGATATAAACTAAAAATAGCTCCTACTATAAATAACGTTAAAAAAACATACCTTCCTTTCACAATAAAATCAGTTATTTTACGCATTTACTTGCCTCCCGAGATAATTCTTTTATCTTTTTTCACTGTGTAACTATTTTACTCTCATTTTTTTGATTTGGCAATATTTTTCTAATTTTTATTGTTTATTTCGTATGTTTTTTTAATTTAATTTTATTAAAAACATTTTTAAATATTCTTAATATAATATACTAGGTGATAATAATGAAAAGACCTAATCCAACTTTCTTTATATTATGTGCTATTGGTTTATGTATTCTAATATTTTATCAATTAATAATTACTTTTATTTTACCATTTCGTTATAATATATTTATTTTAACTATTGAAATAATCTTTCTATTCTTCTGTATCAGTCGCATAATATGGTTTTAAAAAAGCTTCTGTTTTAAATATATAATCTAATTTTGAACGCATATTTTTACATTTATTAAATTCTGTACCATTGAAATCTATTTCAGGTACTAAAGAAATTAAAATGAAAAATAATTTTTCTTCTTCCGTATTTAAATTATTAACTGCTTTATATTTTTGATAAATACTAGAGAATTCTAAATCCCAAAAATTATTTTGATATAACTTATATAAATCTAATATCGGAGTATCAAATTTAGCATTATCCCAACTAATTAAATAATCTTTATCATTTTTTAAATAATGATCTAGACTTAAATTATTATGAATTAGAGATATTCTTTCATTATTTTTTTCTATAACTAAAGAATACCAACTATCTAATTCTCTTTCAGAAAAGTTTAAAGCAGCATTTATTTTAGAATAATTTCTTAAGAATTCATATTCTGAGGGAGAATTATAAATATTTTTTAAGAATAATTCATAATATTTAAGATAATAATCTTTTAAATATAAAATATTATTTTTAATATTTTCATAGATTTCTTTATAAGTTTCTTCAGAAACTTCTTTAGTATATGATGTTTTAGAATGTAATAAAGATACAATAGTAATTAAATCTTCACTTTTACTAGGATTTATTGTTTCATTATCTTCAATATATTCATAGATATAAGTATCATCTCTTGTAGTATGATATATTTCAGGAAAATAATAAAAATTACGAGATTTTAAATAATTAAAAATACTTATTAGATCTTTATTTTTAGGTTTTTCTTTAATAACAAAATTGCCACTTGTTGTTTCTAAAATAGTACATTTACCACGAATTGTATAACGATATGGTTTATATAAATTTTTAAATGACTCTATTCTACTCATCATATAGAGGAATTA
The DNA here is from genome assembly GCA_947627915.1 of uncultured Bacilli bacterium. GTDB lineage: Bacteria > Bacillota_I > Bacilli_A > RF39 > UBA660 > SIG200. The sequence continues at coordinate 6,884 of CANQXT010000025.1, forward strand.
ATATTTTATCCCCAACATTTAAAGTATCCATATTATTATACTCATTAATTAAGGCCACTGGTACTTTATATTGGGTACTTATTGATTCAAAAGTTTCACTTTCTTTAACAATATGAACATGATATGTAACATAAGTATCATCTTCATTTTGAATATTATCCATTAAAGTTTTTTCTTCTTCTTCATTAATTCTTTCTTCAATTATTTCTTTAGTTACTTCATCATTAGTTAGTTCTTTATTTGTTACTTCACTATTTGTTACTTCATTAGTAATTATTTCTTCTTTTTCTTCCATTAAGGGAGTATCATCTTCTTTAACTAAATCATCCATATAAGCAAGTTCACTTTCTATTTCATCATCTAAAACTTCTGTAAAAAGATTATCATCTTCTCTTTCTTCTAACTCTTCTAATTCTCCCGATAAAGAATATTCAATATTGACTTTTAATTTATTATTGTCCACAATATCATAAGAAAAATCTTCAATATTAAATTCTAAAGACTCACGATTAATGTCATTACGAATTTCGACTGTAAATGGTAAAGTATATCTAAATTCTTCTGTATTAACACTTAATTCATGACTCTTATACTCACCACTAATATAAAAGTTACCTAATACTACACCATCATTAATATTATAATCGTGTTCTAAAGACATTTTAGTTATTTCTTTAATATTACTTTTAAAATCTATTTCACTTTCAAATGGTATTTTAATAAACATCTTATCATCTCCTAGAAAAATATTATGTTAGAAAAAAAATAATATAACTAGTATATTACTTTTTTTCTTTATTAAATAAATCATTAAAAATTGTATCATAATTTTTAATTGCTTTTATTTCTAAATTATCTAAGACATTTTTAGGGATATCTTTTAAATCTTTTTCATTATCTAAAGGAATATATATTTTTTTAATACCAACATTATAAGCAGCGATTAATTTTTCTTTTAAAGCTCCTATTTTAATTAAATCTCCCTTTATAGATATTTCGCCAGTAAAAGAAATATCTTCACTTACTTTTATATCAAGCAATCTTGATAAGATAGCACTTACGATACCAACACCACAGGAAGGTCCATCTTTTTTAATAAAGGAATTTAAGAAATGAAGATGTAAAGTATGATTATAAAACATTGTATTACTAACATAATTTTTTTCTTTGATAAAAGATAATGCAACTGAAACACTTTCTTTTAATACTTCACCTAATTGTCCCGTTAAGATTACTTTTTCATCCCCATTATAGAAAGCACACTCTAATCTAGTGACTTCCCCACCAGTATTCGTATAAGCAAGTAAATTAACAACGCCAGAAGAAGTAATTTCTTTATTTTCTAACTTTTCGCCTTCTTTTAAATAATTTTTAACATCTATTTCGGTAATAGTCATATGGGTTGTAGAAGTAATAAGTTTTGTAATTAATTTTTTAAATATTCTTTCTAAGTTTCTGACCCCAGCTTCTTTAGTATAATTATTAATTATATACATAATTGTTTCATCTTTAATAATTAGTTTTCTTTTCATATTAAATTCTGTATATATTTTTGGTAAGATATATTTTTTTACTATATCTACTTTTTCAAAAATATTATAACTAGATAATTCAATAATTTCTAAACGATCAAATAAAGCATAAGGAATATCTTTAACATCATTAGCAGTTAAAACAAACATAACTTGACTTAAATCAAATGGTTCTTCAATATAATTATCAATAAAATTTTTATTTTGATTACTATCTAGAATATCTAATAAAGTATTAGCAGGATCTCCTTTATAATCGCGAATCATCTTATCTATTTCATCAATTAAGATAACAGGATTTCTGGTATTACACTTTTTAATAGCTTGGATTATTTTTCCTGGCATACTACCTAAATAAGTTCTTCTTGAACCCACTAATTCAGTAGCATCATTAAGTCCGCCAACACTTATTTTATAATATTCTCTATTTAAAGCATTAGCTATACTTTCTGTAATAGTGGTTTTACCTATTCCAGGAGGTCCTACTAAACAAATAATTGGATTACTAATAAGAGGATTAAGACTTTTAATATTAATGTAATCTTCAATTCTATTTTTAACTTCATTTAAACCAAAATGACTTTTATTAAGTTTGGTTAAAACAGATTTAACATTTAAATTTTCTTTACTTAAAATATTCCAGGGCAAATTAATTGTCCAATCAATATAACTTTTTAAAACAGCATGTTCAGGAGAACTAGATGGTGTATTTTGTAATTTTTTAATACTATCATTTAATTTATTATAAGTTTTTTTATTAAGATCTAAAGATTGTAACTTTTGATAATACTCTACTATATCGTCATTAGTTTCATTATAATCTCCTAAAATATTTTGAATTTCTTTTAATTTTTCTTTTAAATAATACTCTTCTTGTTCTTTAGATAATCTAACTTCTATATTATTATCTATTTTTTCTTCTAATTCTTGATGTTTAATTTCTAATTTAATATCTTTAATCAAAGATAAAGCTCTTTTTTCGCTATTAACTTCTTGCATATAATTAAGCTTTTGAATTGGTTTTAATGGTAAAAAGGTAGTTATAGCATCAGTTAGAAAATCTAAATCATCATTATCTTCCACAATCTTTAAAATACTATTCGAAATATTAGGCATTAAATCAATATATTCTTTTAAAATATTTCTTAATTTATTTTTAATAACTTCTTCCCCTTGAGCTTCAAATTTGGGAATAACTATATCACCAACATAAGCATTAATAATATCATCATTAAAAGCTTTATATTGTAGTATTTTAACTCTTTTTTCTCCTCTTAAAGTTAATCTTAGATTTCCATTTGATAATTCGATTTTACTTTTAATAACAGCAATAACTCCAACTAAAGGTAAATCTTCAATAGAGGGAGTAAGAGATTCATTTTTAGGAGAAACAATTAAAACTCTATTATTATATTTTTTACTACTAACTTTAATTATTTTTTTACTTATTTCATCTTTTAATTCAATTTTTATTTCTTGAAAAGGCAAAATTACTAGGTTCTTAAGTAACATTACTAATATTGAGTAGTCCATAGTAACACCTCCAAAATATAAATCTTATTATAAATGTTAAAAAATAATTTGTAAATAAAATTGTGTTAATTTTTTACTTTTTTTCAATTAAAAAAAGCACTTATAAATGCTTCTTTTAATCACCTAAAGATCTAATTAATTTTTCTTCTTTATTATCATATTTAATTTGATAAATATCATCTAAAATATCTTGAAAATTAATAACATTTGTTAAATCATTAGAATCTACTCTTTCACAATAATAGGTACTTTCTAAATCATAGATAACCCCAAGATTATAAACGATATTGTTATAAGTTAAATATATATTAAATTCTAAACCTAAATCATTAACTTCAATATTCTTACTTTGTAAATAACTAGCTAATGCTTCATAAAAAACTTTTAATGCCATTAATTTACCATCAGCCATTTTTCCTTCTTGATAAACTACTTTTTTATCTTTAGTTTCTTCTTCAAGCCAATTTATATATATATTATTTTTTAAAATATTATTTTTAGCTAATAAATATTCAAAATAATCTTTATATTGTTCTAATTCACGCATATTATACCCTTAGTTATTTTCTTTTAATATTTCTAATGCACGATGCATTTTCATATCATATTTAACAATATCTAAACTACCATAAGCATTTATTAATTCTTCTTTTTTAATACCATAATTTTCAGCTAGTTCAGTTGCTTTTTTATCGACTTCTTTATCTGTAAAATCTATCTTTTCTTCATCAGCAATATATTCTAATAAGAATCTTTCTTTTAATCTTTTAGTTGCTTCTGGTTCTAATTGTTTATGTAAATCTTCATGAGTAGTTCCCGTAATACGATAATAGTCATCTATCTTAAGACCTTGAGATGCAAGTCTTCTTTCATAATCTTCAATCATATGATGAACTTCATCTTCAATTATTTCTTTATTTATTTCTACTTCAACATTTTCTACGGCTTTATTTAAGATATCATCAATAAATTTATCTTCATTAGCAGCTTCTTTTCTTTCTTTAATTGTTTTTTCAACTTCTTTTTCAAATTCTTCTTTTGTTTTAATGTTTTCTAATCCTAAATCTTCATAAAATTCTTCATTAATTTCTGGTAATTTTTTAGTTTTAATTTCATGAATTTTAACTTTAAAAGTAACTGGTTTATTTTTTAAATTTTCAACATATTCATTTGGGAATGTTAAATTTAAAGTTACTTCTTCATCTTGTTTATGACCAATTAAACCTTCTTCAAATCCAGGTATAAAAGTATGAGAACCAATTTCAAGTGGATAATTTTCTCCTTTACCACCATCAAGTGGTTTACCATCAACTAAGCCATCAAAATCGATTACAACTGTATCACCATTTTCGACTTTACCTTTTTCTTTAAGAACTACTTCAGCTAAATTAGTTCTTAAGTTTTCAATTTCACTATTTATTTCATCTTTAGTTACTTTTACTGTTTCTTTTTTAACTCCTAGTTTTTTATAATTAGTTACTTTTACATCAGGTTTAGTTATAATTGTAAATTTAAAAATTACAGAACCATCAGAGATACCTATAACATCAACTGATGGTGTTGTAAATGGCACTAATTTTTGTTCTTTAATTATTTGTTCATAAGCAATATTCATTGCTTCATTTATTGCTTCATCATATAAAGAATTAATTCCCATTTTTTTAATGTAGACATCTTTAGGAGCAGTTCCCTTACGAAAACCATCAATTTTTAGATCTTTATTTTTCATTTTAAAGGCATCATCTAAACATTTAGACCATTTTTCTCCTTCAATTTTAATTTCTATTTCATGTACATTTTTCATATATTCCCTCGTTTCTTTTCTTTATGTATTATAATATATTTTACTTTACTTTACAAGTTAAAGCTTACTATATTTAAAAAAGAAGATCTTTTTACTTATCTTCTATTTTTTAACTTTTTTTAAAGTGCTATTTTCCATAATCTTATTAAACACAGGAGCAATTTCACTATTTTCTAAGATATCACTATTATGCATAGCAAATTTGATGAAAGGATCTTTAAAATTACTATCACTAGAATTAATAATACCTTCTATTTCAATATTAGATATTTTATCTATATCATTACTATAAATACATTCAATATCTAAAGATGCAAATATTTCTTTAAGAATATTTATTTTTTCTTCGGTAGATAATGATTTTTCTTTATCATTAAAACTCATTCCTTCAATAGCATCTTCTTTTAATTCAATAGTATTTATTTCTTCTGTATAATTAAAATGTAATTTATCTTTTCTATTAGTTAAAAATTCATTTATCGTATTAGCAATAAAATCAAGATTAAAATACTTACCATATTGGATATAATTTAATAACACTAATAATTTAGATTTTCTTTCATAAGTACAAGTAACATAATTAGGTACTAATCTATCTAATATTTCTTCAAATGTTTCTTTTCTATATACTTTACTAAAAAAAGTATCATCTATAGGAACTGTAACTTCAACATCTTGAGCATTTTCATCAGTAAATTCTTTTTGATGTACTTCATCATTTAGATTAAAATACGTTATAAATTCTTCATTTGATGCTTGATGATAATTAATCATATCTTTTAAGATTGGTGAATAACTTGCTCCTTCTAATCTTTCTTCTCTAAGTTTTTTAGATAATATTACAGAAGAATAAGTTTCAACAAAGTTATCTTTTAAATATTTTTGTAATTTTCCTATACTATAAGTAACATTAACTTTATAAATCATTAATTTCCCATCTTTAACAATAGGTAAAATTTCTTTTTTTCTTAAATCATAAATTCTATCTGCTATTTCATTTTGACGATGAAATTCATTTAAATTAAAATTTTCTATCTTCACTTTATCCAAAACTCCTTATATAATTATTAAGCAATATTTAAAATAGTTATTTTATAACCACCATTAGGACTTTCAACTAAAACAGTATCACCAATTTTATGACCTTTCATAGCAAGTCCGATTGGAGATTCTACAGATATTTTATTATTAAATGGATCAGCTTCAACTGATGAAACAATTTTATATTCATCTTCTTCACCATCTTCATCTTTAACGGTAACTAAAGAACCAATACCAACACCACTACCTTTTTTTGCCGTATCAACTATTTTACTATGTTCTAATTTATATTCTAATTCTTTAATTTTAGCTTCAATTTGAGCTTGATCATTACGAGCAGCATCATAATCAGCATTTTCTGATAAATCGCCCATTGCTCTTGCTTCTTTTAAAGCTACAATGACTTCTTTTCTTTTTACATTCTTAAGTTCATTTAATTCTGTTTCTAATTCTAAGTAACCCTCTGCTGTTAATTCAAAAAAATCATCTTTTTTCATAAACATTTCTCCTTTTATATTGACTTACAAAATGATACTATAAAACATTATTTTTGTCAAATATTTTCATTCGCATCATCGAAAATTTAGGTAATCTATGATCATACTTTAATTTGACAATCATTTGGGGATGTCTAGCTATATCAATTAGTTCATTTTGATCATTTTTTATTTTCTCTATAGTATATGTTTCTTCTTCTATATTTGGACCAATAAATTCAACAATATCCCCAATTTTAAAGTAATTTCTTTGCTCAATAATTAATTCTTTATTAACTTCATCATAATCTATAACTATACCTAAGAAATCTTGATTACTTACTTCCATTCGATCTTGAAAATAAGATTCATTAACGCCTGGAAATTTTTGGTAAAATTGAGGTATTGTATCACGATTAGCTACTCTATCTAAAACTAAATTATAATATTTTAAATCTTGATTTGTTAAAGTATTATATTTAATACCATCAATTATTCTTCTATAACATAATACAACTGTTGCAATATAATAAATAGAACGCATTCGACCTTCAATTTTAAAAGAATCAACCCCAATTTCCATCATATCTTTTATATAGTCCATCATATTTAAATCTTTACTCATAAATGTAAAATCTGGTTTATTATCTTTATCGTCTCTTTTAAAAACCCAACGACAAATTTGAGCGCATCCCCCTCGATTAGAATCTCTACCTGTCATATAATTAGATAATATACATTTACCACTGATTGAAGTACACATTGCACCATGAATAAAACATTCTATTTCGACATTACATTCTTTTTTAATTCTGATTATATCTTCCCGAGTTGCTTCTCTACCTAAAACAAAACGTTTAACTCCTAATTGTTTCCAAAAATTAATAGCTTCATAATTTAAAGTACTTGCTTGCGTTGATAAAATAATGGGAATATCTAAAGATGATGCCATTTGAACTATTACAATATCACTAATAATTAAAGCATCTACCCCTATTTCTTTTAATTTAATTAGATAATCTTTAACATGAGTTAAATTACTATCGTGAAAGACAATATTAACTGTAACATATACTTTTTTATTTAATTGATGAGCAATATTGACGGCCTTTTCAATTTCTTCTATACTAAAATTTTTAGCATTAGCTCTTAAACTATAATCATATCCTCCAATATAAACAGCATCGGCACCATATAGTAGGGCTATTTCTAATCTTTCTAAATCTCCAGCTGGAGCAAGTAATTCAGTCATTTTTATCCCCCTTTATTTTATAAATAACTTCCGTATCTAAAAAAGCTCGATCAGTTTTTAAATCACTTTGATTATTTATTAATGCTATAATATCCTTGATATCTAAAAAAGATGAATTAATAAAATAATACTTAAAAGCATATTTTTGTAACTCTAAACCATTAAATACTGGCTTATGGTAAAAAATTGTTCCATACTCATTTTCATATACTAAAAATAAATGATCTGTATTATTAATTATAATGGGATTATCTTTTTCTAAATTATGAAACTTAGTATAGTTATCAATTAATAATCTTCTTGAATACATTGCTTTAATATATCCTAAAGTAAATAATGTTAATTTATTGGGAATATTTTCACTAATATAAGCAATTTCTTTTTCTGTTAAATCAGTAGATACGAAGACACTATCAACATAATTTAAATATATCTTTATAGATTCAATATTACAATTAAAATGACTTAAGTATAATATTTTTTCTATCTTTAAATCTTTTAACAGAGATACTAAACCTAAATCATCAAATATTATTCCTTTAATATGATCTAAATGTTTTAATAATTCTTTTAATTTATCAATACTCGTATTATCTAAAATACGATTAATTAAAAGATAATTATTGGTATTAAGAGGAATTTCTGACATAGAAAAAGTATTAGGTATCCCAACACAAAAATCCTTTAAAGGAAAGACATAATTGGTTATACCTAATTTCTCTAATTCTTTTATATCAGCAATATTATTTATTGTAATTAAAAATTTATTTTTCATTTTTCCAAGTACTTACAGAAAGACCATCACCAATATCATAGAATTTAGTATCAAATTCTTCATTATCTTTTAGAAAATCAATATAATTTTCAATCTTTTCTACTAAACTCTTTAAATTCTTACTTTCAATTTCATCTTTTTTACCCACATAACCATGAAATTTTAAATTATCTGTAATTATTGCTCCCGTATCCTTTAAAAAATATTTATATTTTTCAAAAAACTTTGTATATTGGCCTTTAGCAGCATCAATAAAGATTAAATCATACTTAATTTCTTCTCTTAAATTAACATCTAAAGCATCTTGTAAAACAACATTAATTCTTTTATCTAAACCACATTTTTTTACGTTTTTTAGACACTCCATATATCTTTCTTCATCTCTTTCAATAGTAGTAACAAAGGCCTCTTTATTAGCACTTGCCATTAATATAGCTGAATAACCAATGGCACTACCTATTTCTAAGATATTTTTAACATTGTTATCTTTAATATATTTCATTATAAACGCAATAGATTTCTTTTCAATTATAGGAACATTTTTCTCTTGCGCATAATCTTCCATTTCTAATATTAATTCTTTCATTATACTTCATCACCTATTCATATTCATACCATAAACCTTTATTCTTTAATTCTGCTATTTTTGCTTGATGTTCACTATATGTTTTCGTAAAGTAGGTATTTTTATTTTTGTCTGCTACAAAGTAATAATAGTCATGACTTTCTGGATTTAACGCTGCTTCAATTGAAGAAGCTGAGGGATTACTAATTGGTCCCACTGGTAATTTACCTCTATTACATCCATTTCTTGTATTATAACCATTATTACAATTGTTTAACTCACTATTATAAAGTGGTTCGCTAAAGTCTTTTCTTACCGCATAATAAGTTGTAACATCACTGCCTAATGAATCACCACTTTTTAAACGATTATAAAAGACACCAGCAACTCCTTCTCGATCTAAGGAATGAGCTCCTTCTAATTCTACAATACTGGCCATTGTTAAAATTTCGTGATAACTATACTCACTCAATAATTGAGAAGTACTATAATTATCTAACACATTTTGCATTTTATCAAGCATTTTTTTAAATATCCCTTTTAAACTCTCATCTTTATAGAACTCATATGTACTTGGAAATAAGTAACCTTCTAGACTATAATAGATATCTTCATTTAAGATACTTTCATCAATAAAATAATAGGTATTAATTAATTCTTGAAGGTATTCTTTATCAGATAATAAGGCTAAAATCTCTTCTTCTTTATAACCAAATGTCTTTTCTATTTGACTAATATAATCAACTAATCTTTTACCTTCAACAAAGGTAATAGAAACACTATCTATAACTGCATCGCCATTATCTAAAATGGTAAATATTTCCTTAGTATTATCTTTACGATTTAAATTATATGTTCCCGCTTGAAAAGAGATATTTGGATTTAACTTGATATAAATTAAAGAAGATATCTTACTTTTTATTATTTTAGCGTTATATAAATCATTAATAACTGTTTTAATTGATGCTCCACTAGAAACCTCAAATGTTACTAGATCATCTTTTTTAGATACTGCTGTTAAACCATAGAAATAAAGACCTCCTAAAAATAGAATTAATACTAATATACTAATTATAAGACTTATTATTACTTTTTTACGCATTTTAATCACTTATTCTTTCTAATAATGTATTTAAATAGTTATATTCTTGTTCATTTACTACGACTAATTTCTTACCTTTTACTTTACCACTATAGATCTTATTACTATTTAAATCTTGATATATTAAATAAGTATTATTATTTTTCATTACTTTTAATAATACATTAAATTCTCTTTCAATATCCCGATTATTCTTTAGTCTCATTTTCACACTTCCTTAAATAACTTTCTAATATTATACATGATGCTATACTATCTATTTTATCTTTTACTTGTTTGTAATTTTTTTGATTTTGATGCATTATATCTATAGCACTTTTGGTAGTAAGTCTTTCATCTATTAATTCGACATCTATATTTTCTTGTTCTAATAATTTTTGGAATTTTAAACTTCTTTCACTAGCAAATCCTAAACTACCATCCATATTTTTCGGAAGGCCTAAAATAACTTTTTTAATATCATATTTTGTTATTAATTCTTTTAAGGGAATAATAACACTTTCGTAGTCTTCATTATTAAAACGAAGAACTGTTAAAGGACTTACCAAAGTATTAGTTTTATCAGTAATACTTATTCCTAAAGTTTTTGTTCCTAAATCAAGGCCAAGATAACGCATATTATTTACCTTCATATGAATTGATAAGAGCAAGTAATATTTCTTCTCTTTTTAAAGTTTTTATTTTATCGCGAGCTCCTTCAAAATTAGATATATATGTAGCATCTCCAGTTAAAAGATATCCAACTAATTGATTTTCGGCATTATAACCTTTTTTATTTAATGATATTATAATTTCATTTAGAGTTAATAAAATTAGTTCTTGTCTTAAAGCTGCTACATTGAATATACTTGTTTTATCCATAAATTTCATACCTTCCATTTAAATTAATTCTATCAAATTAATAGTGCTTTTTCAATTATTTTTATACAAAAAAAGAATTACTATTTTAAATTCTCTAGTAATTCTTCCTTTTTCATTGTACTATAACCTTTAACCCCAGCATCTTTAGCCATTGCTTTTAGTTCTGCTAAAGTTTTAGTACTTAAATCTTCTTTAGTAGTTTTTTTAGTTTCTTTTACTTCTTTAGTTTCTGTTTTTGTTTCTTTCTTTTCTACTTTAACTGTTTTTCCATTTAAAGCATCTTTACTAACTTTAACTAATTCAGTAAAACTAGCAGCATCATTAATTGCTATTTCAGATAACATTTTACGATTAATTTCAATACCAGCTTTATTTAAACCAGCAATAAATTTAGAATAACTGATATCATTTAAACGACATGCTGCATTAATTCTTGTAATCCATAATTTACGGAAGTTTCTTTTATTTTGTCTTCTATCTCTAAATGCATATGTTCCACTATGGAATACTTGTTCTTGAGCAGTTTTATATAATCTATGTTTACTTCCAAAATATCCTTTTGCTTGTTTTAAAACTTTACGTCTTCTATTTTTTGATACGTTTCCGCCTTTAACTCTTGCCATTATTTATCC
>CANQXT010000026.1 GCA_947627915.1 uncultured Bacilli bacterium
CAAAAATCATTGTAAAAAATTATGGAATATGCTATTATTTCAGTAGGAAGTGAGTTATTTTATGGCAAAATTTTGTTCCAATTGTGGAAGTAAATTAGAAGAAAATCAAGATGTATGTTTAAAATGTGGTGTAGCAGTTAAAAAAGAAAATATTAATAATAATTCTTCTGTTAATCAAAATAACAAATCTAAAGTTGTAGCAGGTGTTCTAGGAATTATTTTAGGAGCATTTGGCGCTCATAATTTTTATTTAGGATATAATGGTAAAGCTATTGCACAACTTTTAATTACCATTTTATCTTGTGGTATTTTATCAGTAGTATCTGGAATTTGGGGATTAATTGAAGGAATAATGGTTTTAACTGGTAGCATCAATGTTGATGCTGAAGGAAATCCTTTAGTTGACTAGAAAAAAGAAAATATTAATACTTTTCCTTTTTGGAGGATTAGTATTAATATTTTTCATTTGCAATATTTTTCATATTCCCTGTTTATTTAAAACTATTTTCCATCTTCCATGTCCTGCTTGTGGTATGACACGAGCAATTAATTTAATTCTTCAATTTAAATTTCTTAAATCTTTTTCATTTAGTATTCTTGCTCAACCAACCTTATTTATCTTAGGTTTAATTCTTATTATCGATCTTAAAGATTTAATTACCAAAGAAGATATTTTATCTAAATTTTTAAATATTATTACTAAACATTATCATTTAATACTTATATATTTATTAATTAGTTGGCTATTTAATATCATTAATAATATATAATTATTTTAAAATATTAGATACAGCAATCATAACTGCTAATTTACCATATTCATAAGTTAAACTTCCTTGTTGATACGCTATAAATGGTTCTCTTATTGGTCCATCACAAGATATTTCAATAGATGAACCTTGAGTAAATGAACCAGAGGCCATAATTATTTTATCACTATATCCCGGAGTTTCTACCGGTTCTGGAATAGCATTAGCGTCAATTGCTGATGCTTTTTGAATACCTTTACAATAATTTATTAAATCTTCTTTATTACCAAAAATAATATTTTGAACAATATCACATCTTAAATCATTATATTTTGGTTCAACATTATAACCTAACTTTTCTAAAACTAAACTAGTTAAAATCGCTGTTTTTAAACTACTACTAACAACATATGGAGCATGATATAACCCCAATAAGATTTCTCTATTCATACCTAAAGTAGCTCCTACCTCTCCCGCTTCACCAGGAGTATTTAATCTTTCACTACATAAATATACTAAATCTTTTTTACCAGCTATATATCCTCCCGTTCTAGCTATTCCTCCTCCTAAATTTTTAATTAAAGATCCAACAATAATATCTGCTCCTACTTCTAAAGGCGATAATTCTTCAACAAATTCACAATAACAATTATCAATCATAATAATGACATCTTTAGAAACACTTCTAATTTCAGCAATTACTTTTTTAACTTTATCAATTGTTATACTTTTTCTTGTGGAATAACCTTTACTTCTTTGGATTTCTATTAGTTTAATTTTATTATTTTTTAGTACTTCTTTAATTTTTGCATAATCAAAATCATTATCTATTAAATCTATTTGTTGATAATTTATCTTATAAGCTTTTAAAGAACTATTATTATCTTTAATACCAATTACTTCGTGTAAAGTATCGTATGGAAGACCAGTAATACTAAGCATTGTATCATTAGGTCTAAGCAAAGCAAATAAAGTTGTACTTAAAGCGTGAGTTCCAGATATTAAATTACTTCTAACAAGGGCAGATTCTCCTCCTAAAACTTTGGCAAAAACTTTTTCAATATCTTCTCGTCCTAAATCATCATAACCATAACCTGTTGTACCATGAAAATCATTTTCACTAATTCCTACTTCATTAAATGCTTTTAATACTTTTAAACTATTAAAAAAACATAAATCATCTATTCTTTTAAAATTATCTTTTAATTCTTGTTCTGATTCTATTACTAAATCATATACTTTCTTATTTATATTATAATATTCTAAATCTTTATGCATTTTTACCATCCATTCTAATAACACTACCACTTACTATATCACCATTAGTAATTATTTCGATTATTTTTTTTGCTACTTCTTCTTTAGTAAGTAATCTTTCTTGACCTACTCTTTTTAATTCTTGGTTTAAATATTCGGGATTCATTTCTAATACAGAATCAGTATTTACCCAATTAGGTTCTAAAGCAACTATTTTTATATTCTTAAATCTATTAGCTAAATTCCGAGATAAATTAGTAACTCCTGCTTTACTTGCGGCATAATCTAAACTTAAATAATTATAAGTATCTTCCCCATCAGTTGACGATATATTAACTATAACTCCCTTATCCATTAATTTAGAAGCATATTTACACATTAAAAAAGTTCCTCCTAAATTAACTTCTAAAACTTTCATAAATTCTTTTTTACTTTTATCATATATATCATTATCCATACTTAAAGCAGCACAATTAACTAAAACATCTATTTTCTGATATTTATGACTTATATATTGCATTAATTCTTGTACTTCTTGTTCATTACTTATATCACATTTATATGTATCATATACCTCTTCTATTTTAGTTTGATTATATATACCAATAACTATAGCACCTTTATTATTTAAAGTATTAGCTAATGTTTTACCAATACCTTTACTCGCCCCAGTAATAAGTATTATAAGTCCATTTAAATTCATAGTTCACCTCAAACTAGCAATATTATATACTTATTTTTTTAAAGTAGCAATCATATTCTTAACGAATGGATATAAAAAGTAAGTTATTATTATACTACCTATAGTAAAACAAAAAGCACTTAAGGGACAAACTAAACCATTAATATTACCAATATATTTTGTATAATCCCAAAGACGTATTTTAAATATTTTTAATAAACCTAAACCACTTATATATTCAAATAAACCTGTTAACAAAAAAGATAATATACTAAATTTAATAAAATTATGTTTATATTTATCTAAAAATAATATTATTAAAATACTTCCAAAACCATATATTGGTAAAAATGGAATATGAAACATACTATGACTATATATTTTATGCGTATATATATAAGTAACTATTAATTCATATATATATCCTAAAAAACTACATATAATAAATAAAACACTTAATTCAACAATATCATCCATAATTATCACTAATTATATAATAACCTAAAATAATGTTAATAACTAACCAATTATTAACATTATTTTAGAGTATAATTAATAATTATTTTCTAATAATATAATTAGAAAGGTGAGAATATGCAAAAAGAAATGAAAAGTGTACCTAACATATTAACTACAAAAGATTTAGATTATTTAAAAGATATGTTTGGATGGAATCATACAGCATATAAACTTATGGAAGATGCCATTAATTATGCTAGTGATACTTCAGTATGTGAATGTTTAAATAATGCCTCAATTATGTTTTATGACAATTTAAAAACAATTATCAAAATAGTAAAGGATGGTCAAAATGAAAAATAATAAGATTAGTAATCCTGAAACTTCTGTTCCTAAAGGAATAAGTTTAAATGATCAAGATTATATGACTATTTTATTAACTCTTTTAAAAGCTATTGAAAAAAATATTACGGTAGCATTAACGGAAAGTTCTAATGAAATATTATATAAAGAATTTAAGAAAATATTTGATGATATAGCTAAAATGCAAAGAGATGCTTATGAATTAATGTTTCGAAATGGGTGGTATAAATTAGAAGAAGCTGAAGATAAAAAAATTAAAACTTTAGAACAAGAATTAAATACTCAATTAGAAAATTTAGCTAACTAAAAAAGTTCTTCCAAAGAGAACTTTTTTTAAAAACTCATCATTTGCATTAACGCAATTACAAGTAACACCATAACGCCAAAACCAGTTGCTAATAACATTTTCATTGTTTTACCTTCCATTTTATCTAATCTATTTTTATATCTTGTTTCTCTTGCTTTTTGTTGTAAATTAGATATTGTTCTTGAAAACATTAACATTTGCTCTTGTTTACGATCTTGACTACCTAAACTTAAACGATATAGTAATCTCATCATACGCATTGAATCCCTTACAGGATATTTTTTAGCAAAATTCATATAAGGATCAATAGTATCATTACCAGAGTTAATTTCATTAATCATTTCTTGTAAACCATCTTTAAAAATATCTGGTGCATCATTAATAGATTTACCAATTGCTACAGGAACTGTATAGTGTTGAATTAAAATTTCAATACCTTTAAGATAATGTGGTAACATACTATCAATATAAAAGATATGTGATTTATACCAACTCTTAATATTTAAATAATCTAATTTAAAAACTAAGAAACCCGCTACAAAAGCAATTAATATTTTAATTGGGGATAAATCAGATATAAAGAAGAATAAAGCTAATATAATTGTTAGAAATCCATTTCTGATTCTTTTGGCAAAGATACTTTCACTATTTGCATTTTCACCATATTTACTTCTAATATAGAAATCCCAATCGTCTTCTTTTAATTTACGGAAGATTTGAATATTATCACTAATTAATTCTTTTATACTAAATTGGCCATTATAAGACATCAAGAAGATTATTAAGACGGCCACAATAATCATTTCTATTTGCATTATTCAGCCCCCACATCTTCATTATAATATTTCTCACCAGTAAATAAGAAATACATATTAACCCAAATTATTACGTGAAGTAAAACTTGAACATACCAGTGACTTAACATTTCAATATAACTATCTTCACCTAGTAAAAATTCAACAACAATTACTAAAGAAAATAATACAGCTCCAAATGTTAAGAATCTTTTATGGAAATTCTTTCGATCCATTTGATCACGATATACACCTTCAACTAAAGCATCGATATCTAGAGACATATTTTCTAGTGATTCACCAGCATCTCTAGCTCCTTCTTTAGTTATTTGTAAGAATAATTGATGCATATTTTTAACCATATAATATGGGTATTTAGCATTAAAATACTCAATTGATTCATCGATAGTACCATATTTATAAGACATATCAATCATTACTTTTATATCACTTAAGACAGGTTCTTCAATAACTCCTGAATCCCTTACACCTTCAAGACTTTTTACAAAACTTTGTGTTGTATTAAATTCCATTATAACGTTAGTAGTATAAGTTTGAATTTGTTCAAATAAGAATTCACTATATACTCTTTGTAATCTTAAATAAGATAAATATGGGATTGTTGCTATTGTAATACCAGCATAAACAAGTCCCCAAATTAAACTATAAAAGTAAAAATAACCAATTATACCAGCAAAGCCTCCTAAAAGGACAGCTTGGGCAACATATTGTTTAACAGTAAATTCTTGTCCTAATTCTTTGGCTTTTTCACGAACAACTTTAAATGAGTATGGTGCATATTTTTCATAGGCTTCGCCAACTTTATTAACTACTTTTTTATATTTATCTTTACCATTAGCACTACGATAAATAAGTATAAAGGCGAATATTCCTAACATAAATAATAATTC
This sequence comes from uncultured Bacilli bacterium, assembly GCA_947627915.1. Taxonomy (GTDB): domain Bacteria; phylum Bacillota_I; class Bacilli_A; order RF39; family UBA660; genus SIG200. Next base: position 5,523 of record CANQXT010000026.1, read on the forward strand.
TGGTAATGTTTTCACTTTTTATGCACCCACTTTCTATAGAGAATCAATTTGTTCTTTATCATTTACTATCTCTGTATTTAAAGAACCATTATTTGCTTCATCTTCTGAAACAAATATATTATCTTTTAGTACTACACCTTGACTACCTAAATATTCTTTTAAATATTTAGTAGGATTATTATATCTTATAGTACCATCTAAATCTTTTTTATAAATTACATTAGCACATGCTTCGTTATTATCATCAACATAGAATTCACAAACTTCAACAATTTCTCTTTGGAATCTTCCTAATTTTTCACTCATATAACCTTTAACGTGAACAGCAATTTGAACATATCTATGAATTGATTTTAAGAATTGATCAATATCTTGACTAGATTCAAGTAATGAATATAAACGCATTGGAACGTTTAAAGCTCTATCTGAGTGGATTGTTGATATAATGTTGTGTCCTGATGAAACAGAGTTACGAACTGCCGTAACTGCTTCCGCACTACGAACTTCGGATAGTAAAATCCAACGGGGGTTCTGTCTCATACAAGCAACTAAAACATCTGAATAGGAAGCAATATTATTTGTTTTCATTGCTACGATATCACGATGTGGAAATATTTTATCTAAGTGTAGTTCTAGTGTATCTTCTATTGTAATTATTTTTTCATTTTCTTTTGTATGACTAGCTAAATATTTAACTAGTTCTGTTTTACCACTACCAGTTTCTCCACTTACCATTATATTACAATGTCCTTCAACACAAGTTAATAAGAAATCTAATAATGTTTCATTAACATATTCTTCACTTAATAATTTTTCTCTGTTTAATCTTATTTTAGCAGGGGTTTTTCTTATAACACAAGCTATACCATTTGTTGCTATTGAATCGTGAATAAAGTTTAAACGTAATTCAGCTGATTCAGCATCTAGAAATGGTGAAGCCATATTAAAAGTTTTACCCATTACATTGGAACATTGAAAGGCAAGTTTCTCTAGTAAGGCATTATTAATATCAGGTCTTTCAATTCGATATACACCTTTATCTAGAGTTTTTAAATGAATTTGACCTTGATTACCATAAGAAATATCGGTAATATTATCATCATCTAAAAACTCTTTTAAAGGTCCAAAATCTATCTGTGAAAATATAGCATCATTCACTAATTATCACTCCCTTTTAGTTTGTTGATGTTGTTTGATCTAAAGTTCTTAATTTACGTAAGATAAATGCTTCTAGTTCAGCACTAGCAATATCAGCATCACAGTTTTCAGATTCTTCTTGACAATATCCAGTACTTCTTATAACTGGGAATATATCAATTGAATTTGTACTTATTAAATCAGTTGCTGTTGTAAGAAGTCTATATAATTCTTCTGGTACAGCAAATAATAATTGACTAGAATTACCAGCAGAAGCATCCCAGAATAAACTTTTACCATTAGAATCTCTAACATCTAATACTTGAATTCCTTTAATTAATGATCCAAATATAATTTCATCATCTTCAACGGCAGATAAATATAAATCTATATATGAATCTTGTAATATACTATTAGCATAAGTAGTTCTCATATTAACATCAAGTCCATATAGTGTCCATCCACTAGGTATACTATCAGTTAATCTATTTTGAATTTCTTCTTTATTACATAATTGAGATTTATAAAAGAATCCATTTTGTGGTATAGCATTTCCAACACAAATGTATTTATCTTTTAATTCATTTGTACTAGTAACTATATCACTATCTTTTAAAGTAGATTTTGTTATATCTTTAGTCTTTACTTTTTCTAATTCTATTTTATAACCTGAATTTACTCTTTCGGTTGCATAAGGTATTTTAATTGTAGTAATTGCACTATTTACTCGACTATTGTAAAAATACCAAAGAACAATAATACCAGCAAGTACCACTAATATTGTAACAGTATTTTTGTTACTTATAAATTTTTTAATCGTTCCAGATAAATTCCCCATTCTTATTCCTCCTAACTATTACTGTTTTGTTCTAATATATAGTTTACTCTATTAACTAAATCAAATGATGTACTATCAGTTCCAACTACATAAGTATCAGTTGAACTTTGAATTTCGACAGATACTTTAGGTGGAGCTTCGTAGATGGCAGTAAATGTAATTTCATAATCATTAGAACCATTTACTGCATCTACAAATCTTCTTAAAAAGCTTTCCATAAATTTTTCTTTATTTATACGAAGTTCACCAAAATAACGGAAATAACCATAATCGATAGCATCAACCATTGATTGTTCAGCAATTTCTTTACCATTATAATAGTCTTCTGTATTATTTGAAGTAACATTTCTAACAAGAAGTAATATTACGACAACAAATATACCAAGAACTATTAACCAATAACCCCAATATGATTCTTTCATCTAATTTTACCTCCTTGTTATTTCCATGCAGGTCCAATAATACTGTCTTCGCCACCAAAATCTACATTATAGATTTCGTTTAAATTAATACTGTCAACTATTTGCCATTTATTTAAATTAGCACTATCCCAAGTTGTCCAGTAACCTTGAGTACTACCATTTTCTTTTTGATTTAAAGCAGCAGTTCTCTTCGCTATACTATCTTGTTCATTAGTACCAGTAATTCTGTTAGTTATATTAACAAAATCTCTAGTCTTTTCATTATAATATAATTCATCAATTAATGGACTATATCCAAATATACCTTTTAAAACATTTCCGTTTTGATCAGTATAATTATAATATGTTAATGAATCATCAGTATAAGTTGGATGGTTACTATTCCATTCACTAATTACTGAATAAACAGCAGAATTTATAACAAAGTGGGCAACACTATTATTATTTTCAGCACTACTTAATATTGTTTGATCTTCATAATAAGCATCAAATATTTTTTCACCATCTTCTTGAATTTCTTGTGTTGTAACATAAGCTTTTAATTCAAGTGCAGTTTGAGGTGGTTCATTCCATCTCCAGTTTAATCCTAATTCTTGTCTATCATTTGGATTAATATTATTTGGAGATGTAGGTCTAGTACTTACATTTATATCACCATCTACAATACATACCCCTTTACATCTAGATGGACATTTACCATTTGGACAATCGTCATCATCTTCTTCACAAATACCTTTATTTGGATCACATTTTGATGGACAATTATTACAGTTTACTTTATAAGCACAGAAGTATTCAGTATTATCTTTACCTTTATGGATACTATCACCAGTACAACCTATATCAGCTGCTTTAGATACAATAGTATCTTTATTAGAACCATAATCCCAAATTCTTCCATAAGTTCCATCACTATATTGTCCTAATTTATTAACATATAAACGATATGTATAAACACCTTTACCAGTAAACTCTAATGGCCATCCTTCACCAAGTGGAATACTATCTTCAATATCTTGATTTTCAGATTTAATAATTGTACCACTAGGCATTAAAGTTTGGAATTGAGCTTTTGATGAGTAATTTACTGTAGAAATCTTAGATTGATATACTTGTTTAATTTTAGGAATAGATTTAGTTTCACAACTTATACTATCACCACTAACTTTACAAATTTCTTTATCCATTTTTAAACTACTATCACTATTTGAAGTACCACTACTTCCATTACATCCAGTAGGTTTACCATTTTGATCAAATGTTATAGTTCCCGTACAATATTCTTTTGAAACATTATTACTTCCAACTGATGAATTAGAACCTTGAACATCTTTAATTAATGTTTTTTCTTCTTCAGTTAAATCATTAATATAACTTTCTTCATATTCAAATTTCATATCAGCTTCAATATCATAACTATCCATTGTCCAAGATGAGCAATCATTTAAATCACTAATATAATCTTCTATTTTTTGATTATATTTATTTATTGTATTATTAGCAGTACTAATTGCATTTAAAGCATTATTATAACTAAATGTATATAGTGCATCTTGAATAAAATCAGGTCTAGTATCTTTTACATCTTGTAATGCCCCAATCTTAAATAATACATCAGCATTTATTTCAACCGCATTATTTACTATTTGTGGTTGACAAGTAGTGAAGTATGATCCTGCAGTATAAGAACCCTCAGAAGTTATAGTACAATGTGATGTATTTCCACCAGTACATTGAACAGTAATTTTACTAGTATTAAAATTACTATCAGTATAATAATATGTACCATTTTTTATTCTTTCAGTAGCACTTCTTCTTGAACTTGAATTTTTACCATAAGAATAATCATAAGTAACATAATCAAATTCATAAACTCTCTTCTCAACATATTGAGAAACTTGAGGATCTGAACATGCTTCTATACGATTATAATTACCATAGAAATCATAATATCCACAACCCCAACCATCCCAAAATGTTCCACTATAACAAATTGGTTGATAATTTCCCTTTAATGAAAGCATATCATCAGGTGTATGTTGTACAATATCAGTTTGTTCAATATTATTTAAACCTTTATAGAATGAATATACATTCATAGCGTCAAATATAATTTCTCTTGCAACTTCATATTTATATTCAAAACTTCTCTTTACTAATAATCCATCAGAAGTTAAAGCATCATCTCTAACATTTTTTGGATTAACAGGACTACCAACGTTAATTTTTGAAGTATAACATTGTTGGCCACCATCTATAGAAGCGCTTATTGTAAACCATCTACCAGATGTTTTATTTACTGGATCTGGTAAGTTAACTTTAAAGTTTTCTATACAAGCAACCTTACAGAATTGGTTATCAGAAAAATCAATTCCACCAATCTTATCTTTATTATATAAGTTTTCATTTAAGTCTTTACCATTAACAACACATTTATTAACATCTACATTAGCAGCAGGATTACAATTTTGAGTTCCTTCAGTACCTTCTCTTACAACTAAATCAGAACTTTCACTTCCTGTAGTACAACTTACAGATGAAACATATGTAGAACAATTAGATGGACATTCTACACTTAAACGTTGACAACTAGGACTTGTTGGATCTTTTGAACAAATATCATCCTTTTTACTACAATCAATTGGACATTCTTGTATTAATTTTTTACATTGTTGACTATTAGGATTTTCTTCACATATCTCATCTAATTTATCGCAATCTTTATTATTAGGACATATAGTTTGTAAATTTTGACATTTTTGACCATAAGGATCATTAGCACAAATTTCATCCATATTGTCACAATCTTCTAAACTACCCTTATCACAATATAAATCCCAAAGTCTACATGATAAAATGTTGTCTCTGTTTGAACCTACAATATTCATATTTAAGGTCATATCACATTCACTTTTTAATGTATCACAATTTGGTTCATCTCCTGGAGTAGGACATTGATATACATAATATTCACATTCAGGTGAATTAGGGTTATTAGTATTTTCACAATCAGTTTTTAATTTATCACAATCACATTGATTTTTATAATTTTGACATTCAGGTGAGTTATCATTATGAGTTTTATCACAATCTTCTTTTAAAATAGTACATGAAGTACATAAATCTACTGCACCAGTAAATGAATAGTTATTTGGATATTTATTTTTATCTATATTAGATGAAGAATCACCACTTCCAGCATAACCGCCACCAGAAGCATTACCTCCATCATTTTCACCAGAATCATCTACTTCTTCCCACTCTATAATATTACCATATATATCTTGATATTCGCCAGATGCTAAAGGTTTACTTCCCCCACAATTTTGAACATCAATTAAAGCATATTTACTTCCGCCATCATCATTTGTTCTAGTGAAGAATAAATCAAATGTGTAATTTGGTTTATTAATACATTCAAAGTTTTCTTTTGGAGCAGTGAATTTTAATAAAACTGTTAATTTAACTTTATCTTTACTAGTTATATAGTCTTTTAATAATTCTACACCAAAATTTTTTAGCATATTTAAATCACTATTATTGCTAATAGTTGCAATTTCTCTATCATTAATTTTTATTATTGCACTAAATGTTACACCATATCTATCGCAATCAGTACAAGATGATTTCAATAAAATGGAATCTCCATCTGGATCATTTAATGTTTCTGGATCAAATCCTTGAACATTATATGAATATTCCATAGTAGCAACATAACTATCTACACCATTAATATTTTCTATCTTTTTAGATAATTCTCCTTCTTTAATTGGAGTAATACCTTTTGATGAATTTTCTGAAGATGAAGGGTTACTAGCTTTTGAAGCTTCATCTAAAGCTCCAATTACTAATTGACGTACATTTTCAAGACTAATTGAACCATTAGTTATAGTGACTGTACTATTATTATCCCAGTGTTTACTATACTTAGGATTATCTTTAACACTTCTAACTCCTAGAGATTGATATTTAGATAATCCCCAAGCATCATATACTTGAGCAGCAAGTATAATATTATAATCTCTATTTCTTTTTGCTTTCCAATTACCTTCAATAATACTATCATCTGCTATTCTTACTTCACTAAATAAGTAATCAAAAATTCTGACAGCCATCTCAATAGTTGGAGCATTATAATTTTCAGCATGATCCAAAATATAAATAATACCTGTATCATGTATACCATGTGCTCCATTTGGATCAAGTGGTGACACAGTTGCTGTACACATTTGACCACTATCAGTTATTAAACTTAATCCTGGATCTTTACAATATAATTCTGTACTTTTTCCATTTACGGAAGCAATATATGTTGTTACACTAATTACTCCTGAATCAGTAGAACTATGTGATGAATCACCACAACTACCAGTACATGTTAAAGCATTAGCAGCACTCTCACCTGTAGAAATATTAAGATTAATTGTTGAATCTGCTTTAACAATATTAATACTAGTAAACAATGATGCAATACCTAATATTAAACCTAAAATTTTTTTCATAAACCTAAATCCCTCTGTTTCTTTCTTTTTATATATATATAAGTTCCTGAACCTGCACCGGCAACTAATATAACACCAATAATTATAAATTTATTTTTATTAATAAAATTAAATATTTTATCGAAGAAATTGTCTTTATTATTTTTTTCGTTTTCTTTTTCCATTCTATTTCGATAACTATTAAGTGATTTGTAAAATTCATTACGATCCATTTTCTTAAATGTTACAAACTTCTGACATAAATAATAGTCTGGAAATTCATCAGCACATATATGATAATTTTCATTATATCTAGGAGTTTGTAAATGGAATGTTTTCAAAGTTACACCTGAACAATTACTTACTGCTACAGAATAAACTTTAAAAGTAAAATCTGTTACTTCACTAGATACATCCCAATCAAATGTGGCAATACCATCAACAATATCTTGAGAACCAATTATTTTCTTTTCACTATTAAAATCATTAGTTACTTCGACATAAAATTCATCAGTGATGTTCATAACACTTATTGTGAAATAATAAACGAGAATCGGAGCACTATCTTCTTCGCCACCAATTTCTTCTTCTTTCACCTCATAGTCAGCCCTTATGTTAGATGCTTTTTCTCTTAATTCTGCTTCTTCTTTATAGGTACAAGATTCTTCAGCATGTACCGGAACAACCAAGAAAGTAAGAGCTATTATAAAGACTGTTATAAATTTCTTCATATAAAAGAACACCTACACTCTCTATTAAAAATTTTAACACAATGTTTTTATATTATCAAGTTAGATATAAGAAAAAATATGAAATTAAAAACCCCAATTAAAATTTTGAGTTTTATTTTATATCAAAAAACAAAAAATAGCAAGTGGTAATTGCTATTTTTTAATATTATCTGTGGTAATTGCTATTTTTTAATATTATCAGTAATATAATCAATTATTTCATCTATTTTTATATCTAAATTAGTACTTTCTTTTCTTAATTTTACTTCAACTAAACCATCATTTAATTTTTTACCTACAGTAATTCTTATTGGGATACCAATTAAATCCATATCTTTAAATTTAATGCCTGGTCTTTCATCACGATCATCTAATAAAGTATCAATATTCATCTTATTTAAATTAGTATATAATTCATTTGCGTATTTAACTTGTTCAGCATTTTTATTATCAATTAAAACAATACATACTTTAAATGGTGCTACTTCCATAGGAAAGATAATACCATTTTCATCATTATTTTGTTCAATTATACTAGCAAGTATTCTACCTGCTCCCATACCATAACAACCCATTAATACTGGTTTACTATTATTTTCTTCATCTAAATAAGTTAGATTAAAGGCTTCTGAATATTTAGTACCTAATTTAAAGATATTACCTATTTCAATGCCTTTTTTAAAATATAGTTTACCATTACATATAGGACAGATATCTCCTTCTTGAACATTTATTATATCGCCGACTAAATCATATTTAAAATCTTTAACATTACAATTTATATAATGATAATCTTTTTTATTAGCTCCCACGACAAAATTTTTCATATGTAGTATTTCTTCATCAATAACTATTTTAGCATTCAAATTAATTGGACCAGTAAAACCAGGAACAGCATTACTTGTACTTATTAATTCATCATTAGCAAAAGTTATTTCTTTAGCCTTTAATAATTTACTAGCTTTAATTACATTAAGTTCTCTATCCCCTCTTACAAAAAACACTACTAACTCATTATCTACATTCATAAGTAAAGCTTTAACTGTTTTTTTACTATCAATATTTAAAAAACTTGCGACATCAAGAATAGATTCTTTATCTTTAGTTTCAACTAATTCTAATTTTAATTCATCACTTAAATCATCATTATAATGCATTTTAGATACTTCAATATTAGAAGCATAATCACAATGATCACATAGTACTAAAATGTCTTCCCCAATATCAGTTACAGCTTGATATTCTTCAGATAAACTACCACCCATAACACCAGTATCTGCTTTAACTATCTTATAATCAATATGCATTCTTGCAAATATTTTATTATAAGCATCTTTCATAACAAGATATGATTTATCTAAACCTTCTTCATCTTTATCAAATGAATAAGCATCTTTCATACAGAATTCTCTAACTCTTACTAAACCATATCTTGGTCTTGGTTCATCACGAAATTTATCAGCTTGTTGATACAAAGTAAAAGGTAAATCTTTATAACTATTAATTTTATATTTAGCAGCCATAGTAAAAAGTTCTTCGTGAGTTGGCCCTAAAACATAAGGTTTTTGAAAACGATCATTTAAATGGAACATACTATCACCTAATAACTCATTACGATTAGCAACATCATATATTTCACTAGGTATTAAACTAGGCATTAATAATTCAAGAGCACCAGTTTTATCCATTTCTTCTTTAATTATTTTTTTTATATTATCTAAGACTTTTAAACCTAAAGGCAAATACATATAAATACCGGCAGAAACTTTTTTAATCATTCCTGCTCTTACTAATAAATTACCACTTATACTCTCTTCATCTTTACTATCTTCTCTTAAAGTAAAAAAATAATTTCCTTTTAGTTTCATAGTTGGCCTTCTTTCTTTTTATAATTATATAAAATATTTATTAAAAAAACTAGTACCAAAACAGTACTAGTTAATATTATTTATTTGGATCAACTAATATTTTAATAGAACTAGAAGTACCACTTGTAAGTTCTTCATAAGCACTTTGAACTTCTTCTAAAGTTATTTTTTTAGAAATAAACTTAGTAACATCTATTTCTTTATTAGCAATCATATCAATACATTTAGCAAATTCTTCTTTAGTATAAGCAATTGCTCCTTTTAAAGTAATTTCTTGCATAACAACAGAAATACTATTAAAGTTAATTGGGGCCATAGATACACCAACTAAAACAACTATACCACCACTTTTAACTAATGCTACAGAAGAATTAACAGCTGGTGAATTACCACAACATTCAATAACTTTATCATATTTACCCATATTTTCTTGCATTACTTTTTCATCAGTTGCTAAAATCCATTTATCACAAACACCAAGTTCTATAGCTCTTTTTCCTCTTTCGGGATTAGTTTCAGATACTACAACAGTACTGGCACCACTTTTTTTAGCAAACATTGCTGATGCTAAACCAATAATTCCTCCACCAACAACTAAAACATTATCGCCAACTTTAATATCAGCTAAATTAACTGCGTGGTAACAAACTGCTGTAGGTTCCACTAAAGCACCTTCATCAAATGACATATTATCGGGGATTTTTAAGACCATATCACTACGTACTTTTAACATTGGAGCAAGGCCACCAGGATTTTCTAAAGAAAGACCACTAGCTAATTCCCAAGTATGAGCACAATAATGAATATCTCCTCTTAAACAAGCTTCACATTTATTACAAGGGGAAATAGGTAAAGCAGTTACTCTATCGCCTACCTTTAAATCTTCTCTACCTCCATTATCTAAAACAATTCCAGCATATTCGTGTCCCATTACTAAACCAACTGGACCACCAAGTTCAAAATAGTGTAAGTCAGAACCACATATTCCTGTTGTTTTAACTTGAATTAAAACTTTACCTTGTTCTTTTTCTGGTTCCGGAATATCTTTAATTTCAAAACTTCTAACTCCTTTTATTGCTACACTTTTCATTTATACTCTCCTTCTACTTTAGTATAGCATTTATTATTTTTTTTATAAATAAATATTATTATATTTGACAGTCAAGAAATTATCTAAAATGGCCAAATCTTGCTTTTTCTTCATAACATATATTTAATAAATCTAAATCTTGAATAATATTTTTTACTTTACATTCGGCATATAATTCTTTATTTGCTTCTAGTTCACCTATATCTGTTTTAATATATATTGCTAATGGTTCTTCTTTACCTATAGCATAAGATAATTGGACTTCACAGTTATTAATATTGGGATTTTCTTTTAAAATCTTTATGGCTATTTCTCTTGCTTTATATGCTCCACTGCGATCAACTTTAGTGGGATCTTTACCAGAAAAAGCACCTCCACCAACTGGAGCAAAAGACTGATAACTATCAACAACTATTTTTCTTCCTGTAAGACCAGCATCACCCATAAAACCACCAATTCTAAATCTTCCAGTTGGATTTATTAAATATTCTAATACTTCAATATTATAATCAGCACATATTTTATTTGCCATATCTTTTATTATTTTATCTGTTTTATCTCTTTCTTCTTCGGTATTTTGATAACATATTGTAAATGTTTTTATTTTAATTAACTTATCTTTATTATAAATACCAGTTATTTCTGCTTTACCATCCGGTAAAAATCTTTTATCTATCTTTCTTAAATTATCATATTCTTCACTAAATCTTTGTAAGATAACCATCGCTGTAGGTAAATATTTATCATTATCCCGGCAAGCATAACCAAACATCATCCCATTATCACCAGCACCATTAACTGAATCATTAGTACCCATTCTTATATCATTACTTTGTATTCCTAAATTATTAATAATTTCTAAATTACTATCATAACCAACATCTTCTAAAACTCTTTTAACTATTTTTGATACATCAATCTTTGTTTTACTAGTAACTTCTCCCGTAATAAATATTTTACCTTTACCACCCATTACTTCAATACCACACCTACTATGTTTATCACCCTTTAAATAAGCATCTAAAAGGGCATCACTTATTTGATCACAAACTTTATCTGGATGACCTCTAAAAACAATTTCGTTACTATATAATTTCATATACTCCTCCTTCTATATAGTAACATCCTATAAAAAAACACCCAAGATAACTTGAATGTTTCAAAGTTATCTTATAGCTCTAGCATTACCACCTAATTAAATAGGTTGGTGTGACTTCATTGGGCTAGTCCCTCCATCACTCTTTATAAGATGTTACAATTATTATATGCTTATTATTTTTTATCGTCAATTACATTAGTCTATGTTTTTTTATTTTCTTAATTCTCAAAGTAAAAGCAACTTTAATACTATGAGTTGCATTTACTTTGAGAATAAGTATTGCTTTTACTT
>CANQXT010000027.1 GCA_947627915.1 uncultured Bacilli bacterium
GTCTCGTTAGCTCAGTCGGTAGAGCATTCGACTTTTAATCGAAGGGTCTGGAGTTCAAATCTCCAACGAGACACCATCTAAAAAATTTCACCTTATTATAAGGTGTTTTTTTAAACCATATTGTTATAAATTATGCCGAGAAAATTTCTTGATAATGGGCGAGATAAATACGTAATGCTTGTGTCAAATCAGTAGCATTTATTACTGATTTGACCAGCGAAGCTAAAGTATTTAAATCGGGGACCTATTGTCAAGAAAGAAATTGGAATAATTTTAAACATCTAATATAATAAATAGTGAATGAAGTAGTTCAAATTACAATAAAAAAATGATGCTCAATAACATCATTTTTTTTCAAAAGCTACTTCTATCTTGACTTTTTATTCTTTAAATTAAAAACCCTCTCTGATCGTAGCCTTTCTATTTTTATTATAATAAATATAATAAAAATAGTGTAAAAATTAAACGAAAAAATCACAATTTTTACATTTTTTTACATTTACGACATAAAATGACATTTTTTTGACTTAAAAAATGATATAACAAATCTGAAGGCGGGTTTTATGAATAAAGATTTTTTAAAGTTAGAAAATGAATTTAAAAAAATAAGAAAAATGGGGTTGATAGAATCCAAAAGAAAAGGAACATCAGGTTTAGGTTATACTTTTGAATGCTTATTAAATAAAAAAGAAGACCAAGAATGTAAGCCTGATTACGGAACAATAGAAATTAAATGTAAACTTGGTTATACGAAAACCCCAATAACATTATTTAATTGTGCACCTATAAGAAATGGTGTTTATGCTACTAGATATATTCTTGATAATTATGGCTATGAGTATAATAATAATCGAATTTTTAGTAGAACATTATTTGTAAAGTATACTCGAGTAGCTAATAATTATAATTTTAAATTAAAAATTAATTATTTAGAGAAAAGAATTATAATGGAGGCGTATTATAACAACAAATTTTTAGAAGAAGTTTGTTATTGGGATTTTAAAGAATTAGAAAAGAAATTAAAAGTAAAATTAACTAATTTAGCAATTATTTATGGATATCCTTATAATTATAATAATATAATTTATTATAAGTATTTAAAATTTGAAGCCTATAAATTGAAAGGATTTTACGAATTTTTAGATTTAATTAATAGAGATATTATTAGAATACAATTTTATATGAAAGAAGGCAAAAGCATTCTTGGCAATCCTGAGATGGATACACACGGAGTAGCATTTAAAATTAATAGAAAAGACATTAACAAATTATTTTATAGAATTTTTTAAACTTATTGTAGATATATATAGTAGAACCTGCAATTAAAAATGAATTAAAAAATGTAATCATAGTTATTGCTTTTTTCGTTTTATTGTAATATAATTAATAATGTTATCAGAAGGCGCGCCCATAGCTCAATTGGATAGAGCGTTAGACTACGGATCTAAAGGTTGGGGGTTCGACTCCCTCTGGACGCACCACGTATCGAGAAGTAGCACAGTTTGGTAGTGCGCGCGGTTTGGGACCGTGAGGTCGCAGGTTCGAATCCTGTCTTCTCGACCATATGAAAATTAAAATCCTGATTAGGATTTTTTTTAAATCCTATAATAGTTTTTAGCATATTATGACATATTTTGTCGAAATCCTTTATGAATTTTTAAAATTTGATATTATTAATATGGTGATACTATGATTCGAGTTGATATTATATTGAATGAATTATTAATTAAGGTAAATTATATTAGCATGCATGTTGAACTAATTGATCTTAAAGACCTTGACAAAAAAAGCATATATCGTTTATAATTTCATTGTTAGAAGGTGTTTATATGTATAATGAACGTATTTATTTAACTCCTAAAGATATTTTAGAAAAAGAATTTAAGGTTGATGCCAGAGGATACAGACCACAAGAGGTTGACAAGTTTTTAGATATGGTTATTCGTGATTATACAGAATTCAATTCTAATATAAAGAGGTTGGAAAAAGAAAAAAGTGACTTAATGGAAGATAATAGTAAATTAAAAAAAGAAATTAGGTCATTAAATGAACAATTAGAAGTGTATAAATCCAATGAAAATAATAATACGCGTTCTTTAACAAATCTTGATTTATTGAAACGTATAAGTCAATTGGAAAAAGCAGTATTTGGAAAAGATGAATAATATTTAGACAAATGCTATATTTAAAGTAATATAGAGGAAAGTCCATGCTCACACAATCTGTGATGATTGTAATGATCGTACTTAAGGAAACAATAACTTAAGGTAGTTTTAAACTAACGGCGTCGAAAATAACTTTATAAGTTATTATTAGACATAAAGTGCCACAGAAACGAGTTACTTGGTGACAAGTAAATGAAACGCGGTAAACCCTGCGAGTGAGAAACCCAAATTTTGGTAGGGGAGTTATTAGGAAAGAATTTAGAATTTTCTAATAGATACATTACAAATGTATAGATAGATATTTGTCGCTCTTAAATGAGAACAGAACATGGCTTATTAATATTATTTTTTAAAAATAAGGAGTGAAAAAATTTGGAAGAAATTGCTGAGCTCTTGTGTGAGGCACGAGAAGAAGCAGGTATAGACTTAAAAGAAGTAAGTAGAGATATTAATATCAGCGAAATAATTTTGGAAAATATTGAAGCTGGTAAAATAGGTTCTTTTAAAGACATATTCACATTAAAAGAATATATATATAGTTATGCTAAATATTTAGGATTAGATGCTGATACTTTATTAAATAATTTTAACGAATATGTTTTTGAATACACTTCGAAAATACCTGTTAAAGAAATTGAAAAAACAATGGAGTTAGTTGCTAAAAATTCTGAAAATGAAACTATAGCATCTCCATATACAACAACAAAAAATAAAAGTAAAAAAGGTTTGTATGTATGCATTTATTTATTGATATTATTATTAGTAATAATGGCCATTGTATGGTCTGTAAATCAAATTACAGTTAATAAAACAAATGCTACAGTAATAAGTTATAGAGAGTAGTGATATGAAAATGAATTTACCTAATAAAATAACTATTTCCAGAATAATTTTAGCGGTGATTATGATTTTTTTAATGCTAATTCCGTGGTATGATTTAGGAATTATTTTCCCAGAATATATTATCAATGGTGAAATATTAAGTTTAAGAAATATTATCGCCGGTACTATTTTCTTGATTGCATCCATAACTGATTTTATAGATGGATATATTGCTCGAAGTAGAAATCTTGTCACTGATTTTGGCAAAATTACTGATGCAATTGCTGATAAAATTTTAGTTAATGGTTTAATTATAATTTTAGCATATGAAAGAATGATACCTCTTGTAGTGCCAGTAGTAATAGTAATAAGAGACATTGTTGTTGATTCATGCAAGATGGTAATTGGTAGCAAAGGAAAAGCAGTGGGAGCTAGTATTTTAGGGAAAATAAAAACTATATGTATGATGGTTGGTTTAACTTTATTATTGTTTGCTAATGTTCCGTTTACATATATTGATTTTCCTTTAGATAAATTATTAATATTAATTGGTACAATTCTTTCTGTTTTAAGCGGAAGTCAATATTTTTTAGAAGCTACTGATAATTTTAATTACAAAAAATAAAAATATATAAAAAAAAGAAGCCATATGGCTTTTTTTGTGGTAGAATATACTTGTGTGTAAATATATGGTGGTAGTATATGAAAAAGAAGAAAATTATAATATTAACAGGATGTTTTTTAATTTTTATAGTTTTTTTAGCAATAATATGTTTATTTATTCCGAATGTTGAAATAAAGTTAAATGGTAAAGAATATATTAATTTAGAAGCTGGTGAACAATACAAAGAAGAAGGAGCTACAGCATATCTTTCAAATATGTTCTCAAAAAAAGAATTAAAAGTTACAACAACTTCCACATTGGATATAAACAAGATAGGTAAATATAAAATAACTTATTCTGCAAAATATAAAGATAAAGTGTATGAAAAAAGTCGTAATATAAATGTGAGAGATACAATTAAACCTGAAATAACTATAAATGGCAAAATTAATTATTGCAAGACAAATGATATATTAGATATGGATATTAAAGTTTTAGATAATTATGATGGTGATATTTCAGATAAATTAAAATTTAAAATAAAG
The DNA here is from genome assembly GCA_947627915.1 of uncultured Bacilli bacterium. Lineage (GTDB taxonomy): Bacteria > Bacillota_I > Bacilli_A > RF39 > UBA660 > SIG200. The sequence goes on from CANQXT010000027.1 coordinate 4,137, forward strand.
GATAACAAAATATTTTTAACAGCTACTGATAGTTCAGATAACACAAACGAAGTTATTGAAGAATTGAAATATATTGATGATGAAAAACCTAAAATAACTCTTAATAGCAGTAAAAAAATTAATTTAGAGTTGGGTGAAGAATATATAGAATATGGTGCTACTGCATACGATTCATGTGATGGTAACATATCTAATAAAATAAAAATAACTGGAAGTGTTGATTCATATACTCCTGGAACATATGAAATTCAATATACGGTAACTGATCAAAATAAAAATACCACGATTATGACACGTCAAGTAATTGTAAATGAGAAAGTAGAGGAAATCAAAGTTGAACCGAGTGAAAAAATTATATATTTAACTTTCGATGATGGTCCTGGCCAATATACTGAAAAACTTTTAAATATATTGAAAGAAAATGATGTTAAAGTAACATTTTTCGTGACAAATCAATTTCCAAATTATCAATATTTAATAAAAAGAGAATATGAAGAAGGCCATACTGTTGGTATTCATACTTATTCACATAAATGGAGTGTATATGATAGTGTCGATAGCTATTTGAATGATTTTAATAGTATTGAACAAATTATATTTAATCAAACTGGTGTTCATCCGCAATTATTTAGATTTCCTGGTGGTTCTTCCAATACTGTTAGTAAAAAACATTGCAAAGGTATAATGACAGAATTATCGCAAATTATGACTGAAAAAGGTTACATATATTTCGATTGGACATTTGACAGTGGTGATACATCTAAAAATAAAAATGGTAAAAATGATATTATTAAAACTGTTAAATCTTATATAAATAAATCAGGTAGTTATATAATTTTAATGCATGATATCAAAAAAAATACAATTGAAGCTTTACCAGAAATAATTAAATATGCAAAAGAAAAAGGATACACATTTAAAAGTTTAAATGTCGATGTTCCACCAGTTCATTTTAAAATTGCTAACTAACCCATACAAATTCTCAAATTTATCATAATATACAGTAGAAAGGAAAAAATTATGGAACAAAATAAATTTGAGTATAATAAAGATATGACATACGAAAGTGGTATGTCAATGAATATGGGATCATGCGATAATTGTGCACAACCTCAAACGATGATGTGTCAACCAATTCAAGAATGTCCGCAAGAAAGAGTTTGTCATCGTTATATATGCTATGAAGTGCCTCATATTATGCCATGTAATACAAGGATAATTAATCACCATATATATAGACATACATACACACCATGTTTTACCAGTTGTGAAGAAAATGTAGTGTCTAATGTATATGACCGTAAATGCTGTTTTTAAAATCTCTTTTAAAAGAGATTTTTTCTTTCAAATTCACTTATTTTATCTTTAATTATTAAGATAAATACGTTATAATAATAGTAGTATTAAGTAGGTGAATAAAGATGAAATATTTAAGCGATAAAAAGATTATATGTTTAATTCTTATTTTAGCAGTTTTTACCATAGGATATTTTATTATTGTTAATAGAGTATCATATGCTTTTTCTAGTTCCATAGATCAAGATGAGTTATATGCTGAAATGATAGATACAATTAAATTAGCCAGCACAAAATATGCTGAAAAAAATAAAGATAAATTTGAAGATAGTAACATAATGGTTATCAAGGTTCAAGATTTAGTTGATAATAAATTTTTGGTTAGCAATAGTGAGGGCAAAGTTTCAGATCCTAGAAACTCAAACGATGATTTGAATTCAACAATTGTAACCATAACTTACAATGATAACAAATATGAAGTTAAGGTAGATAATTAAAAAGTAAATTTAGTGTAAAATTTACAACAAAGCTATGTATTAATGAGTAAATGTTTAGTAAGATATTATTGTAAGGAGATGTGTAATATGTTATATCCATCAATAGATAAATTATTAAACATTGTAGATTCAAAGTATATGTTAGTCCATGTTGCTTCTAAGAGAAGTAAACAAATGCAAGAGACTTCCCATTATCAAATGCGTTTAAACGACTATGTCAGTAAAAAGGATATTGGAAGAGCTTTAGAAGAATTAGAAAACGGATTAATAAAAGTGATAAAAAAGTAAAAAATACTTGATTATCTTTAATTTATATGTTAAGATAATCTTGTCGTTTTGGGGGATTAGCTCAGCTGGCTAGAGCACCTGCCCTGCACGCAGGGGGTCGCGGGTTCGAATCCCACATCCTCCACCAGATTGACATTTAACTCGGATTATAATTCGAGTTTTTATTTGATTAAATAGTATATAATATAGTAACTTTTTTATCAAAAAATCTAATAGATTCGAACTCTAAAATTTTTGCTCTAGTGCATAAAATTTTATAAATAGTTGTATAATAAGACTATGTGTAAATTTATAGTTTATTTACGTTTTTTGAACATATTTTTATTGATGAAAATTGGAATGAGTAGTATTATTAAATTAAAGGTAGTGGGATGTAATGAAAGACGAAAGTGATAATAGCAAAAATGCATTTATTATGAATGTATTAGTTATTTTAGGAGTTATTGTTTTATGTTCAATCTTACTTTATTTAATGAACTATTTTTTTGTTAAAAAAAATGATCTCAAAATTAATATGTCTACAGATAAAAAGGTAGAATATATAACTATAAATAATAAAGAAGAACTAATAACAACCCAAAAATATGTAAGTGATTTAGGATATACAATGCGTTATGATATAAATAATTTTTCTATTTTTAAATATAAAGGACAAGATTATTTTAAAAATATTCAAGCTGAAAAAATTTTAGTGATTGTTGAGAAAGGCTCTATTCCTGGAAACTGTTCTAATACTGATGTTTCAAATTATGATAGTTGCATTATTAAATTAGATAATTATACAAAACAATATTATATGACTGAAAATAATAAAACTTACAAGATCACAGTTAAAACGCCAAATATTAATGAATATGAGCAAAATATAAATTCACGAATAAATTATATGTTAAATTCTTTTGAAATAAAAGATTCTAAAGAAAATGTGTAGAGTATGAATATGAATATAAATAGTTTTAGCATAACTTTTTGGTTCAATCCCTATTCTAATTACAAAGAAATGCTTAGTACTTTACAAGATACCTTTAAATCGGAATTTTCTAACTATAATTTACGAGCAGATAATCCTACTAATTTATTTATTCCAATTATAAATGCTATAAACAAAGATTTAAAAACTCGTTTATTAATCAGTCAAATTAATTGTCAATATTTTATGGATAAAGTTACTTTTAATGATTTTGCCGATTTTAAAGAAAAAATACTAACTCTTTATGATAACTTAACTGCCGTTGGTGTAGAAATATTATATTCATCTGTTTATATTGATGCTAATATAGTCGAAAAAAACTCTTTATCTAAAATTACTAAAAACATTCTTAGTAAAAAATTGTGTTCTAGTGATTTAATTGATGTAGCATTAACTTTTAGTAAAAAACATGAAGATTTATTTTATAAAATAATTAATGTTTTAAATAAAAAACAAATAAAAATTGATCAAAATGAAATTAATTTACCTCTACCATTGATATCTCTAACTAATTCCGTTATCGAAAAAGAACTAATTGAAATTCAATATGAAATAAATGATAAATATTCTTTTGATTATACTAAAAAATATCATACAACTGATTTTTATCTTAATAAAATGCTTTATATTTTAGAACAAGATTTTGCCTCAGATGTAACAAATTTATTAGAAAAAGGTGAGCTTTAAAAATTAAGCTCATTTATTTTTATTATTTGGGAAAAATAAACACTAATATTATTTAAAATAATTTTTCTACTATTTATATCTAAATAACTTATCTTACCATTTAATTCTTTAATTGCCCCATCATAATAGTAGAGAAGGTGAATATTCATTTTTAGATTATAAGCATTAATTGTTTTTTCTTCTAAAATATGAATTTGATCATCTGAAAGAACTGGCAAATTAATTCTATTTTTATTTGCTGTAACATCTCTTATAATTTGTTTGGAATCAAAACATGAATTAAATGGTTGCCATTTAATAATTCCTCGATCAAGCATAATGCCCACCTATTTTCTTATTTCTTTCAATAGCTGTAGAATCTTGCAAAAGATTAGTTGCTTTTAATAAACTATTCTTGCCAAATTTATTTTTTATTTCATCAACAGTTTGATTATAATTATCTGTATTGTTATTTTCTATATTATTAAACAAGCTTAATTGACAATTTGTCTTTTTTTCTAAATTTCCCAAACTTATAGATACTTTTCGAATTGGCAAGTATTCATAAAATTTATCAAACATAATTAAACAATACTTTGTAATTTCACCAATTGAATCAGTCGGATTATCAAGTTTAATCGAATGATAAAAACCATTATCTATTTCTTTAGAATAGCCAATGCCAAAACCAATACAGCCAGTTAATTTATTATTTTTGTGCAGTCTTGTTGCCAATACCTCAACCATTTCATTAATAATTAATTGAATATTATTTTCATTATAATCTTTAAATAATACTTGAGAATGACTATAAGATTCACTCTTAGCTAACTTTTTATAATCTTTAATAACACTTAAATCAATACCATTAGCGTGATTCCAAAGTTCTAATCCCATAATTCCAAATTTGTCTTTTAACAGATTTTGATCTGATGTAGCTAAATCTTCGACTTTATATATTCCTAAATTATTTAATTTTTTTTCCATTCTTTTACCAATTCCCCACATATTAGAAAGAGGTGTAATAGGCCATAATTTATCTTTAATATCATTATATGTCCATTTCGCAATATTATTTTGATTATGTTTAGCTTCAATATCCATAGCTATTTTAGCAAGTAACATATTAGGACCAATACCACAAGTAGCAGTTAACCCTGTCTTTTCATAAATAGTATTAAGAATTTTCGTTGCTAATTCTTCATCTGTCATTTTATACATCTTAAGATAATGTGTAACATCTAAAAAACATTCATCAATAGAGTAGATGTGTAAATCTTCCGAACTAACAAAATCTAAATATATTCCAATAACTTCTTTACTTTTCCTAATATATAATTCCATTCTTGGATTAGCTATATAATATTTAATATCTGGTTTGATTTCATATAATCTTCCTCGAGATTTAACACCCAATGTTTTTAAATAAGGTGTAACTGCTAAAGTAATTGCTCCTTGACCTTGTTTTTTATTAGCTACTACTAAAGGATAAGTAAAAGGATTAAGTCCTCTTTCTACACATTCACATGATGCAAAAAAACTTTTTAAATCAATACATAAAATATTTCTTTCTGGATATAATTCATTCATTTCGTCGCCTCCGAACGCTTGTTCATTAATTTGAGTATAGTATACTATCTAAAAAATTGCAATACCTATTTTTGGCAATTTAATTATTTGTCTCTTTATCCATTTTTTTCTTGCTAAATTTTTCATAAAATCTTATACTTTAATTATGAAAAAAGTTTTATTAAAATTAATTGATATCTATCAAAGTTTGCCTTTAGCTAGTCATAGTAAATGTAAATATTATCCAACATGTTCTAACTATGCTAAAGAAGCTATTACAATTCATGGTTCTTTTAAAGGTACTCTTTTAACAATAAAAAGATTGCTTAAATGTAATCCTTTCAGTAAAGGTGGTATAGATTTAGTGCCTAGTAAAAAATAATTTGCAATAAGTAATTAAACGTGCTAAAATTAATTTGTAAATCGATTATGAGAAACACGATTACTAAATAATATTTTTAAAGAGAGTTAATGGTTGGTGGAAATTAACAAAAAGTTTAGTAATTACTATTCTCTAGAGAGTCCAATAAACTCCGGGTAAAACCGTTATCTAAATTAAGTAATTAAAAGGATGGTACCGTGCATTAAGCACTCCTTAGGTATCATCTTTTTTATTTTAGAAAGAAGGAATATTATGCAAATTGAAGTATTTACCCAATCAGCAATTAAATTAAGTGGTTCCAAAACAATTTATTTTGATCCTTTTCAAATAGATACTTCTTATAATGATGCTGATTACATTTTTATTACCCATAATCACTATGATCATTATGATGAAAAATCTATTCAAAAAATAATTAAGGATGACACAATGATTATTGCTCCCTTAATTTTAAAAGATTCACTTTCAAAAATAACTTCTAATATTTTATTAGTAGAACCTAATCATGAATATTCTTTAGAAGACTTTGTATTTCGAACCGTTCCAGCTTATAATATCAGCAAAGATTTTCATCCTAAAAGCGCTAAATATGTTGGGTATCTTTTAACTATTGATAATACAACATATTACATAATGGGCGATACCGATGTTTTAGAAGAAAATAAAAATATTAAAACTGATATTTGTTTTATTCCAATCGGTGGTACTTACACAATGGATGTTAAAGAAGCAAGTGAATATATTAATTATATAAAACCGAAAATTGCTATACCCATTCATTATGGCAGTATTGTTGGTAGTATTAATTTAAAAGATGAATTTAAATCATTAGTAAATAAAGATATAAAAGTAGATATTTATATTAGGGAGGAAAAAAGATGATAAATATTAAAGAAGATGAAAAATTAAACAAATTAAATCATAGTTGTGCACATTTAATGGCGCAAGCTATTAAACATTTATATCCGGATGCTAAATTTTGGGTAGGACCGGTTATTGAAGATGGTTTCTACTATGATATTGATTTAGGAGATAAAGTAATTAGTGAAGAAGATATACCATTAATTGAAAAAGAAATGAAAAAAATTGCTAAGGATGGTAAAAGAATAGTAAGACATGAAATAAGTAAAGCTGAAGCTTTAGAAATGTTTAAAGATGATCCATATAAGATTGATTTAATCGAAAGAATGGATGAAGCAGAAACTGTTATCTCATGTTATACTCAAGGTGATTTTACTGACCTTTGTCGTGGACCTCATGTTGAATCAGTTAAAGAACTTAAAAATTTTAAATTACTTAAATTTAGTGGAGCTTATTGGAAGGGGGACGCCAGTAACAAGATGTTACAAAGAATCTATGGTATTTGCTTTCCAACTGAAGAAGAATTAAATAAATATTTGCAAGAATTAGAAGAAGCAAAAATGCGTGATCACCGTAAACTTGGTAAAGATTTAGGTATCTTTATGACTAACGATTTAGTAGGTAAAGGACTTCCAATGTATTTACCAAATGGTTATATTATTTGGGAAACTTTAGAAAACTATATTAAGAGTAAGGAAAGAAAATTAGGCTACTTACATGTTTTAACGCCACCTTTAGGAAATGTTGAATTATATAAAACAAGTGGTCACTGGGATCATTATAAAGATAATATGTTTCCTAAAATGGAAGTTGAAGGTGAAGAATTTGTTTTAAGGCCAATGAATTGTCCACATCATATGATGATTTATGCTAATAGTATTCATTCATATAAAGATTTACCAATTAGAATTGGGGAAATAGCAAGAGATTGTCGTTTTGAAGCAAGTGGAGCCCTAAAAGGTATTGAAAGAGTTAGAACATTCTGTCAAAATGATGCCCATATTTTTGTAACACCTGAACAAATTGAGAGCGAATTTTCTCTAGTTGTTAATTTAATCTTAGAAGTTTATAAAGAATTACATATTACTAATTACCATTTTGAATTATCATTGAGAGATAAAGAAGATAAGGTTAAATATTATCCAGATGATGATATGTGGAATAAAGCTGAAAATACTTTAAGAAAAGTATTAGATGATTTAAAAATTGATTATGTTGAAAAAATTGGGGAAGCAGCATTCTATGGACCTAAACTTGATGTTCAAGTGAAACCAGCAGTAGGTAATGAATATACTTTATCAACTTGCCAATTAGATTTTTGCCTACCAATGAAATTCGATTTAACATATATTGATTCTGACGGTGAAAAGAAAACACCAGTAGTTCTTCATAGAGCAGTATTTGGTAGTTTAGATCGTTTTATAGCTTATTATCTTGAAGAAACAAAAGGAGCACTTCCACTTTGGCTTTCTCCAGTTCAAATTAATATTATTCCAGTTAATAACGAATATCATTTAGAATATGCTAAAGAAATAAAAGAAAAATTAAGTGATTATCGAGTAAAAATAGATGATAGAGAAGAAAAACTTGGTTATAAAATGCGTGAATCAGTTGTAAATAAAATTCCAGTAACTTTAATTTTGGGTCAAAAAGAAGTTGACAATCAAACAATAAGTTATCGATTATATGGTAGTGAAGAAACTGTAACTGTATCTTATGATGAATTTATTAAATTTATTGAAGATAAAATAAAAAATAAAGATTAGAACTATTAATTTAGTTCTTTTTCTTTTGTAAACAATTTGTCTATTTGACACTTTATAAATTAATGTTACTAATAAATAATGTATAATGTAGTAAAAGGTGTTGTCGTATGTTATTTAATATAATTTGTATTCTAACAGTAATTTTAGTTCTTTATGATATATATGTAATGATTTTAAAATTCAATAATAAAATAGATAAAAATAGTCAAGATAAGTATTTATATTACCATAATTTATTAAACGATTTGTCTATTGCTGAAGTAGGTTATCTTTATAATAATGGTAGAAATATAAATACCTTAGTGAGAGCAACTTTAGAAAATATAAAATTAAAAAAATATATTAATTTAACAAATACAGAAAAGTATGTGCTTGACTGTTATAAATTTATTGGTACAAAAGAATTTAATCAAAGATTTTTAACTCATGTAAAAGATGATTTAAAAAATAAAGGATATATAAAAAAAGCAAAATTTAAAGATAGTATTTTATCATTTTCATTTTGGATAGTATTTTTAATAGGCATGTTAAATATTATTAATTTTACAAGAGATGATTTACAATTAATTGATGGATTACTTTTTTTAATTGATTGGGTTATACTGTGTTTTTCTTTTTTAGTGCTTTTTAAAGATGAATATTTATCTAAAACTGAAAAAGGCAAAGAAACTTATTTAAAAATTCAAGCCTTAAAAAGATATATTCATGATTTTGGCAATTTTGATGATAGAGAATTAGAAGAAATAAAACTATGGGATGAATGGATATTATATGCCATTATATTAGATGAAAGTGATAATTTAACTAAAGATTTAAAAGAAGAATATGAAAATATTATGGAGGGCATAAATGATAATAATTAATGGTCTAAGAGCAAATATAAAAGCTTTAAAAGAGGGCTATAGAATAGCAATTTATCGAGGTTCTTATAATAAAATGAAAGTTTATGAACCAATAAGATCTTTTTTTAAAACATCATATTTAGGTAATTTTGAATTTATTGTAATTGATAAAGGCAAAGTAAGAATGACAACATATAAATGAAACCACTGAATTAATGAAACATTTTTATAAATAGCTAGATTAATTTTCTAGTTATTTCTTTTATATCCGTATTTTGATTATAGATATCTATATAATTATATTGATAATATAAAATAATCTTCAACATATAATTATCATTTAAATATTTACTTAAAAATAATTGCTTTTCTAAATCATTTAATTTAAAAGTTTTTAAAAAATTCTTACTTTCAAAATAAGAAGCATTTAACATAGTTTCTATAATTTGTTCTCTTGTTAAAAAATATCTAATTAGTAAATTAGAAACGGCATACATATTATAATAGCCATTGTATTCATCATTATAACAAACAGTATTACCATAACCAATAACTTTAGCTACAACGATATCATTATCAAAATACCTAAAAACATCTCCTAAAGAAGTACACATATGAAAACCATTACCTGTATTTCCAAAGGAAATATCACCATCTATTTTATAGGTTTTACCTTCTTCAAAAAGTTTACCATATCTATTAGTTTTATTACTATTAAATCCTTTATAACCTTCAACAATCATTTTAAATCCTTTACAGTTAAATTATAACATAAACAATATACATATAGTTAAATTTTATTATTAGAAATATTTTTCCTTAATACTAATTGATTTGATTTAGCAGAAGCAAATTTTCTATCATTTAAATCTAGATCACTAATTTCAAATTCAAATAAATCTTTTTCATGTAATTTAGATTCCAAATGATTTTTAATAGCATTAAATTCTTCAATTGCTCTTGGATCTTTTTCTAAACATTGTCCACTTATTTCTTCATAATCTATTTTTAAATACCAATCCTCATTACAAATAATAGATCTTAAAAACCAAAAATGGTCTTTAGGCATATTTAATTGATAATTTATAGAATTAACTCTTTTTTCAACTTCGCTTTTTATAGAAATATCATTAATACCCCAATGATAAACTAGGATATTAGGTCTTTCGTCAAAGTATATTGCACTAGGTGTATATAATTCAAAATCATTTTCATTTTTATTTGGTAAAATTGAAACTATATATGTTTGCTCATCATAATTTGTATAGAAATTATTATTTCTAATAGGAAAAATGTGTTTCTTTATAGGTTTTTCTGAAAAATCTCCAACATTAGAATGTAAATCTGTAGCACATCCAGCAATTAAAGGATTTTCCTCATATTGATTTGATATGCTTATAATATCATCAAACGCTTTTTTTAAAGCATTATATGCTTTTAAACTGTCAGCTTTAGAATTTCTTTCAATACTATTCCCATTAATTACATTTCCATTTCTTATAATAGGAATCATAGAGCATATTTCATTATTCTCATTTCTTATTACAATAACTCGTGCATATATACTTTCACTACAATATTTTAAAAAACCATTTGATGCACCATTTAATCTAAAACAACATTTTGTTTGATAACCCAATGTCATAATAATAGGATCATCTAATTTTAATACTTCATATTTATAGTTATCTTCTGTTATTCCATAGACTCTTGGAATTGCCGAAACAACTCTTTTTTCTAAATAATTATGATAAAAATTACATGCTTCTATTACACATTCTTTATTATCTATAGAATTTATATTATTTGCATTATTTTCATTACCAAATACATCATTATAACCATATGATTTGATAATATTATCAATAATATCTTTAGTTATCTTATATTCGTTTGGTAATAACATAAACGGATTTTCTTCTAATAAAGGTATAAGTTTATTTAAATGAATTTTCTTTCCGATTGCTTGTTGAAATCTTTCAAAATTATTATATAAGTTAGGAAATTCATTAATTAATAAATCTAATTCTCCCCGTAACATTCTTTTTATAGTAGTATTATTATCTTTTTTGCCTCCAATCAAAAATCTTATAAAATCAGGCTTTATTTCAGGCTCATAATTACTATTAATTTTTTGAAATTTAACATTTTTTATATTACATCTATCAAACAATTTTGCTAACAATTCTATATTAATAGTTCCAAATTTTTGATTCAATAATTCCATTGCATTTTCATATCCTAATATATAATATAATTTGTAAGCTAAAATAGTCGAATTAGTTTTTTGTAGTTCATCCTTATTATTTTCTAACATTAAATCTAATAAACAAGTTATTTTGTTTATTTTCCTAATATTTGTTTTTTGATACTGTTCAATCGTAATTATTTGGTTAAAAACTTTATCTATTTCTTCATCAATTATTCCTGTGTTTAAATAATTAATAATAGAAAATGGTTTCATTTTTATTATTTTATAAATCTCTTTAATTTTATTATTTAACTTTCTAAAATTAAAAATCATGGCATTTAAATATTTTTCATCTATTTCATATTCAAATTTACAAACTACTTTAAAGAAACTTTTCATCATTTCTCGTGAATTTTCATCATCAGTAGTAAATATAATTGTTTGAAGTTTTAATAATTTAAGATAATTAATATTTTCTAATAATGATGAAAATATTAATTTCTTCTTTGTAATATCTAAATTTGTATATTTTTCTTGATATAATGCAATTAATCTATTTTCTAGTGTATCTATATTTCCATTTACTAAGATCGAATTTTGTTTATTAGAATCCATTTTTAGAAAATCTGTCATATCAATCATTGTTAGACAATTTTGTTTTGTATTTCTTCTTCTTAATTCACTAATTAAGACATTATCACTAATATTATTTATAATACTTGATTCTAATTTTAAATTTAAAATTTTTTTGCTATATTCACTAAAAGCATGATCATTAAGAATTTGATAATAGTTTTGTATTATTATCATTTTCAATTTATCTATCGAAAGTTTTCTAAATAATAAAGGTAAAACTGATTTTTCTTTAATATCTTCAAAATCTGATAATTTTTGATAGTCAAAATCATCATAGTTTTGTAATTGTAAAAATTCGATAATTACTTTTTCATAGTTTTTTAAAAATTTTTGATAGTTTAATCCGTTTAAAAAATTTATTCTATATTCGAAAGGTAAATCTATAAGCATAGATACTAATAATTCTATATCAATAATTTTATATAATCTTTGCTTAACTTTATCATTAGATAGTACTTTTTGTTTTTCTAAAATAGATAACTTATTATATTCTTTCAGTATTTTGTCATTATTTTTTGTTGAAAATAATATTTCTAGAAAATTTCTATTATTCATAGTTAGCCTCCAAAGTAAAATTTTTCTAGTTATTTATTCTATCATACTTTTAAATTATTTAAAATAAAATTAACTAGAAAGTAAAGATTAACTAGAAAGTAATAAAAATGACTGAATTAAATTCAAAAAGTCCGGGTATATCTCTAAAATAAAAATATAAGATAAAAAGCCCATAAAATAAAGG
>CANQXT010000028.1 GCA_947627915.1 uncultured Bacilli bacterium
TAATAAACTTTTCTTTTTCATTCTATACTCCTTAAATATATTATATATTATTATTTAATTAAAAAAAAGAATAATTTATATCCTTTTTTAATATAAATGATTATTTTAAAATATTAATAAATATAATGTATCTTCTACAAATACAAATTGTTTATCATCAATACTATCAAATTCCATATTAGCAAAATATCTTTCTTTTTCTTCATCGCTCATTTTTATATATGAGTAACGATGATTTTCTCTAATACTAACTGCACAATCCATTGCCCAATCAATTGCCATTACTCGATAATTTGTACTATTCATTATTTTTTTACTGTAATGAGAATCTACATTCGAATCATGTGCATAATATATTTTTGTAACTTTAATATCATTATCTTTTTCATAATCATCAATTTTGGCAAATAAAGTATTTAAATAACTCATATCTTTTTTATATGTATCATATTGCATATAAGTTGTTTGAAAATAAATTACAAAAATATATAAAGTATATACCACTATTACACTCATTAAAGCATATAGCGAAAGTTTTTTATCATCAGTAATTTGTAAAAGACAATATATTCCTAAGATACCAATTGTACTTCCAATAGATAAACACATTCTTGCTGCTGTATAATTGGCATCAGAATTCATTCCTAAATTTGGAACAAATGGCATTAATACACATAAAACAATATTAACAAATAGATATAAAATTACTAATTTATTTTTATCTTTATTATTAAAAAATAAAATTAAAAATAATATACTTAAGATTATATTCACTATATAAAACCAATAAAAATTTACATAATCAAATAATTCTATTAATATGATTTTTAAAGTTTGAATTACGAATTTTATGTTTTCTATAATATTTAGTCTTCCAAGTCTAGCATTAACTCCAACTATAATGTAGGAATTTATAAATTTAACTAAAATGTAAGCAATTATTAAACTTATGCCATATATTACTCCACCAAAAATCATTTTTTTAAATATAGTTTTGAAATCATATTTATTAACTACAAGTAATAAAAGTAAAATCGACAAATAATAACATACTACTCCTTGATAACAGCATATTGCTATTATTAAATAAATACCTGAAATAAAAATATCTTTTTTATTATTACCACATAATCTTATTGCAGATAATAAAGTAAAATAAACTCCTAAAAACATTATTACAGATTCTTCAAATATAAATAATTCTAAAACGATAGGATTATAAAATATTAGAAAGGAACAAATTGTTATTATAATATTTCTTAAAATATTTTTATTATTAGTTTTATCAATAATATAATTACTTAATTTATAAACAGTTAAAGCGTTAAATACATTGGAAAATATTAAAGATATAACTGAAAAAATAGAATAAGGTAATTTTGTAAAAGATAGTAAATAAAACATTAACGACGTAAATAGACGAGCTGATTTGAGAAAAGTTCTAACAGTAATTAAATAACCAGATGCAAAATTACAATATCCATCTAAATTATAAGAAGGAATTATAGCAGGAAAAGTTATAATTAATCCTGTTATTAATATAATAATATATTTAGTTAAATTAGATTTTAAGATTTTCTTAATTTTCATTCTTGCTCCTTCTAAATTTTTTTATTTTATTTAAAATATTTTTAAATATATCAAAGAAATATTTAAATTCATTTTTATTATGAAATATAATTAAATAAACAAGATTTGGAATTATACAAACTAATATAAATCCAATTATAAATATTAATAAATAATTTTTAATTACTAAATATTTGATTATTAATTTGAATATTAAATATGTAAATCCACCAATAATAAAAGTTAAAATAATATATTTAAAATATAATAAATAATAATCTAACATATTTTTCTTAAATACTTTTTTGTATACAAAATATGGAAGTCCAAACAATGCAACTACAAATGAACTTAACATTGTTCCTAAAAATACTCCAAGTAAACCAAAGTATTTTACTAAAATAATTGATGCAACAATATTAACTATAGATTCAATTATAGGAATAAAACGATCTTCATAAAATATTCCTGCTGCATCTTTGTACACACCTAATGATGAACGCATACCCATCATATAGTAATTTATTACTAAAACTAATAAAACAGTAATAGGAAGTAATCTTTCAGCTCCTACCCACAAAGATATAAATGAATTCATACATATAAAGATACCTATGGCTGAAAAACTATAAATCCAAAAATCAAAGAACATTATATTTTTAAATAATGAATAAGATTTTTCATCATTTTTTTCAACTAATAAATTACCAACACTGGCTGTTAAAGCAACAAATATTTGAGAAAGTAATGTACTAGCGGCATTAATTATTAAATAATAATTAGAATAAAAAGCAACCATTATATTTCCTAAATATTTAGAAATAATTATATTATCTGTTCCTAAAACAACAAATGAACCAATTTTATGAAAGAATAAACCTTTAACTTTTTGAATAATAGATTTATATATTTTTTTATCAAGTTTATTAGCTTTTTCTTTTATATATGGATATTCTTTATTAGCAATAATTAAAATAATAAAGTTTTCTAAGAAACGACATAAACATTTAATAATTAAATATAAAATGTAATTCTTGGTTAAAAATAATATTCCTATTAAAGAAGAATTTAAAATTATAACATATAATATATGGACTATATTTATAATATAACTTCTTTGATCTGCTTGTAAAATAGATCTTTTATAAGATAATAAGTATGAACATATAACATCTATTACAAATAACATAAATATTAAATAAATATTAACATCTAGTGTAGTTGTAACAAAATATTTTAAGAATGGTAATAATAATAAACCTAATATAAATATTATAATAGCTACTAAGTTATATGTTTTACGATAAAAAGATAATAAAGAAGTAATTGTTTTACTATCTTTTTTTGCAATAGGTTCATATAAATTATATATTATTGCTGAACCTACACCTAATTCTACAATAGCTAACATTGAAACAACATTAGTAAGTAAAGAATTTAAACCTAGGTATTCATCACCCAAAGTAATAATAAATATTTTTTGGGTGATGAAACCAAATAGTAAAACAATAATATTACTTATTAAAGCCGTAATAACATTTTTAATGGCCTTTTCCCTACGCATTATTATCCCTCTTAAGTTTATCTCTTAGATGTTTTAGCATTATTGTAAATCTTAAAGTCATAGTGCTTATTAATAAATTATCTGCTATTTCTTTTAAACTTAGTTTATCTTTAACTGCATCATAATAACCATAATAATTAGATAATTTACTTTTAATAGATGGATGTTCATAATTAATAACATTTCTAATAAATAATAGATAACCAATTGGATTATTTTTATATAGTTTCATTCCTTGTTTGGTTAAACCATCATCTAAATAATCACAAATATAAATTATTTCATTATACCATCTTGTTTTATATCCGTCTGCAGCAATTCTGTTCCATACTACGCTTTCAGAAACAAATTTTTCATTTTCAATTTCTGGAAATTTATATTTTTTTAAAATATCAGTATAGTATGCTTCTGCTTTATCACCTAGTAAATTATAATATCGTCTTTCTGTATTATAGGCATCTATATATTCCTTATTAATAAAACTTCCTATTGCTTTATCTTTACTATAACCTCTTAAACCTGCAACACCTGCAAAACATTTTGAATCTTTAATGCTTTGTTCATAGTTATATAATCTTTCAATTGCAAAATTTTCAAGATAGTCATCAGAATCAACAATAAAGAATAATTTACCTTTTGCTAAATCTAAACCTTTATTAATAGCGCGATGTTTACCACCATTTTCTTGTTTAAAATAAGTAATTTTAAAATCATTTTTATCTTTTAAATATTTTTCAAATAGTTTATCAGTTCCATCTACACTACCATCATCTACTACTACCCACTCAAAATTCTTATTAGTTTGTTTTTGTAATGATTCATATAATCTTGGAATTAAATGAGCTCTATTATAAGCTGGAGTAAAGACTGTACAAAATATTTTTTTATCTTCAATTTTTATATCATTATCAATAATATTTTCAACTTCTTTTACTTTACTATCTAAATCTAGGAAATCTTTTCTTAGTTTTACTTTTTCTTTTAATTCTTTTAATTCTTTTGGATTAGAGATAATTTCTTTTAATCCGTTATATAAATCATCAAAATCATACTCTACAATTTTACCATACTTTCCGTGATCTAAAATGTTATTTGGTCCTGTCGTATTTGTTGAAAGAATAGGAATCTCTAATGTAACTGCTTCTGCTAAAACTAAGCTAAATCCTTCAACATATGAACTTGAAACAAATAAATCTGCTTGAGCTAAATATTTATATGGATTTTCTTGAAAGCCTAGCAATTTTATATATTTTTGTAAATGATTTTTATTAATATATTCTTCTAATTTATTTTTTTCTTCCCCTTCACCTAGAATCCATAATTCAATATTTTGATAATCTTTAACTAATTTGTTTATTACTTCACATAATAATGTATATCCTTTTTGAGGTATTAATCTACCTATAGTAACAATTGTTAATTTATCTTTGTTCTTTTTTAATTCACAATGTTCTTTTGCTTTTGTTATAATTTGTTTTTTATCAATTGGATTATATATAGTGATAGCAGTTTGATATAAGTTTGTTTCTTTACAAAAATTAATTTTAGAATTTTCGGATACAAATACAATTTTATTAAAAATATTATAAGATTTTATCAAACTCTTTTTAGAGCAAAAAAGTGAGATACTCTCTTTATTTATAAATATATCTGTATGAACCCAAGCTATTTTATTGGCGCTACTATTACTACCAGTTAAAACTTTAGTAGATAAAAATTCTAAAAAAGCAATCTCTGTATCGTATCTCTTAGTTATTATCAAATCATACATTATTCGACTAGGTAAATATTTTATTAAACGATTAACAATTCTTTTCTTCCAAATATTTGGTTTTTTTATAAAAGAAGAATAATGAATATTATGATTTAATTGCTTGATATATATACCTTCATCATAAATAGTTTTGACTTCTATATTATACTTATCATAATCAAGATTGTTTGTTAAATCAACTAGAACTTTTTCAGCCCCACCACCAGTTAAACTATCTATTAAAAATAATACATTCTTTTTATCATTATCTTTATCTTCTAATTTTATTAACTTTTCAATATTGCAATTTGTTATCCAGAATATTGGCACAATGAATATTGAGAAGAAATACAAAATGTTTGAATCAAATAAATTAATGATTAATAAAGATATTAAAATAATAAAGTGATACATTATTAATTCAAATTTATAATCATTATTTTGTTTATATGTTAATAAATAAATTAAATATTTAAACATAACGATAACAAAATAAATTATAAATAATATAAAAGCAATTATACCATGCGCTACTAAAACTTCTATATATATATTATGAGTATCTTCTGAAAGATTCGGGTTATTTTTTAATGTTTCTTCTGATAAATATTTATTAATATTAGTATTTACGTTTTTAAAGCCAACACCAAAAATTAAATTTTTAGAACTAACTTTTAGTGCTCCTTTCCATAATTCAAAACGACCATTAGAAAAATCTTTTCCATTATCAGTTCTATGTAATTTTTGAGATTCTTCAATAAGGGAATCAATTGATGGTTTTGAAGGATTACCACTATTACCATTATTTGTAGATGATTCATTATTTGTAGTATTTCCGTTATTTACTAATGTATTATAAGAATTAGTAACTGTTTTAATTGATACAGTTATTAAAGGTATACTATATTTAATTATAATAGAAAATACAACTACACTTAAAATACTTACAAGTAAATAAAATGATGTTTTAATAGTATTATGTTTAAAATAATTTAATGTTGTTTCATTTTTATCTTTTAATTTAATTGTATATAAGAAAAATACTAAAACTATTAAACTTATTAAAGCCGCTAAAACAGTAGATCTAGAATTTGAAAGTAAAACACAAAGATATTGTAATAATATATTTATAATAATTATAATTTTAGATTTAGCATTTTTATTATTATTTAAATATTTTGGAATAATTAATAAAATACAACTAAACCAAATTGATAAAAGAGAAAAATTACCTAAAGTATTTGGATTACCATAAATACTCCAAAGTCTTCCTTCAAATACACCAATTAAAACTTCTTGATAGCCATTATATATTGAGAATTTTATATTGAATATATAAATTATTAGTGAAATTGTAGCGCATATAGAAGTTATAATAACAATTATTTTTGCTAATTTATTAATATTTTTAATTATATTTTTTTCATCTTCACTTTTATCATATATTAGCATACAAATAATTTGAACTACTAAATAAATAGTAGATATAATATTTGAGGCTAAATTATTTTGATAATTCCAAAAACAACCTAAAAAAGCAATTGCTAACATTACTACTAGCAAATAACCTTCTTTATGTAATCCTAGTTTTTTATTCTTCCACATATCATAAAAAATAATTATAAAGGCCCAAACTAAAAATATCTTAAATAATTTACTCATAATTAAAGAAGTAATAGGAAATGTGTAAAGAAAACATCCTACTACAAACCAAACTTTAAATGTTGATATACTCAATAAGTATTGTATAAACTTTCTTATTTTATCCATTCTAAATCTCCTACTTATCTATCCTATAAAGATTATAAAATGCTTTAACATTCATATCAATATCAAAACCATTTTTCTTTAAAGCTTTTTCTATTATATCATAATTTTCAATTTTTTTATTTTTCTTAGTAAATTCATTAATCCAGTCTTTAATATTATCATTGTTAATTCCTAAAAATTTTACTAAACCTATTCCTAAATCAACTTCTTTAGTAATTCTATCAGAAACAAGTGTCTTAATACCTACTGCTTGGCTTTCTACTATAGTAACAGGAAATCCCTCATACAAAGATGGTAAAATAAAATAGTCAAAAGTAGCAAATAATTCTTGAACTTTTAAAGATGTTCCATAAAATAATACCATATTGTTTAATTTATTTTCATTAACAAAACTTTTATATTTATCAATTTCTTCACCATCACCAACTAATACAAAATAATAATTATCTAATTTTTGTTTTTTCATTTCTAAAGCAATATTTAAAATAAATCGATGATTTTTTACTTTTCCTGCAAAACGTCCAACATGACCTATGATAATTTTATCTTGAGGAAGATTGTATTCTTTTCGAAATTCTAAATTTTTATGAAAACAATTTTTAAACTTATTAATATCAATAGCATTGTTAATTATGGTAACTTTATTTTTCTCTAAATATTTCTTACCATATAAAAACTTGGCAGCTTCATTTCCACAAGCACAATATTTATTTGCAAAAATTTTATTTATCTTTTTCATAATTGAAATTACAAAATTATATTTAAAAGTATCAGGTTTTTCTGTACTAGTTGTATGAGCGTGAGATATTCTTATTTTTGCTCCTCCCAAAAATGCACCCAATAAGGTAAAAGCATTATTAATGCTTATATGTGAATGAACAATTTTATACTTATTTTCTTTCACTAATTTTTTAATTTGAAAAGTATATTTTAACGCTCCAATTTCTCTAATTGGTTTTATATAATGAATTTTACCACCTAAAGAAATAATTTCATCTTCATAATATCCCTTTTCATTGCTATGATTGGTAAAATCAAATTGTACTTTATTATGATCAACTTGACGATATACATTCATTATCATAGTCTCTATACCACCTAAATGTGGCCTACTTATTATTTCCAAAACCCTTACAGGTTCATTACTAAAATTACTTTTATTTTTCTTTAATTTATATTGTATTTTTCTTGGTATTAACCCTACTATTAAAGGCTTCATTGCAAAAATTATTCCTTTTGGCATTAATCCTAATTTCTTATAAGCATTAAACCGCATTTTAGCTTCATCTATACGATAACGATATTTTCGTCTCATATAAGCATCAATATTTTCATTAACATAATATAAACATTCAACTAAATTATATCCTTTAAAACCTTCAATATATAGTCTTAAAAATAAATCAAAATCTTCAGTTCTAGTTGTATCTTTACTAATTCGATAATTGTTTATTTTATTTAAACAATTTTTAGTGAACATTGTTGCAGCATGGACAAATGGAAGTCCCCATAAAAAGTCTTTATTCTCTGGTTTTTCATTCCACGAATGATATTCTCCCCATATCCCATTTTCATCAAAGCGATATATACCACTACTAACAAAATCATATTCTTTATTTTCTTCTAAAAATTTAACTTGTTTTTCAATTCTTGTTAAATCAGAATAATCATCAGCATCTTGGATAGCAATATATTTTCCGGTTGCTTCTTCAATGCATCTATTTCTAGTTTTACCAGATTTTAAGTTTTCTTTATTCTCTAATACTTTAATTCTTGAATCTTTTTTAGCTAATTTCTTAGCTAATTTTAAAGTACCATCTTTAGAACAATCATCACACATAATAATTTCTATATTTGTATATGTTTGATTAAGGATACTGTTAACGCTTTTTTCTAAGTATTCTTCTACATTATATAATGCCATAATGACAGATACTTTAGGTTCTTTTTTTTGCAATTTTACCACCTCTATTTTATATGAACATCTATTATTTCTTTTAAAACATTATCAAGTAAATATTCTTGAATTATTTTTTCGTCTTCCTTTTTTATTTTATCTATTTCTTTCTTATTCATTTTATATACTTTTAATATTTTTTTTACAAAATCTTCTTTATTATCAATATCTACTATATAACCATTTTTATTATTTTTTATTAAATCTCTATTACCTCTACAAGCAGTTGCTACTACAGGAAGACCAACATAAATTGCTTCCATAACATTTACTGGAAGGCCCTCTCTTTGTGATGTAGTTATAGTTAAATCAGAAATTTTTAATAATTGAGGAATATCTTTTCTAAATCCTAAAAAATGTATTTGATTTGTTAAATTTTTTTCTTCAACTAATTTTTGACATTCACCATTCATTGAATCTTTGCCAGGAAGTAAAATATGCATATCTTTATTTTTCTTTAGCAAATCCTCCACGGCATTTATTAACCATTTTTGTCTTTTATTATTATTTATTTCAGCTGGATAAATCATTACAAAATCTTTTTCTTTAATATTTAAACTTTTTCTTAATTCTTTTTTATCTTGTTTTGTCATATCAAAAGCAAATTTCTCTTCAGGTAAACCAACACCTTTAACATAATAAACGTCCGTTTTAAATTTCTTTTTAGCAATTTCATAATCATCTAAATTAATAGTTATTAATCTATCAGTATATTTAGCTAAATATTTTTCAACTGGATAAAAAACTAACCAATTAAAAAGTGGTGCTCCTTTATAAAAATGAAAACCGTGGGCCATATAAACAATTCTTGTATCTTTTAAATGACTTTTTTTAGCTGCATATCTTGTAATTGCTCCCCCAAATGGTGTATGACAACTAATGATATCATAATGCTCTTCTTGAAATATTTTTCTTAATTGTTTATAAGATCTAATATTTTGCTTTAAATTCAATCCACGAGCAAAATCTACATCAAACTTTTTATCACAATATGGAAGATCAATATTTTCACTTTTAGCTGCAACATGTACTTCATAGCCATTTTCTTTAAACCATTTTAATTCTGGAATTAAAAACTTAATAAAAAAAGATTCTAGATTAGCTGCAAATAAAATTTTTTTCATAAAATCCCTTTCAATATTTCTAAATTGATTATAACATACACACCAAAAAAAAGGAACATTAACTTACTAAAATGTCCCTTAAATACTTATAATTTAAATGGATAGTATTTAATACCAAATTTTACAATATCAAACATTCCATAAATATTAATTATAGTTATAATTAAAAGTAAGATAATAAACAAGTATTTCATTTTTGGAAATTTATGAACTATGTTTTGAGCTAATAAATATAACAAAATATAATATGCCCAACCAAAATATAATGAATAAAGAAATAAACAATTTTCATTAGTTCCCCAACCAATTATAACTAATACTAATATTGAAAATAAGAACCAACCAAAACTAATTTTTGCAATTTTTTTCTTTCTATTAATAAAGAAAGAAATTAAAAATAATATTATAATTCCTATGCCAATATAATTAATAGTACTTGATAAAATAATATCATAAGAATAATGATGTGGAATAGTTGCTGTATTAAAACTAACAATACTTTTTGGATAAACAAAACAACTAGACACAAAATTTAAAAACTGTAATATTCTATCAAATGTAAAAGGTATACTAGTACCATATTTAGCATTAAAATTAATTAAATTATCTATTACAATATTTGTTTGGCCAAAGATAATTATTAAAATTAAAAATAAAATTCCATATTTAAAACAATCCTTAACAAATTTTTTTAAATCTTTATTAATAAGAGCGAAAGGCAAACAAATTGAATTAGTAATTAATGAACCAGAAATCGCTGAAAACAATAAACTATAAGTTTTCTTATTCATAACAATATTATAAATGAAAATAATTAACCAGAATAAGCCAAAAACATATTGCTCAACATTAAACGCAAAGAAAATTGTTGAAAACAAACAACTATAACTTAATAATGTTAATAAAATGTTTTTTGGTTTTAACATTCTTTCTAATAAAATAGAGATTACTATTAAACATATTCCCTGTAGTATAGAAATCATAAAAGCATAAATAATATCATAAGAAATAAAATCAAATGTTCTCGCTGTTAAATTAGCAACTTGTCCAAAAGGTAATGCAAATAAACCAAAAAGTGGTTGTCTTAAATCATTTTCTATACAATTAAATCTTTGAAAACAGTCTTCCAATGTTAGTACACCAACATCTGAGCGATACAAAACATCTATATATACTATTAAATTTGAATCTTTAGGAATAGGTCTTATAAAAATATTAGTCTTAAAATTAATTATTAAACTTAAAATACAAAATATTAATGTAGCAAAAATAAAATACATTTTTTCTGTTTTAGAAAAAGATTTTATAAATTTTTTCACTACTGGTAATAAATATTTTATAAATGCCAAATATATTAAATAAATAATAGGTAAAATTGCTATAAATAAAATAACAATTATATAGTTAATTCCATTATGCATATTAAAATAACTAAATGTAGATAATATAATATTTTGTAAAAAAGATGAAGTATATTTAAAATTATTTATAAACACTTTAGCAGTATTAATAGTAAAAATAAGACAAATCAAATTATCAAAATATTTGTTAATAAAATAATCTTTTTTAATTATACTTTCAAAAATATTTTTAAAAAATAGCAAATATATTAAAAAACCGAAACTTACTAAAATATTAAATGCTGCTATTTTAGCCATAAATTGGTATTCACCTAAAGTTAAAACCGATGTTAATATTGTTCCAGATAAAACTAATAATATTTTTATAATATTATTAACATTTTTATTTTTTAAAAATTTTTCCATCATAATCAACCTCAAATCACTGAATTGATTATAACATACACACCCAAAAAAAGGAACATTAACTTACTAAAATGTCCCTTAAATACTTAAAATATATACAACACAAGAAAAATATATAAACCAAGAATTAAACCTAACAATAATATTATTTTATCTTCTAAAATAACTTCAACTGGATCCCCATAACTATCATTTTCTATATTCATATTATATTTTAAACAAATAGTAATAACTATAGGTACAGACCAAATTAATAAATTATTACTTTTATTTACTAAATTAACATCTGTTGCCCATAAAGAATAAAAAATAATTGCCATACATAAAAACATATACATATTCTTATCTAAATAATCTTGCGTATAATATTTTAAAACATTTCTTGTTTTATCTCCATTCTTTTGAATTTCGTTTCTTCTTTTACCTAAACCCAAATAGAAAGACGCTGCTAATATTGTTAAATATAACCAATTAGACACTGTAATATTTAATATAGATGCACCATACAATACCCGAAGTACAAAGCCAGAAACTAATAATAATATATCTACAACTGGTATATTTTTTAAACCATTACTATATCCTAAATTAATTATAAAGTATAATGTTAAAAATGTTAAAGATGCTATAGGCAATTTAAACATTACAATTAAAAAGATACTTACTACTAATAAAAGAATTATTTCTATAATTGCATTTTTAACAGATACTTTACCAGATGCAATTGGTCTATTCTTTTTAACGGCATGTTGTCTATCTTTTTCTCTATCATTTATATCATTAATAATATAAATAACACTTGCTACTAAACAAAAGATAAGAAAACCTAATAATGTTTTAGTAAAATTATTAATATTAAGTAATAAACCACTAAATATTAATGGTAAAAATATTAATAAATTTTTAATATAATGTTTTGGTCTCATTAATTTTATATAATCCATTTTAATCTCCCTCTAAATACTAATAAAATTATAAATATCAAACATTGTAGTTACATTTATTAATATCATAATTATCATTAATATACAATACACATATTTCTTATTCCATTTTAACTTTTGAATAATATAATTTAATCCAGCAACAAAGAGAGGAATTATTGCCCAAGAGAAATATAACGCAAATAATGGTGATTCATAAGATGCCCACTTTAAAA
Organism: uncultured Bacilli bacterium; assembly: GCA_947627915.1. GTDB lineage: Bacteria > Bacillota_I > Bacilli_A > RF39 > UBA660 > SIG200. The sequence continues at coordinate 12,663 of CANQXT010000028.1, forward strand.
TTACAAAAAGAATAAAAGCAAATATAAACCAGCAAAAACTAATTTTAGTAAATAATTCTTTTCTTTTCGCTATTACACCAATTATAACAATTAAAATTATTATTATTGATATTATTGAAAAATTAGAACATAAATTGGTCCATAAATAAGCATTAGTGAATGTATCTATACCTGACGGAAGAGCTATTAAACAACTTTGAATCATTTTAAATGTGGAAATGATATTTTCTAATATAGTTATATTATTATTAGAAAAACCATTACGCATATTAAGCATCTCTGTTAACCCATTTGCTAACAAATGACCACGTCCGAAGCAGATAAAACATAATATAGTAACACAAACTATTTTAACTATTTTCTTTATTTTATTTTTAAAATCATCTTTTACTAACAATTCACATATTCCAATATAAGCACTAGTTAATATAGAGCCAGCAGCTAAAATAATACTAGGAGTCGATTTTTCTTTTTTATTACATATAGTATAAACATATAAAACAAGAAAAAATGTACAAATTTGATATTTTTCAAAAAATAAACTAAACAATATCGTTGGAAAAGATAACATATATAAAATAAATACGATTTTTTCTTTAGTTAACTTCTTCAACATTAAACCTGTTATTATTAATAATTGACTATTTATAAATTGAAAAATTATTCCTAACAATTTAATACTTAATGTTGTTCCTGTTCCTACAAATAATTTTAATATAAAATTAACTATAGCATATATAGGAAATGTAATAACATTTAATAATGGATGCCTAATATCATAATATACAGCTGATTGTAAAATATCATTAAACATAAAACCTGAATCCATTGAGTACACTCTATCATATTGTAAAAACCAATTATTGTTTAAACCATAAAATACAACTATTAAAAATAGGACTATAATTGTTGATATCAAATAAGCTTTTTTCTCCCAAGAATTCAATGAATGAATAAATTCCTTTAGAATTTTGGCAAGATAAAACAAAATATTTATGCTCAAATATATTAAAGATATTACAGAAAATATTAAGTAACGAAATCTAAATATATGAAATCCCCAAATGGTATTTTCAAAATAAACAATATTTTTACTTAAATAAAACTCTTTTAAAATAATTAAACTAATTATTATGGCAATACATCCAAATAATTTATTCTTTTTAATTATATTAAAGGTATTTTTATAAGTTTTTATAAAAATAATAAATGCTACTACTGCTGTTATTGAACACGTAAAAATTATATTATTTGTAGTATAGTATTGTCCAACAATTAAATAAAAGGACAATAAACTACTAGAAATTGCAAAAACAATTCCTAGTAATACTTTTAATATTTTATTATCTAAATTAAACTTTTTCATTATACACCCATTAACTCTTGAATTTGTCCTTTTGCACTTTCTACTGTTTCATCATCTGGATACATAACATATAATTCCATACTTGGAAAACTATAAGTTATTTCACTACCATCTTTACCATTTAAACTAATTGCACTTATTTCCCAATCAGGCATCTTATCTAGTTGCATATTAATTAAACTCATAATCTTTTCTGTACTAATATTAGTAGTAAATGTACCTTCTAAGGCTTCTAAGAAATCAGAATATTTAACTAATATTTTTGGTGAATTAGCTTTTGTAATAATTGCTTGAATCATTCTTTGTTGATTTTCCCCTCTTACTCTATCACCATTTGTAAAAGCATATCTTGTTCTACAGAAATCTAAGGCCATCTTTCCATTTACGTGGTTATAACCTTTAACAAACTTATAATTAAATTCTGAACTATGGAAATCATACTCGGAATAAACATCTACCCCATCTAAAGCATCAACTAATTTAATTAAAGCATTATAATTAACTTTAACATAATAATTAATATCAATATCTAAAATATCTTCAATAGTCTTAGCACTAGTTTCTACTCCATAGATACCAGCATGCGTAAGTTTATCCATTTTATTAATACCATATAATTTTACAAAATAATCTCTTGGTATATTAGTCATTAATATTTTATGAGTTTTTGGATTAATACTCATAACTATATTAACATCACTACGACCTTTATCAGTTACTTTACCATAAGAATCGATACCAGATATATAAACATTAAATGGTTCTTCCGTAACATCTACATCTTTACTAATACTATTAATTTTTTCTTTTATACTAAATTCATATAATACTTTAATATTACTTTTTAATTCTTCATTATCTTCCGTTAATAAACTATAAATACTATCAATCATTATAATACCATCTATTTCTTCATTAGATAAAGAAGTAAATGCTTCATTATAACTACTCTTTTCTTGGTGATTTAATTTTACTTTATTATCTAATTCTTTAATAGCTTTATCTAAACTAACATCAACATTATTAACATAACCAATATTTTTATTATTTAAATCATCTATTTTATTATAAGTACTATTACTGGAAACTAAAACATAATAATTTTTAGTTTCATAATCAAAAGCATTAGTTAATTTATCAACAAAATTAAATGTTTTATTTAAATAACAAAAAACAATAAATAATAAAATAATATAGAATATTTCAAAGAAATACATAATAAACCTAATAAACTTTTTAGGTCTTCTAAAGATAGTAAAAAAGATCATAAATATAGGAATTAAAACAATACAGACAATATATAATATTAAATACTTTAATGGTAAAACATTATATTTAACAATTAAAAAAGTATTAATATATATTGCGATTAATAAAATAATCCCAATAAAAATAGATACTCCTTTTTTAAATTTATTCATTTTTTTATTATTTAACTTCATAAATTATACCCTCTAGATAATTATATACTATTTATATTATTTATACAAATAATATTCTATAGTAATGAACACTTTATTTACTATTAGTATTAACTATTTATTTATTCTTTATAGTAATATTTAATATTTTCACGAAAATCAAAGGACTTTTTGCTATAATTTACACGAAAACCGAAGGACTTTTTGCTACAATTTACACGAAAATCAAAGGACTTTTCACTTTTATTTATTTTTTATCACAAAATTATAAGCATCTTTGCACATATTTTCGAGATTTAAACTAGCACTCCATCCCAA
>CANQXT010000029.1 GCA_947627915.1 uncultured Bacilli bacterium
GTTGATAACTTTTATCTATTTTGTTTCTCTCTATTTTATAAGATAATTATATAATACCCCCCCCGGTGTCAAGTTTTTGTTAAAAAAATGTTGTACAATCAACATTTTTGAGATATACTAAAGTAGGAAGTGTGAATTTCACGCCGCCTATTTGTTTATAGCACGACGCTATCCGAATATTAATTCAAATATTTGGACGGCGTCTTTTTCTAGTATTATAACTAATAGTAGAAAAATAATTACTAGCAATACTTTTATTAAATTTCTTGTTTTCATCTTACTTCACCCACCTCCCTCAAAAGGAAACCCCCTGAGAAAAAATTGATTCGGCGGCGCCAGTTCAACACTTCAAGTTACTATTAAATTACATAATTCCCTTTTTGTAAAGGGGATAATTTTGACATATTTTGTCTTATTTTGACGAACTTTAACTTAAAAAGAAAGAGAGTTATTCTCTTTCAGGGTTAAGTTTGTTCTATTTTATATCGTCTTCGTTGACGAGTTAATTAGTTATTATAAATGGATCATCTTTACTACCTGAAGCATTGTTTATTTTTACTGATGGACTTAAGTAGAATACAGGACGGACAGCTAAGTAAAATATAGTTCGGTCATAATAAACACCACCATGTGAATCTACAGACCATGACTGAACATAATAAGATCTTACACCAGCGTATTTACTTATTAGCCATTCTTCTCTCGTACTGGTGTTATAACTATCTTTTTTGAAGTGTATCCATGAGGTTGGAGCTATTTCATAATTTTCAGGATTTCCACCTGGATAAGCATAATAATAATCGTGTATGTATTGTAATCCTATTTTGGCGTCTGATACACTATCTGTAAAGGCATTTTCTATTGCATATGCACTATCTCCATTATAATTGCCATCATTTTCATTAGTATCTCCATATTTCCATTCATGGTCACTTATTTTATTTAACCATAAATCATCTTGTAAATATCCGTAATAATTATTTCCTATAAATATGTTTGTTTGACCACTAGAGCCAGTTCCTGTTCCTGAACAATTTGTATTACCTTCTTTACATAATCCATTTAGTCTATTGTATATTTTTGTATTCACCCATGGACATAGTTTTACACATTCCCCTATATTATTTTTGTCATCCCATTGAAATGCTATTTCACTCTCTTCTTTAACTACTGTTTCTTTTAATAAAACTAGTTCACCTTCTTCAGTTACTCCAATTATTCGGTACATATATTTGTCTATTCCATCACCATAATTATCGGTACCACTTGTACATTCTTCTTTATTTGTTGTTCCAAAACATATCCAATTATTGACATTATCTGTTCCTTGATATCTATACATTCCTCCAACTATAGTTGAAGTTATATTGTCTAAACTTCCAATTGTTTCTTTTTTATTATTCATACATTCTCCCATATTAGCTTCTTCACTACAGAATGTTCCTAATGATGGAATCCTTCCAAAATATAATGTACAATATGTTGTATTATTACTTATTAATGTTAAATTATTATCATTATAAGATAAAATATCATTATTTAACTTCTCTCCTTTTTCATTCATACATTCTGTATTATCTAAATCTAGAACAAATCCTTCACCTGGCCAACTATCCCCTTTATATTCTGTATATTTTCCTGTTCCATTTTCATCCCAATATATCGCAAAAGTATTTTTATTTATTTTATTATCTTTTATATTTACTTCATTTAATACATTATTTTTATTTTCGTTACTTTGATACATCATATACAAAGAAAATATCTCTATTATTACTAGTACTCCTATAATTATCTTTTTCATTTCTTAACCCTTTCTTTTATGTTGATAACTTTTATCTATTTTGTTTCTCTCTATTTTATAAGATAATTATATAATACCCCCCCCGGTGTCAAGTTTTCGTTAAAAAAATGTTGCTATAAACAACAACATTTATTTAACAACAATATTAACTATTTTATTTGGTACTACTATTGTTTTAACTATTTCTTTACCTTCAATAAATTTTAAAACATTAGGTACTTGCATAGCTTTATTGATTACTGAATCTTGTTCTTCATTAAGTGCTATATTAATACTTCCTCTTAATTTACCATTTACTTGAACACCAATTTCTATTTCGTCTTCAATTACTTTTTCTGGATCATATTTAGGCCATGGTTCATAAGCTATAGTTTCCTTATGTCCCATCTTCTCCCATATTTCTTCAGTTATAAATGGTGCAATTGGATTTAATAATTTTATAAAATCTAAGGCCATATATCTAGGGAAAACTTCTTCTTTAGTAACAGCATTAATAAAGATCATCATTTGACTTATTGCAGTATTAAAGTTAAGAGTTTCAAAATCTTCTGTAACTTTTTTAATTGTTTGATGAAATAATTTTTCTAATTTTTTATTATCTTCATCTTTTATTTTATCTTCTTCAATATATAAATGCCAAATCTTATCCAAGAATTTCTTAGATCCTACTACCCCATTATTATTCCATGGTTTATCTGCTTCTAAAGGACCCATAAACATTTCATAAAATCTTAAAGTATCAGCGCCATAATCTCTAACTATATCATTTGGATTAACAGAGTATTCTGGATATCTTTTACCCATTTTAATTCCATTAGCTCCCAAAATCATTCCTTGATGAACTAATTTCTTAAATGGTTCTTTTACTGGTACTAATCCTTTATCATACAAATAATTATTCCACATTCTTGAATATAATAAGTGACCAACGGCATGTTCTGGACCACCAACATATAAGTCAACTGGCATCCAATGTTTAAGAAGTTCTGGATCTGCAAAACATTTATCATTCTTTGGATCTATATATCTTAAGAAATACCAACTTGATCCCGCTGAACCTGGCATTGTAGATGTTTCTCTTTTTCCTTTTTTACCATCAATGACAACATTCACCCAATCAGTTGCTTTTTCCAAAGGTGAATCTCCATTCTTAGATGGTGAATAATCTTCTAATTCTGGTAAAATTAAAGGTAAATCTTCATCTTTTAAAGCCATACTTTCTCCATCTTCCATATGAACTATTGGAATAGGTTCACCCCAATATCTTTGACGAGCAAAAATCCATTCTCTTAAACGATAATTAACTTTTTTCTTACCAGCTTTTTTACTTTCTAAGAATTCTAACATTTTATTAATTGCATCTTCCTTATTAAGACCATCTAAGAATTCAGAATTAATATGAACACCATCACCAGTATAGGCTTCTTTAGAAATATCTCCACCCTCTAAAACTTGAATTATCGGAATATTATATTTCATCGCAAATTCATAGTCACGATCATCATGAGCAGGTACAGCCATTATTGCTCCCGTTCCATAACTTTTTAAAACATAATCACTTATATAAATAGGTATTTCTTTATTATTTACTGGATTAATTGCATAAGCTCCCGTAAAAACACCTGTTTTATCTTTATTTAATTCTGTTCTTTCTAAATCAGACTTACGAGCACATTCTTTTTGATAATCTTTAACTAATGTCTTTTGTTCTTCTGTTGTTATTTTATCTACTAAATCATGTTCCGGAGCTAAAACACAATAGGTTGCTCCAAATAAAGTATCACATCTTGTTGTAAATACCGTAAAATCATAATTTGTATTAGCAACTTTAAAATTAACTTCAGCTCCAATACTTTTACCTATCCAATTTCTTTGAATTTCTTTGGTTGACTCAGGCCAATCAATTTCATTTAATCCATCAAGTAATCTTTCGGCATATTTTGGAATATCAATTACCCATTGTTTCATATTCTTACGAACAACTGGATATCCTCCTCTTTCACTTTTACCATCAATTACTTCATCATTAGATAAAACTGTGCCTAATTCTTCACACCAATTAACGGGCATATTTATATATTTACATAAACCATCTTCATATAACTTTTTAAATATCCATTGGGTCCATTTATAATAACTAGGATCAGAAGTAGAAATTTCTCTATCCCAATCATAGGAAAACCCTAACATTTTAAGTTGACTCTTAAATGTTTCAATATTTTCATTAGTAAACTTTGCGGGATGATTACCTGTTTTAATCGCATATTGTTCAGCAGGTAACCCAAAAGAATCAAATCCCATTGGATGTAAAACATTATAACCTTGCATTCTTTTCATACGACAAATAATATCAGTTGCAGTATATCCTTCTGGATGTCCAGCATGTAATCCTACACCAGATGGATAAGGAAACATATCTAAACAATAATACTTAGGTTTAGAATAATCACTTGTATCTGTTTTAAAAGTTTTATTTTCTTCCCAATATTTTTGCCATTTCTTTTCAATCTTACTAAATTCCATTTTTCTTATAACCTCTTCTTTCTAATACTTTTCCTAATAATTCATACATTGCATATATTAATGCTAAAAGGAGAATAAACCCAATCAGTAATTGCCATATTATATTTATCTTTAATAAAAAGATAATACTTGCTACTGAAGAAATAATTAAAGCATTTATTAAAGAAATAAATATAACTAACTTATTCATAGGTAATTTATCTTTATCTAATTTAAATTTATTAACTAAATATGTTATTTCCATTAATTCATTTTTCTTTTTCTTTTTTCTTTTTGTTTTCTTAACATATTTTCTTTTAATAAAGAAATAATCAATAATAAAGATAATGATAAATAATAAACAAAAAGTTATTAAATTATATACCATATTTCCTCCCATTTATAAAAATAAAAGGTAATACCAAAGGGTGAAATAAATTCACGGTACCACCTTTATTTTAACTTCATTAGTTTATAACGGAACTACCCAAAACATCCAAAAGCAAGTTCATAATTAACATTTAATTAGTTTTCACCAACCACTAACTCTCTTTTAAATAATTAATTATTACTACTCTTTTTTCACTTGTTTATAGGTATTATATTAAATTTCTTCAATATATTCAAGCAATTTAATAAACATTTTAATAAATATTTGATTTAAACCTCGACTAGATAATTTTCTTATTTCAATTCTTTTCTTACTAATAGGTAAATCACTAAAGATAATTGCAGAAATTAATTCTTTTAATAAAGTATCTATCTTTAAATCACTTATAATACCAAATATATCTTCATTAATTATTCTAACTGCTGATATTTCTATATCTTTACCTAAACAATTAATTGTTAATTGTCTTCTTGTATCAACATCTTTAACTACAATAATAAAATCATTATCTAAAGTATATGATTCAAAATCTTTAGCTATCATATCAACATCAACATGAACTTTAGATGGTTCTCTTGTATTTCTAAATTTAATTTTATAATCTCTTTTATCTGGAATAATACCTGTTTTACCTTCAACGGGATGAATAGTTAAAGAATAATTATCAGACGTATAATTAAAGTCAATAGCTGTTATAATATATTCTCCATTTTCATATAATGAAGATTCCCCATCATCTTCATATAAACGATATATATTACTATTACCAGGGAAAATATCTATTTCTAATTCTTTTGGAGGTTTTATATTATTTAAATCTTCAGTTAAACTAGCAAGAGGTATAATTGCTCCTTCTTTAGCAAAAACAGGATAATCTTCATCTTTATAGAATGCTATATAACGTTTATTACCAATAAACTTTTTCCCGGTTTTAAAATCATACCAGATTCCTTTTGGTAAAAAGATCTTTTCAACTGATCTATTCATTACTTTATCTTTTGGTTTTGTAATAGGAGAAATTAATAATTCAGTTCCAAAATAATATTCATTTTTATAATTTGGTTCATCAACTAATTCTGGATAATAATAATATAAAGGTTGAATTATAGGTAAATAAGTATCATGATATTTATAACCTTCTGTATAAAGATAAGGAATTAATTTATGTCTTAATTTACAATAATCTTTAACCATATTATAGGTATTTAAATCCCAACGCCATGGTTCTCTTTTATAATATGCTCCTCTTCTAGCACTAAAACGGAAAATAGGACTATAAGTAGATAATTGAATATAACGAAGATATAACTCTTCATCTTCAATACCATTTTTAAAACCACCAACATCATGACTCCACCAAGTAAGACCTATATTACTACTTGTAGAATTAAAATATGGTAAATATTTTAATGTATCCCATCCTACTTTAGTTTCGCCAGAGTAATGAACAGGATATAAATGTGCTGCTTTACCACCATTTCTTGATAAAATTAAACCTCTTTTTTCTTTTAATCTTTTATAATCATTAAAATGATAATAATTTAATATTCTTGTTATTACTTCATCTTTTGTATCTATCCAATAAAAATCTACTCCTAGTTTATCTAAAGGATGAATTAAATTTTGAAAATAACTAATAACAAAATTTTTATCTAATATTCTAAAAGGAATAACTTTATCATTAGCATAATTTAAATCTTCACACATATTTTGATAACCATCATTTAAAGCATTTATTCCTTCTGTTCCATCTATATTTAAACCAACTTTTACATTATTACTATGCATATAATCGATAAATTCTTTTGGATCTGGAAATAATTCTTTATTAAATGAATAACCAGTTTTATATAAATTATAATTACTTTTATCTTTATTATGCCAAAATTCACTTAATAATAAAACTGATAAAGGTATTTCATGTTTTTTAAAATCTTCTAAAATATGTTTAGTATCTTCAAAATTATAAATTAAATCTCTATTCCACCATATACCTAAAGCATAACGAGGAATTAATGGAGGTTTTCCCGTTAAAGTAAAATAATCTTTTAAACATAGACCAAAATCTCTTCGATAGATAAATAAATAAAAATCAGTTCTTTTAGTTTTACTTTGATACATAAAACCATCATCATCAATTAATAAAGAATTAGAGTCATCTATAACAGCAAAACCATCTGTTGAATACAAACCATTATTAAGTTCTGTTTTAGAGCCAAAGTTTTCTATACTAAAAGCACTACCCTTAAAATTACGTGCTTCGGGATGATTATAATACCACATTTTATCAGTATTAACTAATTTAACTTTTAAATTAGAATCAGGAGCAAAAGAAGGTCCTTTATATGGTTTTTCTTTAGCATATTGTAATATAAAATATTTAGTCGTTATAGCTAAGAACTTATCATCTTGATCAATTTTAATTTTAATACTAGGAAATTTACGATTATGAACTAATTCAGTTTCACCATCATAAAATTCCCCTTTAGGAGAATACTCAAAACGAATTAAGCGTTCACTTAAAACGGAAATTCGATAGTTAACTCCTTTTATTACATTTCTACTATCACATAAAAGATTATCTTTATTAATTTTAAAATGTGTTCCTAAACCAGCCATATTAAACCTCTTTTATCTTACTACTATAGAATAACAAAAAATTAACTTTTTTTCAATTATATTTAAAAGAAAAGTTGAAAACTATTTACTTTTCAACTTTTAATAATTAATATCTTTTAATAACTTATCGATTGTATCTTTTTGTTCCACTGTACCATTAATAAAGATTAATGTTTTTTTAACTCTAGATATAACTATATATTCTTTTTCAGAAGTTGCTACATACTTAGTAATTACTGCCCCAGTTGTTTGTTGATCTTTAGAATCAGATGTTATATAGTTTACTATACTTTCTTTATAATTCTTATATACTTTTTGAGCTTCTACTTCATCATCAAATTCATAATATTCAATCTTAAATGGAACATCTTCTTTCGTTGCTACAGAATATGTTTTAGATTCATATGGTCCCTTTTCATTTTCATTTATTGTATATCCTAAAGCACTAAAATGATTTTTAAATTCTTCTGTATTAATACTTTTAAAACCACATCCTGTAACTAAAAAACATACCCCAATTATAATTAATAACCCTATAATAATACTCTTTTTACTATCTATTTTTTCCATATCTATTCTCCTCCTTTATATTTTTGTAAAAATAATTTGACTACTGCTTCAAATTCTTCTTCACTTATAGTAGTAAGTTCATTTCCCTCATTATTTTGAACTAACTTTCTTATCATAATATCTTTATTATCTAAAGTATTAACTAAATAATAATAGATCTTATTTTCATACTCTATTTTAGATGCAACTATATATTCTTTACCATTATCTAAAGTTACTGTTCTAAGCTCTACTTGATCTGCCATTTTCTACTCCTTCTAATAATTTATTAAAGTCTTCTTTATCCCCTTTAAAAATATCATTACAAAGTTCTACATATTGTTTATTTAATAAATTAATATCGTTTATTTCTTCTTCTGTTAAACTACTATAACCAAACATTTCATATTTAGCTAAAATATTTTCTATTGTACTATTAAATAAGCCTACTTTATTAATCATATATTGTAAAAAACAAGAACAATTATTTAATTCAGAAGGATTTTCTTTGGCAATTAAATCTTTAACAATAATATCCATATTCTTAAGTTTAGTACTCAAATCTACATTCATATTTAAATAGGTATTCATCAAAACAGAATCTAATAAAGCATTATTTTGATGATATACTTCTAAGATATCTTTAACTATACCATCCGTAAAATATATTTGAACATATCTTCCATCATTAGTATCTGATACAGTACTATTACGATTAATAATATTTGTTCCTTCAATATAACGAACATTTTCTCTAATCTCTTGAGGTGATACTTCATTTAAATAACTAGTTATATAGTTATTTATTTCTTTCTTACTAACATTTTTATTATTATTTATAGATATACATATTATACCTGATACTACTAAAGCAGATAAAGCTGCAATAATAGCTATTCTTTTAATATTAGTTTTTCTAGTACTAACTATCTTATTAGTTTTAACTTCTTCCTTACTTACACTATTACTTTTAAATAAGTAATAACTACTAATATTATCTAATAATTTATTAGCATTACCATTTAAAATATCTTGATTTTTATATTCTCTTTGAACATAGGTAATAATAGCGTCTATATCTTCTAAAGGAACATTATTTAAATACATTTTAATATAATTAATAACTTGTTTAGCTTCTTCACTATGTTCATTAGCCATATTAATAAAAACTAAATTATTTTCATCTTTTACTTTTATTTCTTGATTATAAAAAGTTTCTAAAAATTTAATAATATCTTTATATCCCTTTTCACTTTTTAAATCATCTATAGTATTATTATTTAAATACTCTTTAAGAAAGTTAATAACTGTAATTGTGGGAATATCTCCAGTTATATTATTAAATTCTCTTAATTCTTTTATTTTTTGTAATACGTATATAAAGGCATCATTTTTTTCTTGATCTGCCATTTTCTCACCTACTCTTGTACTTTAACTATAATTTTATTTTAAGTAAATGTCAATAAACTAGACATTTACATACCCTTTATTTTACACTTTTAGTCAATATCTAATTTCTTAGTAACTATTCTACTTATTATATAAGCAAGTATTAACATAATAACAATTATAATTAAGATTTTAGGATTTTTTAAACTTTCTAATAAACTAGTACCAATAAATCCCCAAAAGAAAACTAAAGATATTTTCCCAATTAAAAGAGAATAAAAATATTTTTTAAATTCCATCTTTGATAAAGCCGCACAAATATTAATTAAGAATGCTGGGGTAAAAGGTATTGCGATAATTAAAGATAAAGTAGATAATTTCATCTTATCAATCTTTTTCATTAACTTATCAATTTTCATCTTTTTTCGAAGTTTACGATCAAAATGTTTAGTTAATAATTTACGCACTAAGATAAAAGATATTATACACCCTACTATTGTTAAGATATAGGCAATTAAAAAGCCAAATACATAACCATAAGCAATAAAAACAATACTTATAAAAACAAATAAAGGTAAAATAGGGATGATCGATTCTAATACGATTAAAAGACATGCTAAAAGAGGTCCATAAAAAGATGAGGACGCTATAAGAGTCATTATATTATTATATAAATCATTAAAAAAATCCATACTTATCACATATTCATTATAATATAAGTATGGACTTTTTTCACGAATTTATTACATAAGTTACATCATAACCGTAAAATGATAATATTCTAACAGCTTGTTTACTTTTATGACCTTTATCACACATAATATAATATTTTTTATTTTTACTTAATAACGTTTTATGATTCATAAGTAATTTATCATAATATATATTAATACTATAGGGATTATGTTTTTCTTGATAACTAATTGGATCTTTTACATCAATTAAAATTCCCATATTAGGGTTATAATCGCCTTCTTTAATTGACTTCATTATATCACCATTATAATTTATGAAGTTTATTTAAGAAGATCGATTATATTATCCTATATTATTCATCAGAAAAGAAATCATCAAAGAATTCATCATCAGTAATAACATTTTCATTAACAATTACACTATTAACATCTAAATTAACTTTTGGTTTTTCTTCTCTTTTTTCTTCTCTTTTTTCTTCAACAGTATCTTCTTCATCATCATCTTCTTTTATCTTCTCTAAGATACTTTCATTCTTCTTTTGATTTATATCTATAAGTTCAGCATTTTGTTGTTTTAATTTTTCTTTTTGTCTCTTTTCTTCTTCATCTAATTCTTGTAATTTTTTATCGATATCACGCATCATTGCATCAATATCCATACCTTTTAAATTACCTTCAAAAGGATTACTAGATGGAGGATTAAATGGAGTTGGTTCTTTATCCATTTTCATAAATGGATTACTATTCATTGGCATTCCTCCAAAAGGATTAAAACCGCCACCAAATCCCATAGGCATATTTTCCATTCCTGGATTATTCATCATCATTTTATTTTTTTGTTCTGTAACAAATTTCTTTAAATCAAATAATTCAATTTTCTTTGATTCTCTTTCAGGATAAGTACCTTCAGGAAAATCTTCGCCCCAGTTAATCTTAAAATTAGGGGTATATTTTGTTTTAAAAGGACTAGTACGAAGTCTTATAATAATAGCATCTCCTAATTTTAACTTTTGTAAATCACTAATTGTAATAAGTGGTGTTGATGCTGTTTTATCATTATCTTTAGATTTTACTTCACCACACATCTTACTAATTTCCTCTAAAGCTTTTAATTCGGTACTAATTAAATAAATTAAATTACCACAGTTACCTCTTATAACTTGCGCTACATTTTCCCCATAAATATCATTTAATTGGGCATAGTTTTGAATTATAAAGGTAAAACGAATATCTCTACTACGAGCTGCTGAAACCATACTATCAACATCTTTAAGTGGTGGCATATTAGCAAATTCATCAAGAATAAAATTAGTTCTAAATTGTAATTTACCACCATTAGATTGAGCAACATCAATTAATGTTTCATAACATTGTTTAATGAATATTGTCATTAAACTATGATATGTTTTCTTTTCATCGTGAATAATCATAAAGACGGCTGTTTTTTCTTTACCAATATCACGCATATCAAAATCACTATAAGAAAGCATTTCAGATAAATTTTCTTTAGTTGAAAACATTCTTATTTTTTGACTAAATGTTGAAAGTAAACCACCCTTTGTATCACTAGGAGCATTTATTACAGTATTAGCAAACATATAAGCATTAGAATCTTTACCTTTCATATTAAAGTATTCTTTAATATAATTACTTGTGGCATATCTTTCTTCACCAACATTACTCATATAATTTATACTATTTAAATTAACTTCTCTTTCATTAGCATCTTGGAATAAACCTAAAGCTAAACCAGAAAAATAATCGGCAGCACCTTTTTCCCAGAAATCAGAATCACTTTTATTATTTGGATCATATAAAATATTTAAAGAAATATCTTCTAGTAATTCAGTCGCTTTATCATTATTACCAGCTTTATAATATTGATAAGGTAATGCTAAAGGATTCCAAGCATTTCCTTTATTTGGTTCCCTAAAGTTTAAAACAATAACTTTATAACCTCTATTCTTAAGATTTTCTGCTGTTTTACGATATATTTCTCCTTTAGGATCGGTAATAATCATACTTTCCCCTTTTTTAGCTAATAAATTAACCATTGGGAAAACTAAATTTTCGGTTTTTCCTGATCCAGTAGATCCAATTACTAAGTTATGATATGCCCCATTATCAACCCATATCTCTTTACCATTATTGATTAAAGGTATACCAGCGGCATTTAAAACTTTAGATGTTGGAATAACTTTTTCTACTCCACTACCTTCTTTTATTTCTTTATCTTTCGCCCATCTAGCATATCCATCACTTGGTTTTTCATTAGTTATTTTTAAGCCAAAACCTTTCTTTTCTTTAGTAAAAATATAAGATGAAACACTAGCAAAAATAAAAGCAATTAAACCAATATAAACAAATACAGTAATAAAAATATAACGTTTTGAAAATGCCCCAATTGGGAAAAAACCAGAAAAAGTACCTGTATTTAAAAGACTAAATATGTTATCTACTGCAAGTGCTACTAAATATAGTAGTATTATACAATATAAGACAAATAAGAATAAATCTTTTGGTTCTACTTTAAACTTCATACAATCATCCCTAACTAAATATTATTTTATCAAATTGCTAAATTAAAGTCTATATTTTACTTTAATTAATACCCAATTTTATAATCGAGTATTCTTTCCTCAGTTATTACAATATCATTTTGTTTAAAATCTTTTATTCTATATATATTATCACTTTTATTATAACTTAATATATTTGTTGATAATTTATTAAATATATTATTTCTTTCACTATAAAAATTATTATAATCAGTATATTTCTTTAAAGTATTAGCATCTAACATATTATAAGCTCTTTCAGGATTATAAATTAATAAATTTAAAAATTCATTTAAATATAATATTAATTTATTTTGTTCATTAATTGTATTATTTAATAATATATTAGAGTTATTAATATTAATATCCTCTATTACACAATTATTAACATAATTTAAATAGTTAACACTATTATCTAGGGGTTTAATTACATAGTGATTATTCTTAATAATAACTATAAATTTAACACTATCATAATAACTACTTTCATCATCTTCCGAATTATTATATAAATAACCATTAGTAAAATAATAAGTAACTCTACTATTAGGATTATAATATATTTCTTTAATAATATATGTTGAATCAGAATAATCAGCTTTTATATAATTTAAGACATTATCTTCTGTAAGATTATTATCCTTCTTATATCCATCTTCTAAAACATTATATATTTCTTTTTTATTACCTAGATGAATATTATGATAATAATCATTTAAAGTTAAATAAATTCTAAAATATAAATCTTCGTTTTCTAATAATTGTTTATTTTGATTAATTTTATCTTTATCAATAATATCATTATCATTATTATTACCATTATTACTACTATTACCAATATTAACATTGGTATTATCATTTCTATCTTTAATACTTATATATACTGCTAATAAAGATAACACTACTAATATTAAAACAATAATTATAATTATATATTTTTTACTATCTTTCATATATAGCTCCTTTAACTACAATTTTGATTAACAAATATTCGATTATTTTCTAAATAATTTATTACTCTATTAGAACATGTTTCAGAAGGGTTAGCTGGTCTTTCAAATTCTTCACAGAAGTATATTGCCATATCTTCAGCAGAATATGGTTTACTTAAAAATTCATATATTCCCCGATATTTATATTTTAATTCATAATCTAAAAAATTAACTTGTTCTTCTAAACCAGGATATTTATTACCTTTAGCAAATATTTCTAAATCAATCCATCTACTATTATGCCACTGACAAATACCATAACTAGTACCACTATCTCCTAAAGCACTAGGATTAAAATTACTTTCAGCTTGAATATTTGTCATCATACCAATAGTGGCATTAGCTGAATATCCTAAATTTCTTAATAATTTACATACTGCTTCACTATTAGAAGATGTACTATATATATCCCCAAAGTTAACTAAATCAATCGGTCTTGGATTATCTTTACTAACATAATCTTCTGGATTAACATAACTACCGGCAACAGATACTCCAAAGTGTAAGTGGCAACCAGTTGATGAACCACTGGAACCGACTAAACCTATCATTTGACCTTGAGAAACAGTATCACCGACTTTAACTGTAATAGAACTATTCCACATATGACCATATTTAGTAACAACACCATTACCATGATCAATAATAACGTGATTACCAAGTTTACCACCACAAGGATCACCATAACCACTACTAATACTAGGGCAACTATCATATACTTCAGTTACTGTACCACTATTAGCAGCAATAACAATAGAACTTTCACAAGGAGCAGCAATATCTATTCCTTCGTGTTTACTATTTCCTAATTCTCTTGGACCATATGGTGAACTTATTGTTGTTGAAGTAGGAGCACCTCCATAAATGTTTTCTCCTGTTGGTTCACTACTTCCAATTGGCCACCAAAAAGAATTATTATCCGTAACAGTATAGTAAGTACAATAAGTTTTAACACTATATAAACTACGATCTAAACCAGAATAAACATCATTTAATATTCCTTCATATGATTTATTACTATTACTTATATTATTAAATGTATTCATATCAAATGGTAATGTATCCATAATAGATAATGTTGTTATTGGTCTTGTATATTCTTTACTAATAAATAAATAATCACTTATTTCATCATATAACCCTTTTAATCTTGTATATGTATCAATATCTATATCCGTTACATTTTGATAAAAGACATTACAATCATTCATATTTAATTCTTTAGTTGTATTATCATAATTACCAATACCTAAACCATTAGTTTTATTAATAATCATTAAAGTTTTAATCGCTTCATCACTTAAATTTTGCCCATTCATTAATGTATAAGTTGTTCCAATAACATAATCATCAATACTTATTCTACTAGTTATAGTAGTATTACAAGTATTTAAATTAATCATTGTATTATTAAAATTACATACAGGATCTAAATAACCAAATGTATTACTATCATCTTCACCTGGAGATATTCCCATAACCATAAAAATAATTAATAATAGTAATAATATTCCACCAACTATTAATAATACCCAAGGATTTTTAGCAATAAATTGAACTACAGCCGATTTAACTTTTTTTGTTGCTTCTTTTTTAACTTCATTTTTAGCATTATTAGTTACTTCTTTTTTTAAATCATTTTTCTCTTGATTCTTATCTTCACTATTTTCTTTATTACCTGCTAATTTATTTTTAACATCAAAAATATTATCCGCAATTTTATTCCGGGTATTTTTACTAATTTTATTGGTTAAAGGAGTATTAGTAGGAGAAAATTTACCCCCATTACTCTTAACTGCAGCTTGAGCAAGTGGTCTTGGAACACCTAAATTCTCTATCATATCTGTTCCTCTATCATCAATAAAATTACTTACATCTTCTCTATTTTTTTCTTTAGCACTTTTATTATCATTAGCATCTTTATTTTCTACTTCACTATTAGTTTCATTTCTATTTTCCGAATCTATATTATTAGATATTTCATTATTATTATTTACTTCTTCATTAAGAGGTACATTATTATTATTATTATTATTATTTAAATTATCATTAGTAGGTATATTACCTTCAGTACCATTATTATTTAGTCCTTCATTAGTAGGTATATTACCTTCAGTACCATTATTATTTAGTCCTTCATTAGTAGGTATATTACCTTCAGTACCATT
>CANQXT010000030.1 GCA_947627915.1 uncultured Bacilli bacterium
AGATTAATCAATATCGTGTTTGAAAGTAAAGATACACAAAAAAGTACTAGTGTAACTAAAGACGGAGATTGGTTAACCCATCCAGCATTTACCTTAGGAAAAAAAGAATTAAGTGGAATATGGGTAGGAAAGTTTGAAACTGGAAAAGAATCAGATAATGTAATAGTAAAACCAAATGTTGTCTCATGGCGAAATGAAACAGTAAAAACATTTTTTGAAGCAGGAAAAAATTATGCAAGAGAGACATTAGATAGTCATATGATGAAGAATACAGAATGGGGAGCAGTAGCATACCTATCCCATTCTAAATATGGAATAGGAACAGAAATAAGAATAAATAATAATTCGGATTATAAAACTGGATATTCAGCAGCAGCAAATACAGATCAAAGTAGTTATACAGGAGAAGTTGGTAAGAGTAGTGAAACAGATAAAACTCAACCATATAATACCCCAACAGGCTATCTAGCAAGTACAACTGGAAATATAAGTGGAGTATATGATATGTCTGGAGGAGCACATGAATATATGGCAGCGTGTATAGATGGAAACGTAGGAAGTAGTGATTTTGATGATTCAGAATTAGAAAAAGAAATGAATGCTGGTTATATAGATAAATATTCAAAAGAAAGTACTGAAACATCATATAGTAAAAGAATCTTAGGAGACGCAACTGGAGAAATGGGACCATTCTATTATTACTATGATAAAGATAGTAATAAACGTTATCATAATGTTTGGTACGCTGACCATTCGCGCTTCGTTGACTCTTCTTACCCGTGGTTCGGTCGAGGAGGCGTTTGCGTCAGTGGTGTCTTGGCGGGTCAGTTCCTCTTCAGTAGGGACACCGGTAGTGCTCCTAGCGGCCTTGGTTTTCGCCTCGTCCTTTCTCCAACTAATTAACCCGTCAACGAAGACGATATAAAATAGAAAACTTAACCCTGAAAGAGAATAAAAATCTCTTTCTTTTTTTAATAATAGTTTTCAAAAAATAAAATGTGTACTAAAATATACACCCTGGAGGTGAAACTTTGAATTACAAGTATAAAGAATTTTTAAATATTTGGTTAGATACTAAAAAAGTAAAGATTCAATCTTTAATAAGATATGAAGATTTAATAAATAAATATATAAATAATGTATTAGGAGATTTATATTTAAAAGAAATAAATAAAGATATAATATTAAAGATGTTTAATGATTATAAAGATAAATTATCTAATTCTGTAATGAAAACATTAATATATATTATTAAATCTAGTTTAAATTATGCTTATGAATTAAATTATATTGATTATATTAATTTAGATGATTTAAAAATAAAAAATAATTTACATACAATTTATATTTATTCTAAAGAAGAACAAAATATCTTAGTTAATTATTTAAAAACTAATCTAAATATTCGTAAAGTTTGTTTACTTTTATGTATGTATACTGGTCTTAGAATAGGAGAAGTATGTGGTCTTAAATGGGAAGATATCAATTTTAAGAATAATTCTTTAGAAGTTAAAAGAACTATAGAAAGAATTAAGAATCGTGAAGATAATGAATCTAAAACTATATTAATTGCTAGTACTCCTAAAAGTGATACATCTAAAAGAATTATTCCAATACCAGAATTTATAATCAAATATTTAAAAGAATATTATAGTAATAATGATTACTATATCTTATCTAACAGTTTAAAATTATATGATCCAAGATATTTTGAAGAATTTTATAAGCGATGTATTAAAAAATGTCATATTAACTATGTTAATTTTCATACTCTTAGACATACTTTTGCTACAAGAGCTATTGAAGCTCAAGTAGATATTAAAACATTAAGTGAAATATTAGGTCATTCATCAATTGAAATAACTCTAAAATTATATGTTCATCCATCTTTTGAATTAAAAAAACAAGCTATTGAAAATTTAGCTAATTTTCTTACTAGTTAAATGTAATAAATAAAAAAGATTGTTTAATAATTAAGAAATTAATTTATTAACAATTTCTTTTTTTAACTTGTAT
This sequence comes from uncultured Bacilli bacterium, assembly GCA_947627915.1. Taxonomy (GTDB): domain Bacteria; phylum Bacillota_I; class Bacilli_A; order RF39; family UBA660; genus SIG200. The sequence continues at coordinate 2,017 of CANQXT010000030.1, forward strand.
TATGGTAAATAATAAGATAATATATAGAAAAGAGGTATATATGAAATTAATTGATGATTTGAAAAAATATTCTAAAGACTATGTTTATGAGGCTTATTTAAAGGTAACTGAAGAACCAAAATACTATGAAAAAATAACTAAAAAGAAAATGATTGAAGAAATTATTAATGTTTATAATCAAAAAAATTATATATTTAGTTTATGTACTAAAAAAGAATTAAATTTTTTAAAAATAATAATGAATAAGAAATTAAGTATTAATGAGCATATCAAATATGATTGGGAGATAAAAACATTATGTGATAAAAATATTTTATGTTACACAGATTTTAAAGTATATGATGAATTTGTCGATAATGTAAAAGATGCTTTAAAATATTATGCTAAATATCCGGATATGAATATTCATGAAATAATCGTTCTTATGATTGCTTTAATTAGAACTAATGGTGAATTACTTACCAAAGCTTTAGAAGCAATGATTACAGATATAACGAATATAAGTCAAGAAGGATTTAATAAATTATTAGGTAGTCCTTTGTTTAGATTTTATTGTTCATTTAAATACACATATATACCTAGTTTAAATAGGGAAGAAGAATGTATTTATTATATAGATTATTGGGATATTTTAGATGAACTATCCGAAAAAAGACAAGAATATGGTTTAGCAGGAGCAAAAGGTTTTATATTAGATGATTATTATGATTTATTTTATTATGGGATAACTGTTAAAAATAATAAAAATGGTCAAAAATTATTAAAGGAATTAGATAATACTAGTATTAAGTGGTTTATGTTAAAGGCTATAGATGAAATACGTTTATTACATAATTATGCTTTAATTGATTATATATGTGAAGATAATTTACATGATTTAGTTATAAAAACATTAGATGATACTCCATGTGGTGTAATGAATGGTTTTACTCCCAATGAATATATAAAGGAGAAAGATAAAGAAAAAGTACTTAATTATAAGTTTACTATTGTACCTCAAAATAATGCTCATTTATGTAGGAGAGCTGCTGATGAATATTACAAATTATACTTAGGATTAATAGAATATATTAATACTAAAGAAAAAATTAATCCTGATTTAGTAGTTTATAAACAAAGTCAAATTCATCCAATTGAAATACAAGAAATTGATGAATATTTATGGAAAAATAAAGATGTAATTATTCCCGAGTTTATAAAAAATAATCCTTTAAATTTTACTGAAGAAGAATTATCTATTATTAAAGGTTTTACTAATTCTATAACCAGTGATAAATTAGCTATAGTAGGATTAGATAGAGAATATACAATGATACTTGATATGGAAAATGGTAAAATATATATGGTTAAAGGGATTAGGTCTAATTTTGATGAAATGCTTAAAAATTTAGAATTACCTCAATTTATAAGTACAACTTTATTAATGTTTAAAGATAATATTATCTTTAATGGTATATTTTATTTAAAGGAGATTAAATTTGGAAATGATGTAAAAGAATATGTTATTCAAGAAATGGAAAAAGCAATGAAATATTATCATTTATAATTTTCCATTTTTTATTTTAAAAAAATTAGCAGTTCTATATTGACAAGTGCTAATCATAAGATTATAATATAGTTAGCACTAAAAAAAGAAGAGTGCTAACCGAAAGTGGGTGATGAAAATGATTATGGATGAAAGAAAAAAAGCATTATTAAAAGAGATAATTGAAACTTATGTTAAGACAGTTAGACCGGTTGGCAGTAATTCTTTATGTAAAAAGTTAAAATGTTCTAGTGCTACAATTAGAAATGAAATGGTAGCGTTAGAGAATATGGGTTATATTGAAAAGAATCATATATCAAGTGGTCGTATACCTAGTGAATTAGGATATAAATATTATGTTGAGAATTTAATGCAACCAAAAGATTTAACTGGGGAAGATATGTTAAAATTACAAACTATTTTTAATAATAATGAACTAGAAGTTAGTGATGCAGTTACTAAATGTTTAGAGATAATAAGTGATCTTACTAATTATACTTCGGTAGTTCTTGGTAAAAATAGTAATGATAATCTACTTAAACAAGTTAATATAATTGATTTAGATAATCATAAGATTATTGCAGTAGTTTGTACTGATAAAGGTATCGTTGAAAATAAGCAATTTACATTACCAGAAAATACAAATATAGATGAGGTAATAAAAACAAGTGAAATGATTAATAAAATGCTTATTGGTACTCCTATTAATAAGGTATCAGAAAAACTCGAGTTTGAAGTTAAACCAATAATTGCTAAAAAGATAAAAGATTATAATACTGTTTATAATATCTTCTATGATGCTTTTCATGATTTTCTTGTTCATAATACAAATATTCATGTATCGGGAAGAGTTAATTTACTGAAAGAACCAGAATATGATAATACTGAAGATATCAAAAGAATAGCATCTAAATTAGAAGATGAATCATTCCAAGATATGGTTAGTAAAATTGATGGTAATGAAGAATTAAAGATTTATATTGGGGAAGAAAGTAACTTTGATGATAATGTTACTGTTATTAAAAGAAAATATAAATCTGGTGGTGAAGAAGGAACAATAGCTATTATTGGACCTAAGAGAATGGAATACGAAAGAGTCGTATCACTACTAAATTATATGGTAGATAAGATAGAGGGAAAAGATGGAAAATAGCGAAAATAATAAAGAAGAAGTAAAAAAAGAAGTTAAAGAAACAAAAAAAGATAAAAAGAATAATAAAGAAATTGAAAAATTACATGAAGAAAATGTTTCTTTAAATGATAAGTTACTTCGTGTAACAGCCGAAATGCAAAATATGCGTAAAAGATATGAAGATGAAATAGCTAGAATATATAAATATGATGGTGAAAAGATCATTCAAAAACTTTTAGCAGTTTTAGATAATTTTGAAAGAGCTATAAATATGGATACAGAAGATAAAGAAGATGAAATATCTAAATTCTTAAGTGGTTTTAAAATTATTTATAGTGATTTAAGAAGTTATTTAGATAGCATTGGGGTTAAAGAAATAGATTGTATGAAACAGCCATTTAATCCAGAAACAATGGAAGCAGTAATGACTGAAAAAGCTGAAGGTGTTGAAGCTGGTATTGTTATAGATGTTCTTCAAAAAGGATATACATATAATGATAAGGTTGTTAGACATGCAATGGTTATGGTTAGTGAATAATGGATGGTACGGTATATATTAATCTAAAAAGTGGTGAAATTACAAATAATATAGATGGTTATATTCATTGTGATATGGAGATAGCTAAAGTAATTCGTACTTTAAATCAAAAAGGTTATATTACCAAAGCTAGTTGTGCAGGACATTATCCAATAACAATTTATGAATATAATAATTGTGATATTGCATATCTGGAAAAGATAAAAGAAGATCCTTTAAATGAAATAATTGAAGTTAGGAAAAAAGATTTTGCATATTATACAGAAGCAAGATATACATCAACTTATATATTATTTCAAGAAAAATATGATTTTAAATTACCGGAAGGATTTTATATTTTAGATAATGCGATATGTCATGATGTTTATTTTCATAGAAATCATAAAAGAAGAAAAATGAAATATGTTCTAAAAGAACTAGAAAAATATCAAAAAATACTCGAAAATTGGGCAAATGAATTGCCAATTAATGAAAGGAAAGATGAAAAATGAGTAAAATAATAGGTATAGATTTAGGAACAACAAACAGTTGTGTTGCTGTTTTGGAAGGTGGAGAAGCTAAGGTTATTCCTAATAGTGAAGGTAATCGTACAACTCCATCAGTTGTTGCTTTTAAAGGTGATGATGAATTAGTTGGTGAAACTGCTAAAAGACAAGCAGTAACAAATGTTAAAAATACTATTTCATCAATAAAGAGAAAAATGGGTACTAGTGAAAAAGTAGAAGCTAATGGTAAGAAATATACACCAGAAGAAATTAGTGCTAAAATTCTTTCTAAATTAAAGAAAGATGCTGAAAGTTATTTAGGTGAAAAAGTTACTAAAGCTGTTATAACTGTTCCAGCATATTTCAATGATGCAGAAAGACAAGCTACTAAGAATGCTGGTAAAATTGCTGGTTTAGAAGTTGAAAGAATTATTAATGAACCAACTGCTGCAGCACTTGCTTATGGACTTGATAAACAAGATAAATTACAAACAATTTTAGTATATGACCTTGGTGGTGGTACATTCGATGTATCTATCCTAGAACTTGGTGATGGTGTCTTTGAAGTTAAAGCGACAAGTGGTAATAATCGTCTTGGTGGTGATGACTTTGATGCTCGTATTAGTGATTATTTAGTTGATGAATTTAAGAAAGAGCATGGTGTTGATTTATCAAAAGATAAAATGGCTATGCAAAGAATTAAAGATGCTTCTGAAAAAGCTAAAAAAGATTTATCAGGTATGACTAATGCTCAAATTAGTTTACCATTCATTGCTCAAAGTGATGAAGGACCACTTCATTTAGAAACAAGTTTATCAAAAGCTAAATTTGAAGATTTATGTCGTGATTTATTTGATTCAACACTTGAACCAGTTAGAAAAGCAATGAAAGATGCTAAACTTTCTAATAAAGATATTGATAAAGTTATTTTAGTTGGTGGTTCAACAAGAATACCTTATATTCAAGAATTAGTTAAAAAAGAATTAGGACAAGAACCAAATAAAGGTGTTAACCCAGATGAAGTTGTTGCTATGGGTGCAGCAATTCAAGGTGGTGTTTTAACTGGTGAAGTTGATGATATCGTTTTACTTGATGTTACACCATTATCACTTGGTATTGAAACATTAGGTAATGTTATGACTGTTTTAATTCCAAGAAATACAACTATTCCAACAAGTAAGAGTCAAGTATTTAGTACTGCTGTAGATAATCAACCGGCTGTTGATATTCACGTTTTACAAGGCGAAAGACCAATGGCTACAGATAATAAAACATTAGGAAACTTCCAACTTACTAATTTACCTCCTGCTAAAAGAGGTGTACCACAAATCGAAGTTAAATTTGATATCGATGCTAATGGTATCGTTAATGTTAAAGCTAAAGATTTAGGTACAGGTAAAGAACAATCTATTACAATTACATCTAGTACAAATTTAACTGATGATGAAATCGATAAGATGGTTAAAGAAGCTGAAGCTAATAAAGAAGCAGATGAAAAGAAAAAAGAAGAAGCAGAAGTAAGAAATAATGCTGATTCAATGATTTTCCAAACTGAAAAAGCTTTAGAAGATCTAGGTGATAAAGTAGATGCTAAAGATAAAGAAAAAGCTGAAGATTTAGTTAAAGAATTAAAGAGTGCTTTAGAAGGTAGTGATATCGATAAGATTAAAGAAAAAACAGAAGAACTTTCTAAAACAGCAATGGATTTAGCGGCTAAAGTATATCAAAATGCTAAACCAGAACATGAAGATGCTAAAGAAGATAGTACATCAAAAAATGATGATAATGTTGAAGAAGCTAAATTTGAAGAAAAATAAAATATAATTTAATTAAGAGGTTATGGCTCTAGTTTTACTAGGGCCTAACTTTGATATTTGTAATAGAAAGGTATTTATGGCAAAAAAGAGAAATGAATTTTTAGATAAATATAAATGGAATGTAAAAGATTTATATAATAGTGATGAAGATGCATTAAAAGAAATAGCATGGTTAGATAAAGAAATAACTAAAATAACTAAATATCAAGATCATATTTTAGATAATAGTGATACTTTAGAAGAATTACTTACTTTAGATGAAGAAATAAATAAAAGATTAGAAAAAGTATATATATATGGGCATATAAATAATGATGCTGATACAAAAGATCCAAATTATCAAGAATTATTTGGTAAAGTTCGTAATATATATTCTAAATATTTAAGTATATCTTCTTATATTGTTCCAGAATTATTAAAAAGTGATTATCAAGTAATTGCTAATTATATTAAAGAAAACAAAAATTTAAAAAAATATGCAAGAAGTTTAAAACATATTTTTAGAAATAAAGATCATATCTTAAGTGGAGAAGTAGAACAAGTATTATCTAATTATGTTAATTTAATGAGTGCTCCAGAAGATATAATGGGAGCATTACAAGATAGTGATTTTAAATTTGCTGATATTTTAGTTGATGGTAAAAATGTAGAACTTAATGAAAGTAATTTTGCTATCTATTTAAGAAGTAATGATCGTAATGTTCGAAAACAAGCATTTACCTCTATTTATAAAACTTATGCTGATTTTAAAACAACAATTGCAACTATTTTAAAAAGTGAAGTAGATAAGAATGTTGTTAATGCTCGTTTAAGAAAATTTAATAGTAGTTTAGAAGCATCTTTATTTAGTGATGAAATAGATGTATCTGTCTATCATAATTTAATAGATACTATTCATAAAAATTTAAAATCTTTATATAAATATTGGGATTTAAAAAAGAAATTATTAAATTTAAAAGAATTACATTTATATGATACTTATGCCGATGATACAAAAGATATTAAAGAAAAATATACTTTTGAAGAAGCCCAAGATTTAGTTTTAAAAGCAGTTCAACCTTTAGGAGAACAATATGTTAAAGATATAACAAAATCTTTTACGGATGGTTGGATTGATTCTTGTAATAATGAAGGCAAAAGAGGAGGAGCTTATTGTACAGCTTGTTATCTTGCTCATCCTTATGTGTTACTTAGTTTTGAAGGAATATTAAATGATGTTTCAACGCTTGCTCATGAACTAGGACACGCCATGCATTATTACTATGCCATAAATAATCAAAATTTTGAAGATTATAGTTATAGTATTTTTGTAGCAGAAGTTGCTAGTCAAGTAAATGAAATATTATTAGTTAGATATTTACTTGATCATAGTAATTCTAAAGAAGAAAAAATTAAATTAATTGATGACTTATTACAAAAATATAAAGCTAGTATTTTTAGACAAACAATGTTTGCTGAATTTGAATTATTTATTCATAATTATACCGAAGAAGGTAATATCTTAACTAGTGATGTTATGTGTAATAAATATTATGAATTAAATAAATTATATTTTGGGGATAATGTTTATGTTGATGAAGAAATTAAATATGAATGGGAAAGAATACCACATTTTTATATGAATTTCTATGTTTATCAATATGCTACTGCTTTTGCAGCATCTATTTATTTAGCTAATCAAATATATGAAGGAAATACTAATATAAGAGATAAATATTTAGAATTTTTAAAATTAGGATGTACAAAAAATCCAATTGATTCCTTAAAAGTAGCTGGTGTTGATATGACAAAGAGTGATGTTTATAAAGATGCGATTAATTATATGGATAATTTAATTGAAGAGTTTAATAAATTACAAGGAAGTGGGAAAGATGAATAAAAAAGATTACTATGAAATACTAGGAGTAGATAAAAATGCTTCTGATGAAGAAATTAAAAGAGCTTTTAGAGTTTTAGCGAAAAAATACCATCCTGATGTTAATAAAGAACCGGGAGCGGCTGAAAAATTCAAAGAAATTGGTGAAGCATATTCCGTTTTATCCGATAAACAAAAAAGAAGTCAATACGATCAATTTGGCCATGCTGCCTTTGCAAATGGTGCCGGTGGTAATGGTGGTGATGGTGGCTTTGGCTTTGATTTTGGTAGTATTAACTTAGACGATATTTTATCAGATTTATTTGGTGGTGGCTTCTCATCATCTTTCTCTGGCTTTGGTGGTAGTAGAGGAAGAAGTAAGAGTTCAGCTCGTCGAGGTGAAGATATGTTAATGCATATTCATTTAACTTTTGAAGAAGCTGTCTTTGGTTGTAAAAAAGATATTAAAGTAATGGTTACAGATACTTGTGATGATTGTAATGGTAAAGGTGGCTTTGGGGAAGTAAAATGTGCAACTTGTGGTGGTGTTGGTGTCATAAGAGAAGAACAAAGAACCATCTTTGGGGTTATGCAAACGCAAAAAACTTGCCCTAATTGTGGTGGTGCTGGTCGAACTTTTAAAGAAGTATGTTCAACTTGTCGTGGTGAAGGTCGAATTAAAAAGAATAAAACTTTAACAGTAACGATTCCTGAAGGTATAGATACTGGTAATCAACTTCGTTTAAGTGGTAAAGGTGGTGCTGGTATCAATGGGGGAGCAAATGGTGATTTATATTTAGAATTTGAAGTAGATGAACATAAATATTTTGAAAGAGAAGGTAATGATATATATATTGAAGTACCTATAACAATTACCGATGCTGTCCTAGGTTGTAAAAAAGAAATTCCTACTCTTAATGGTAATGGTTTCATTGAAATTAAACCTGGAACTCAAAATTATACGAAATTAAAATTGAAAGGTAAGGGTATAAAAGATGTTAATAGTAGAACAACTGGTGATATGTATGTCGTTGTTAATGTTATTATTCCAACTAAACTATCCCGTAAACAAAAAGATTTGTTTAAAGAATTAGCTGAAACTGGTTTAGATGATGAAGAAGAATTTAAAATATTTAATAAATCTTTGAAGTAGTATAAAGTACTACTTTTTTTAGTGTGTTAATTGACTTTGTTTTTATATTTTAATATAATCTTGTTATGAGAGGATTTGAAGTATGGAATCGTCAATATTAGTTAAATTAAAGATGAAAAAAAGCTATAAAAGAGCTTTATATATAATTGGATTTTTATTAATTGCTATATTAGTTATTGGAGCAATATATATTTTTTATGATAAAGTAGTTGATGGAGAAGATATTGAAGTAGATGGTATGGTATCTATTAATTATGTTAATGGTAAGAAAATAAATATTGAAAATGAAAAAACATATAAATTTTCTGTTAGTAATAATGATGATAAAGTAATATATTATAATATTAATTTCTTACAATTAAGAGGTACAGGAACTTATACTTTATTATATAATGATAAAGTTGTTACAGAAGGTATTTTAAATACCACTGACGAAATAAGTACTAGTGATATAAGTGTCGATAGTAATGATACTAAAATATATACTTTGATAGTTAAAAATGAAGGTTCAGAAAATTTAAAAGGTAAATTAAATATTAGAGTTCAAAATTCTAAAGTAGTAACATTTGCTGATACTATTTTAAGTAATAATACTATTAGTGATCCTTTAACAAATGTAGGTGAAGATATTGCTACAGAAGATGAAGGGTTAATAAAAGATATTGATGATATTGGAGTAACTTATTATTTTAGAGGTAATATAGAAAATAATTATGTTTCTTTTGCTAATTTATTATGGCGTATTGTGAGAATTAATGGTGATGGTACAGTTCGTCTTGTTTTAAATACTGCGACAGAAACCCCAGCAACATATTATAATGAAACTTTAGAAGATAATAGTTATCTTAATTCTAATATTAATACTTATTTAAAAGAATGGCTTGCAAATAATATTGATAGTAGTTATGTTTCTAATGCCATATATTGTAATGATATGAGTTATGCTGATGATTCTTATTTAAATTATAATCGAATAGTAGTTAATAAAATACCAACATTTACTTGTTTATCAGGTACTATTCATAGTAATATTGGCTTACTTTCAATAGATGAATTAGTTTTAGCAGGAGCATCTCCCGATAAAGAAAATACTAGTTTCTATTTATATAATAAAGATATAACTGATACTTGGTATACAATGAGTGGAGCTAAAAATAGTAATAATAATATATATTTATTTATGTTTGATAATAAAGGAAAAATAAGAACAGATGTCGTTGGTAATTTATATCGTAATGTAAGACCAGTTATCAATATTATTAAGAATGTCGAAGCAACGGGAGATGGAACAATCAATAATCCATATATTATTAATAAATTATAGAAATATTTTATTTGTTTTTTGTAAATAAAGATGTTATAATAAATGTCAACATTTGCAAAAATAATTGTAAAGTAGAACAAGTATACTTAAATTATTTTACATAGAGTGTTAAAATGTTTATGTGAGGTATATTATGAATATATTTAAAGATATTTATACATTTATTAATTATTTAGATGGTGTTGATATTATCTTTTTAGTAGCAATAATAACATTACTAATTCTTTTAGTTACTTTATTATATTTTATTAAAATAAATAGAGATGATGATAATGATATTAGTAATCAAGATAATAGTAATAATGATAATAATAAAAAGATTGAAGATATTTTAGATAAAATAGAAATAAAAGAAGAGAAAGAAATGAATGAAAATAGTGATGAAGAAGGCGAATTATTAGACTTAGAAAGTTTAACGAAAAAATTAGAAGAACAGAAGAAACAAGAAGAAAATAAAGATATTGCGGCTTGTACTGAATATGAAAAAGAACAAGAAGAGAAAGCAATTATTAGTTATGATGAATTATTAAAGAAACATAATCAATACGCTATTAATTATGAAAAAGAAGAAGTTAAAGATGATTTAGTTATTAAGAAAGTTAATTTAAATAATTTAATTAATACAGAAGAAAAAGAAGAATTAAAAGATGTTCGGGTTATCAGTTATAAAAAAGAAGAAGACTTTTTAAGTGCTTTAAAAGAATTAAATCGATTATTGAATTAGGGTGGTTTTATGAAATTTTATATTGAAACTTTCGGTTGCAAAGTTAATAGTTATGAATCAAATTATCTAAAACAGTCACTAATTAAAAGTGGCTTTATTTATACATCTAATTTAGAAGATAGTCAAATTGTGATTATTAATACTTGTACAGTTACTAATACTGCAGATGCTAAGTGTAAGAAATATGTTAGAAGAATAAAAAGAGAATATCCTTCTACTATTTTAGTTGTAATGGGTTGTAGTGTTCAAAATAATTTTGAAGAATATGCTAATTTAGATATTGATATTCTAATTGGTAATATTAATAAAAGTAAAGTTCCAGAATATCTTAAACAATTTTTAAAAGATCATCAAAAAATATCTGATTATAATAATAATCGTGATTTATCATTTGAAGATATGATGATTGATAATTTTGATCATACAAGAGCATATATTAAAATTCAAGATGGTTGTGATAATTTTTGCTCTTATTGTATTATTCCTTTTATGCGTGGTAAATGTCGTAGTAAAGATTTTCAAAAGATTATATCTGAAGCTAAAAGTTTAGTAGCAAATAATCATTTAGAAATTGTATTAACAGGTATCCATACTGGTTCTTATAATTATGAAGGTTATGATTTAGTTGATGTTATCAATGAACTTAGTAAAATAGATGGTTTAGAAAGAATTAGATTATCCTCAGTAGAAATAACTGAATTAAATGCTAAATTTATGCAAATGTTAAGAGATAATCCTAAATTTTGTAGTCACTTACATATTCCTTTACAATCAGGTAGTGATGAAATATTAAAGAAAATGAATCGTAAATATGATATTGCTTATTTTATGGATAAAGTAAAAGAAATAAGAAGTATTAGACCAGATATATCTTTAACAACTGATGTTATAGTAGGATTTCCAACTGAAACAGATGATAACTTTTTCGAAGGTTATGAAAATATTAAAAAAATTAATTTTAGTAAAATCCACGTTTTTCCTTATTCTAAAAGAAATGGCACAAAAGCATCTACTTTAAAGGAAGTACCTGCTATTAAAAAAACGAATTGGACGCATAAATTATTAGAATTATCAAATATTTTAGAAAAAGAGTATAGTCAAAAGTTTATTGGAAAAAAAGTAAAAGTTTTAATTGAAGAAGTAAAAGATGGTAAAAGCATTGGTCATACCTCTAATTATTTAAAAGTTGAAATAAATGAAGTTTTAGATAAAAATAAAATATATGAAGTAGTTTATAAATAAGTAAAAAATAACGGAATATAGTTGCAATTTAATGAATAATATTATATAATGAACGAACCGACTAAAAAAGAAAGAGAGGAATTAAATTGCAACAACAAGAAATAAAAAGTTTATTAGATAAAGAAGTAGTAAATAAAAAAGATATTGAAATATTATGTATAGAATTATTTCAAGAATGGAATTTTAAATATATTAATGATTTATTATTAAATAATCTTATCGATAAAAATTATATTGATAAATTAATACTTAAAAATAATAATTTAACAGCGTGTTTTTATATGCTTGGAGAATTAGATGATAAAGAAAAAATCTTTTTTAATATAGATAGTTTAATAGAGAAGAGTAAAAAGAATATTCATATATATAATTTAACTATTAGTATTTTAAGAAACTTTATTAATTATAATAATAATCTATATTTAAACTTAAATATTAAAGATATTTTAATAGATCTTTATTTAAAACATACTGATTTTGATAATCTTTATTTACTTATTGATAAACTAGTTTTAAATAGTGATAATAATTTAGAAATATTAATATTATTAGCTAATAAATTACAAGAAAATATTACTTATAATAATGAATTTAAAGAATTTATAAGCCGATATATAAGTAAAGAAAAAACTTTAGTTAAAACAATATAAAGTTGTGTTAATTTTTGGTAATTATTTTACAGAATTTGACATAAAATATAATATGTGGTATAATTATCTTGTTCATTCAGGGGGATGAAGATGAATAATTTAGTTGAAAGTACATATGTCCTCCACTATATGTGGGGTTGTATTAAAAATAAAATAATAAAAAATTTTAAGTATTGGTTATTACCAATAATGTATATTGTAATCATAGCATTTATAAGTAATACAAAAGATATGATTATTCAAACAGTAAGTTATGAGATTTCAGATTCTTATACAATTGCAACATTTACAGAAAAAGATAAGCTAAATAGTATTTTAGAAAAGTATTCTCTAACTAATGATGAATTTAAAGTCTTATGTGGTATAGTATTAAGTGAAGCTGAGTCTAATTCTTATGAAGATGCTTATGCCGTTATTAATACAATATATAATCGTACCCATAGTAAAAACTGGGTTAATTCTGTTAATAATCATTTTGGTAAAGATAAAGGTTATAGTTTATATTATCAAGCTATATCTCCTAATCAATTTACTGTATATCAAAGTGGAGCTTATAAAAAACATATGAATGATACTGATAGTGTTGGTTATGATGCTATAATTGATTTCTTATATTCAGAAGAAGTAATGCATGATTATTTATCATTTAGATCACATAGTATAAAAGTTAAAAATAGTGAATCATTTAGTACAAAAGGTAATAATTATTTTAACGTATTAAAAGAAGA
>CANQXT010000031.1 GCA_947627915.1 uncultured Bacilli bacterium
GTTGATAACTTTTATCTATTTTGTTTATCTCTATTTTATAAGATAATTATATAATACCCCCCCCGGTGTCAAGTTTTCAAAATTAAAATGTTGATGAGTATTATAAATTAGTGAATAATTAATTGCACTAATGTAATAATAGTATTATAATTTAGTTATGTGTTAGGATGTGGCGTTTTGAAAGTATTAAAGAAAAATTATAAACTTATTATTTGCTCTTTTATTGCTTTAATTACTTTATTAATTGCTTCCAAAAATTCACCATTTTATGCTTTTAATGACTGGACTGATGCAAATGCCTTTTTTACAGTAGGTAAAAGCATGATGAATGGTTTAGTTCCTTATAAAGATATATTTGAACAAAAAGGACCATTTCTATACTTATTATATGGTATTGGTTATTTAATAAGTAATCGTAGTTTTTTGGGAGTATTTATTATTGAAGTTATTATTTTTACAATAGGATTATATTATTTATATAAAACTTTAAAATTATTTATTAGTGATAAATCATCTTTTATTATTTTAAATATCTTTTCATCTTTATTTACAACGTGTCGAGCTTTTGCTCATGGTGGTAGTGCCGAAGAATTTTGTATGGCCTTCTTCTTCATTACTCTTTATTATTTCTTTAAACATTTTAAAGTGCAAAAATTATCCTCTAAAGAAATGTTTCTTAATGGTATAATTGCAGGTCTAGTATTATTAACAAAATATACTTTATTAGGTTTTTGGATTGGTTTTACTTTTGCTATATTTATTGATTACTTAACTAAAAAAGATTTAAAGAACGCAATTATTTATCCTTTAATATTATTATCAGGTATGTTTGTACCATTTACATTATTTTCAATCTATTTTTTAATTAATCATGCTTTTAAAGCGTTCTTTACTAATTATTTTATTGTTAATATTACTTCTTATTCTGCAGAAAAATTTACATTATTAGAAAGAATAGATTATTTAGTTGATGGTTTTCTAAGTACTTTATATACTAATCCGGTTATGTTTTATTTAATCTTATCTACTCCTATATTAATATGGAAATTAGATATATCAACGAAAACTAAAATTTTATATATAATAATTATTTTATTTACTATTTTAGGAGTTTTCTGTGGTCTTAAATTTTATCGTTATTATGTCTTATTTATCTTATTATTTAGTTCTATAACTTTATTACTTATATTTAATATTTATGATAGTTATATAAAAAAGATAAATAATAAAATATATCTTCCTATTCTAATTATTATCTTTATTTGTCAATGTCTATATACATATAACTATGCTAATTATAAAGATTATTTATTTAGAAAGAAAGATGATTATTATCAATTTCAATATGCTAAGATATTAAATAATTATCCAAATGCTACATTAGTTAATATGGGATTTTTAGACTGTGGTTTATATACTGCAGCTAATATTGTACCTACAACATTTTATTTTCAAAAGAATAATTTTGATTATAAATATTTTCCTTATAATGAAGATGCTTTAAAAAGTTATATAAAAGATAAAAAGACAACACATATTGTCTACTTTACTAAATTAAGTGAACCACTTTTAAGAGAAAAAGAAGAAGTATTATTTGAAAATTATAATTTAATACAAAAAACAAAACAAAAATATGAAGAAAGAAAATATTATATATATTTATTTGAAATAAAGGATGGTAAAAATGTTTAATTTAAAAGATACTTTAAATGAAATAAGTAATTTAAAGACTGAAGAAGAGATTATCGATTTTGTTAAAAATAGAATTAACATATTAGAAAATAATTCTAAAATAGTAGATATTAATAACTATGAGAATGAAAACAAAATATATGAAGGTTATATTAATTCTAATTCCCAAGTAAACTCTTCTAATTTAGTTAAACCTTTTTGTATTAATGATTTAGATTTATATATTAACTTTATTAAAGTTTTAAAAGAAAAAAATATTACTAATGTTATCAGTTTAATAAGTCTATTACAAGATTACATAATAGATACCTTTGGTTATAAAGGAGATATGAATAATAGAATTACTACTTATTTAGCATATAAAGAACCAGGAAGTGTACCAATTAATAGATTTTATCAAAATAATAGTGCTTTATGTTCGGAAAGAAGTGCTAGTGTTCAAAATTTAGCTAGTCTAGTTGGTTTAAAAAGTTATTTATTATTTGGTAAACTTTCTAGCGAAAATGAAACTGAAACTCACGCTTATAATATCTTTCAGATGAAGAATAATACTTTAGTCTTATTTGATGTCACCAATCCAGTTATTTTAGAAAATGGTGCTTATGTTCCAGCCATAAATGATCTTGGCATCATAGATATTAACACGCTTGAACAAGTTGAATTTGATTTTAATTATTTAGCTAATCTTTATAATAAACCAATTCATAGTAATGAACCAAATAGAACTTATTACACTAGTAATCATTTAACTATCAAAAAATAAATAGATATTAAAAAAAGCCCTTAATTAAGGGTTTTTATTTGAACATTGCTTTAGCAGTTCTTAACATTTGAGCAGTATAACCAAGTTCATTATCATACCAGGCAACTATTTTATATAATTTCTTACCGTTAACATCAACAGAATTAGTTAATAAACCATCAACTAAAGCACCATATCTTTTCCCAATAATATCACTTGAAACTATTGGATCCATTGTAAATCTTAAAGTATCATTTTGTTTATTTTTAAATAAATTATTTATATCTTCAATTGTTGGATTTTGATTTAATTCAAGGGTGACATCGATTAGGGAACCATCACATACAGGAACACGATAAGCTCCACCATCCATTCGACCTTGTAATGAAGGTATAACTAATCCGATAGCCGAAGCTGCTCCAGTTGAAGCAGGAATAATATTTTGACTAGCACTTCTTCCTCTTCGAGCATATATACCTTTTTTATGGGTTACATCTAATGTAACTTGATCATTTGTAAAAGCATGAATTGTACTCATAAATCCTTTTTCAATTTTATAAGCATCATCAATAACTTTTAATACAGGAGCTAAACAATTAGTTGTACAAGATGCAGCCGAAACTACTTGCTCACTACCATCAAGTATATTCTCATTAACATTATAAACAACTGTTTTCATATCTCCTTTACCAGGGGCAGAGATTAAAACTTTTTTAGCACCCGCTGTTATATGTTTACGAGCTCCTTCTAAATCTGTAAAAGCTCCTGTACATTCTAAGACTAAATCAATATTTAAATCTTTCCAAGGTAAATTTAAAGGTTCACGGTCAGAAAACACTTTTATTCTCTTTTGTCCTTTAATAACTAAATCATTTCCTTCAAATGTAATATCATTTTCATGAAAAGATCTATGAACTGTATCATATTTTAATAAATAACATAACTCTTCAGCATTAGAGGTATCATTTATAGCTACAATATCAAAATCTGTACCTGTAATCATTTCTCTAAACGCCATTCTTCCAATTCTTCCAAAACCATTAATCGCTACTCTAATCATCATTTCCTCCTATAAATTCTCTTAGTATCGAATCTCTATTTACATATTCACTTGTTATTGGATAAAATACTTTTAAGAAACTAAGTAATCTTATTGCTTCTTCATAATAATTACTTTCGACACTAACACTTCTTAAAAGTGGTTCTATATATACTTTTTCAACGCCAATTTCATATGGTAAAGCTGTATTAATAATTGTATCAGCTTGATGAATGTATGGGAATATATATTTTTCTTCCCCTCTTCTAACATTTTGCCATAATTTTATAGTATCATTTACATTTAAATTTCTAGTTCTATTATCTCTTATTATTCTTCTAATTAATCTTAAATCAATTGTGGAAATATAATTATGTTTATCAATATTTAAAGGAATAAAAGGACTTAAATAAATTTTATATTTTAATTTATTATCAATTGTTGGTAATAATTCATCATTTAAAGCATGTAAACCTTCAATTAAGATAATACTATTATCAGTCATTTTGGTTTTTACATTACCATACATCTTTTTACCTGTTACAAAATTAAATGTTGGTAATATTACTTCTTCTTGATTTAATAAGCCATTTAATACTTTATTAAATAATTCTATATCAATTGCTCCTAAACATTCAAAATCATAGTTACCATTTTCATCTTTAGGTGTTTCTTCCCTTTCTAAAAAGAAATCATCAATAGATATACATATTGGATTAAATCCTTTAGCTACTAAATACTGAGATAACCTTTTAGTTGTTGTAGTTTTACCACTCGATGATGGGCCTGCAATCAAAACAAATTTTATATTTCGATTATTCGTAATTTCATTAACCGTATTAGAAATATTTAAGTTAAAAACTAATTCACAAGATTTAATAAAACTTTTTATCTTACCATTACCAATTGTATTATTTATGGAAGTAACATATTGCATCTTTAAAGTTTCTAACCAATCTTTACCAATTAAAAATGATTTAATTATATTATCATAATGCACATATTCTGGTAATTTACCATCTGTATCTTTAGAAGGGAAAACAAAGACTAATCTATTACGACCTAAAAAGACAATATCATATTCGGTAATACTACCAGTTGAATAAGGCATATCAGTATAAAAATAATTATATCTTCCTTTTAAATAATATAGAGTTACTACTATTGAAGAAATATTTTGGATATTTAAAGCTTTTTCATAGGCATTTCTTGATTCATAAAATCTAATTGCATCTTTATTTTTAACAGTTAATTTTTTTATAGGAATATCATCAGCAACAATTTTAGCCATTGCATTTTTAATCTTTTTTAAATCTTCTTGCGTAATCATTGTATCCCCAATTATTTCACCTAAAAATCCTTTTGGAACACTATGTTGATAATTAATTTCTAAATTAGGAAATTCTTCTTTTAAAGCAACTTCAAAGATAAATTTTAAACCACTTTTATATACTTTATTACCTGTAACGTCATTTAAATCAACAAATTCAACTATATCTGATGTTTGAGCTAAATTACTTAAAGCAATAAATTGATTATTAATTTTAACTCCCAGTATATTTTTTCCCAAATTAAAAGCTCTACTTATATCATAATAAGATGTATTTTTAGGAAATTCTTTTTTTTCACCATTAAATGTAATTGTAATCTTATCCATATAGTCAAACCCTTTACTATTAAATATTGTATCATATAATTAAATTTTTTTGAATAAAAATTTAGATATTTTTATATTATAATTATAGGTGATAAAATTTGAATATAATACCAACAGTTATTGAGAAGAGTAATAATAAAGAATATGCTTATGATTTATATTCTCGTTTATTAAATGATCGAATAGTATTTATTAATGGGGAAATAAATGATAATCTAGCAAGTATTGTTGTATCAGAATTATTATATTTAGATAGTTTAAATCATAATGATATTTATCTATATATTAATTCTCCAGGTGGTAGTATAACAAGTGGCATGGCCATTTATGATACGATGAATTATATCAAAAGTGATGTAAAAACAATTTGTGTTGGTTTAGCTGCTAGTATGGGTGCTTTTATTTTAGCTAATGGAACTAAAGGTAAAAGATGTAGCTTACCTAATTCAGAAATTATGATTCATCAACCTTTAGGAGGAACAGAGGGCCAAGCAACTGATATTAAAATTGCTGCTGAAAGAATAATTAAAATAAAAAACAAATTAAATAGTATTTTAGCTAATGTAACTAATAAAAGCTTAAAAACGATTGAGAATGATACTGAAAGAGATAATTTTATGGATCCAAAAGATGCTTTAAAATATGGTTTAATTGATGAAATAATATAAAAAAATCGAAAGCTAATTCGATTTTTTTTATTTCATTTTTATAATAGTATCTCCATTACTAGATAACATATATTTTTCTTTAGCATATCTTGCTAAATAACTATCATCACCTAATTTAGCAATTTCTGCATTTAATTTAGTTTCTTCATCTAATAATAAATTATATTTAGCTGTAAGTTCAACTTCTAATTTTCTATTTGCTAATATTTTTTTCCAATCACTATATACGCTTCCAACTAAAATAGACAATAAGGCAATTATTGTTATAGAAATCAAAAAAAGTCTCTTTTTTTCCTTTTTAGTTTTTTTCGTATGCATCGAACTCTTCCCTTTTATTATCTATTCTTAGATTAGCACAAGAGTCATTATTTTTCAATGCTTTTAAAATGTCTATTGACAATTAATTTACTTAGAATTTTATTATTAAGTAAATAAGCTAAACAAAATCCTAAAAGAACCATAGTTATAAAATATAAATGAAAATATCCCTTATTAAATTTATATATTATTAATATATAAATAATAGTCATATCAATAACATACACAAATGTAATAATATGTTGAAATAGTACTTTCATATTCTTAATTAATTTAAAATTCATATAAGTTATAAAATAAAAAATTATGCCAAAGATAAAAGATATTAATATAGATAATAATTGTATATTACAAGTCATTATTTAAATAATTTTGAAAGTATACTTTCTTCTTTTTCTTTTTTACCATTTTCAATATAAGCCATACTAATTAGTTTACCTTTAATTTTGACATTTCCATCGTGTGTATCTAATTTAATTATTTCTAATCCTTCCCCTTTTAAAAGAATTACCCCCATATTACTTTCCATTAAAAATTCTTGATCATCAAAACTGCTAATCTTATTTATACCACTTAAACTTATTATACTTCGATCAGTTATCTTTATTTCGTGACTTCCATAACTTGTTGTATCCATTATACTTTCCATATAGTCCTCCCAATAAAGAATATGCTTATTTATTTAAAAAGATACCCAATAAAAAACTGTAATGAAATAAATCATTACAGTACTTAACAATTTTATTCTTCTTCAGCAGGTTGAGAAACATTAGTTGGATTATTATATTCTTCTAAGATTTTTGATTCAAACATTTCTCTTGTTTCAGCATTAGTTGGATGAACAATATCTTCAAATTTATCATCATTTACTTTACGACTAGGCATAGCGCAAAATAATCTATTTTCTCCTTCTATAATTCTAATATTGCTTACAACGAAACAATTGTCAATAGTTACTGTGGCGTAACCTCTAAGTCTTGACCCTTCCTTTTCAACTTTGTGAACACGTACGCTTGTAATTTCCATTACTATCACTCCTTATCTTGATTTCACAATTTAATTTTAAAACAGATATGAATTTTTTTCAACTATTTTATGTAATTTAATTTAAAAATCTAATTTTTATATCTCCCGTAATATAATCATTATAAGAGAAACTTTTTTCTATTCCATTTTCCATTATACTAAAAATATTAGGATATACTTTATATAATACTCCTTCATATCTAGATATTTTATTTCTAAGACCATATACAGTTACAATAACTTTTTTTGATAAGTTTTTTTCTATTTGACTTTTGACTAGATCGATATTCATTGTCTTGGATACCCCACATACATAAGGCCATTACCCATAATGCCACCCATACCTTCTTTACCATATTTTGTTTTTTCTAAAAGACTTTTTAAATCTATTTCTTTATTTCTTTCAGTTAAAGCAATAGTTACAGCAATAATTGCGGGATCTAAAGCATGAATATTTACTCTTTTAGGGCTAGATGCATAGTTAGCCCCAGCTTTAATTAATTCTTCATAATTACTTTGACAAGCACCAGCGATAATAACTAATTTTTCGTGACTTTTTTCATATTTACGTGCTTCTTTAATTGCTCTGATAAAATTCTTTGTATTCTTATAGTTATCATTATCTTTTATATCGCCTTTTTTCTTATAATAAGCATCGTGACCAGTAATAATAACTATATCTGGACGATATTCTCTTAATAAGTCTGTAATTTGTTCTGCCATATCTTCTTCTTTTATTTTTTTACCAATTGCATGAACACCAGCACTTTTATAAAATTTTAAACATTTATCTAAAAATTCACCATCCGAATCGAGATGAACAATTTTTGCTGGTAAATAGAAATAGTCTTTATCTTCAATATTAACACTTCGAATATCATTTTTAATTTCTTCTTCAACAGGTTTTTGGGTTTTCACTAAATCACTTAAAACACTATCAGCATATAATCTAACTTCGGCCCCTTTTAAATAATATATTCCGTCTTTTATATTAATAACTTTAAACACAATATCATTATTATAACTTTTTCTTGTTACATAATCCCCTAAATTAATTTCCAAAATAAATCACCACTAAATTATATGCTAAAAAAAAGAACAAAGAAGTAAAAAATTTATTTTGTTCTTTATATATTATTACTTATATCAGCAAAAACATTTTCTGGTATTTCTTCTGCTCTTACATTTTCAGACAAATTATATTTATTTAAAATAGGTATAATTTTTTGAAAATCATAATCTTTTAAATTATTTTTTAAAGTCTTTCTTTTTAATTTAAAACTATCATTAATTAATTTAAAATATTTATCTTCATTAACATTTAACAATTCTTTTCTTTTAACCATTTTAATAATAGCACTTTCTACTTTAGGTATTGGATTAAAACTATTTTTACTTACTTTAAATAATTTAGTAATATCATAGTAATATTGCAAATATAAAGTTATACTACTATAATCTTTAGAATTAGGTTTGGAAGAAAAACGATCTGCTACTTCATCTTGCACCATAAATACCATTTCAGAAATATTTAAATGGGTATTAATTAAATATTTTATAATGGGAGTTGTAATATAATATGGTAAATTACCCACTACAAATAAATTATTATATTTTATATCTTTAATATCTTCTTCAATATTACTTTGTAATATATCTTGAAAAATAATTTTCGTTTTAGTATTTTCTAAAGTATTTAAATATTCTTTTAAATCTATATCTATTTCATAACATATTACATAACAATTCTTTTTAATTAATTCTTTAGTTAAAGCTCCTTTACCGGGACCTATTTCAATTATTAAATCATTTTCTTGAGCATTAATTACTTTACTTATATTATTTATGACATTAGTATCTATTAAAAAATTTTGACCTAAACTTTTTTTAGCTTTCATTTAATTTGTCTTACCCCAACCTTCTCTTAAAACATCATAAGTTATAATACTTCTACCTAGAGTAAGAGCATAATCTAAGTTAGGACTTAATAAATCTAAGGCATTACCTCTAACACCTCTATCTAAAACAATTGCATAAACAGGATCAGAACTTACACGACTTGATTCAAATCTAATAATAGTACCACATGCTAAATTAGTAGAGGACGCAACTATTTTAACTCGACCATATACTTCATCATCATAATAAGTTTTACCATCAGTGATGTCGTAATTATATAGACAACCTAAATGACCATTACATAATGGACAATTAAAAACATATCCCGTTAAATCACCAGTAAATGTATCTTTAGCACTATATATATCATTTTCTTTAAATTCATCTAATTTTAATGCCATAGTAGATAAATTAACATTTTTATTTATATTACTACTATAAGTTTTATGTTCAACAATATTTTTATAACTACTTGCTATTACAACAAAAAGAACTATAATCATAGAACGAACTATAATATTAATTATTCTTTTCATTCTTATCATCCTTTTCTACAATAAATTATATCTAAGATTAATATATTTGTCAAAAAAAATAGAGAGTTCTTATTTCTAGAACTCACATGGGTTAAGTTTTGATCTATTTTAACGTCTTCGTTGACGAATTTAATTAACAAAAGTAATTTTAGCATAACCATTTCCTTCATTACCTGTCATATAACCATCTCCATTATGGGTTGGCATTTCTTCATTTCCGGCTTTCATTTCTGTTTCTGTAAATACTTTACCACTATAATGTTTTGAACATTCTAAATCTGGTAAATTTACATCACATCCTTCTTTTGGAATTACATTATTTTCAGTTGAGGTACTATCGATTGCAATACATCCTGTATATCCAGAAATATATGATGAGCCTCCTGCACCCGAACTAACTCCACCATGAATATAAGAACCTCCACCGCCACCATAATAGCCTGAACCTCCGCCACCTCCATGACTATATTGAGAATCTCCTCCTTTACCAAATGCACCATCAGTTGGGTCATCATCATTATTGTGTTTATGACCACTTATACCACCAGATGTTTGAGTACCACCAGTTGCTAATTGGTGTGGATTAGCATCTTTATTCAAAATACCATTTTCTCCAGTTAAGCCACCTGCATTGCCACCAGATACTGTTGACCGCCAATTAGATGTGCCACCTCCAGCTCCTGCTACCATTATTCTGGATTTTAATGAATCAAAATCATCCCAATTTCCGGTGTTTGAAATATTTAATCTCACATCGGTCGCACCTCCGCCGCCTCCACTAATTTGATAAGCTTGGCCTCCTGAACCTCCGCCATTATAACCACCTACTGGACGTATATAAATGCCTTCAACATAAGGAACCGATGAATAATCATTTCCCATTTCTCCTACATAGATATATAACTTATTATTTTTATTTAAATGAATTATTCCTTTTGTATATGCTCCTTTTCCACCTTTTATATATTCACCTACTCCTTCATATACATCATCACCATAATAAACGTCCGAATAATTATAATAAGCACCTCCACCACTTGCTCCCCATAATTCTATTTTATAATTACCTTCTTTTGGAGCTTTAAATATTTGATAATTTCCTGTATATTCATATTCTCTATTTTCTGGTAGATAAAAATATAATGTACAATATGCTGTATTTTTACTGGTTAAAGTTAAACTATTATTACTTGAATTATATTTTATTATATTATTATCTAATTCACTTCCTTTTTCACTCATACATTTTGTATTACTTAGATCTAATGTATATCCATCATTTGGCCAACCATCTTCTTTATATTCGGTATATTCTCCGGTACTATTTTCATCCCAGTATATCGCAAAAGTATTTTTATTTATTTCTTTTTCTTTGATATTTACTTCATTTAAGTTTTTATTTTCATTACTTTGATACATCATATATAGTGAAAACATTTCTATTATTACTAGTACTCCTATAATTATCTTCTTCATTACTTAACCCTTTCTTTTATGTTGATAACTTTTATCTATTTTGTTTATTTCTATTTTATAAGATAATTATATAATACCCCCCCCGGTGTCAAGTTTTAAAAATTAAAATGTTGGTGAAAACTAAAAACCTTACAAATTATTTATGTAAGGTTCTTATTGTTATTTCGTTACTTAAAGCATTATCTATATCATATGATGTTATATTTTTGTTAAAATCTATTAATATATTTAAACAAAATTCTTTATTTTCCTTAGGAAAGATAATTTCTTTACTATAGTTTGTAATAAATCCTAAATTATATTTTTTTAAGAATTCATTTATTAAAAATGGTAAAATATTATGATCTTTCATATCTGTTATTTTAACTCTTATTACTGCAGAAGTAAGTTTCTTAAAAGTATATTCTAATTCCCATTTTAAAGAACTCATTTTTAAGAATTGATCATAATCTTTTTGGACATTAGCATTAATTTCATTTAAATCACAATTTAAATTTAATGAATCTCTATCTAATATTAAATCATCTCTTATTTCAGATACTTTTTCTTCCCATTTTTCTTTTAAAATATTTATCTCTTTTTTTATATTAGCAATATTTAATATTTTTAATTGTGTTTTTAAATATTGTATTTTATCTTCTAGTTTCATATAATCCCCTCAAACAAGGTTGTATTATAATAAATTCATTTTAGATTGTCAATATGGAAGACTCTTTCTAAGTTAGCATTAGTAATCATTGCTAATTCTGAATTAGAAACATTCTTTAAATTAGCAACATATGTTGCTATATCTATAATATGACTAGGATTATTTTGTTTACCTCTAAAAGGTTCAGGAGTTAAATAAGGTGAGTCTGTTTCTAGGACAATATTTTCTAAATCTATTTCCTTATAAACATCTTTTAGATTAGCATTTTTAAAAGTAATTACCCCATTAATACCTAATAAATAGCCCATTTTTATATACTCTCTTGCTGTTTCTAAACTACCAGAAAAAGAATGAATTATACCTTTAACTTGATATTTTTTTAAAGTATTTAGAGTATCTAAAGTAGCATCTCTACTATGGATAATTACAGGTATATTATATTTTTCTGCTAAAGACAATTGTAATTCAAATAATTTAATTTGTTCGTCTTTATTATCCTTACCATAATGATAATCTAAACCTATTTCTCCAATAGCTATTATTTTTTTATTATTTAGATTATCTGAAATAAAGTTAATATCTTCTAGAGTATAATCATTAACATTTTCTGGATGTATACCAATTGCTCCATACATATTTGGATACTTATTAATTAAACTTAATACTTCAATATTTGATTTTTTATCTGTACCATTATTAATATATCTTAGAACATTATTCTTAATAGCTAAGTTAATTATTTCATCTATATTTTCATAATATTCGCTATAAATATGACAATGACTATCCGTAAAACTAGACATTATTTATCTTCTTCTATTTCTTGTAATTTTTTAGCCATATCAATTCTTTGGAATAAGATTGTTGGATTATTAAGTTCATATTTATTAGCAGTATTAAAATTAACAGATAAATCTTTAATATTTAATTGATTTAAAATATTATCACTTGTTTCTGGTAAGAAAGGTTTAATTAAAACGGCGCTTACTCTTATAGCTTCAAGTAAATTATAGATAACAGTTTCTAGGCGATCTTTATTATTTTCATCTTTAGCCAAAACCCATGGAGTTGTATCATCAATATATTTATTACTACTTCTTAATACTTCAAATATTTGATCTATGGCACTACCTATTTCTAATTTATCCATTTTTAATTCAACATTTTTATCTACATTATTTATAAGTCTAATTAGACTTGCATCAAAATCACCAGTAACATTTTTATTTTCAACTTTACCATCAAAATATTTAATACCCATTGTAATCGTACGATTAACTAAGTTACCTAAAATATTAACTAAATCACTATTAATTCTTTCAATTAATAGTTCATAAGAAATAACACCATCAGTACTAAAAGGTATTTCGTGAAGTAAATAATATCTAACTGCATCAACACCAAAATATTTGACTAAATCATCAGCATAAATAACATTGCCCTTACTTTTACTCATTTTACCATCATTCATTAGAAGCCAAGGGTGACCAAAGACTTGTTTTGGAAGAGGTAAATCTAAACTCATTAAGAAACATGGCCAATAAATAGTATGGAATCTAATTATATCTTTACCTATCAAATGTAAGTCAGCTGGCCACCATTTATTAAATTCTTCACTTTCTTTATCTGGATCATATCCTATATTAGTTATATAGTTAGTTAAAGCATCAAGCCATACATAGATGACGTGTTTATCGTTAAAAGTTACGGGTATACCCCATTTAAAAGAGGTTCTTGACACACATAAATCTTGTAAACCTGGTTTTAAGAAATTATTAATCATTTCATTTTTTCTAGCTTCGGGCTCAATAAATTCAGGATGATTTTCAATATATTCAATTAACTTATCTTGATATCTTGATAATCTAAAAAAGTAAGCTTCCTCACATTTTTCATTAACTTCTCTTCCACAATCAGGACATTTACCATCTACTAATTCTTTTTCTGTCCAAAAAGATTCACATGGC
This sequence comes from uncultured Bacilli bacterium, assembly GCA_947627915.1. Classification (GTDB taxonomy): domain Bacteria; phylum Bacillota_I; class Bacilli_A; order RF39; family UBA660; genus SIG200. Next base: position 13,670 of record CANQXT010000031.1, read on the forward strand.
GTACAATAAAGTCCTTTATATTCACCTAAATAAATATCGCCTTTATCATACATTTTCTTAAATATTTTTTGAACTATTTCTTCATGATGTTTATCTGTTGTTCTAACAAATTTATCATAACTTGTATTCATTATATCCCAAATACGTTTAATTTCACTAGATACATTATCAACAAATTCTTGAGGAGTAAGACCAGCTTCTTTAGCTTTTAATTCAATTTTCTCCCCATGTTCATCAGTACCGGTTTGAAAAAATACATCAAATCCTTTTAATCTTTTATATCTTGCAATAGCATCCGCTAAAACAATCTCATAAGTATTTCCTATATGCGGTTTACCGGAAGTATATGCGATCGCAGTAGTTATAAAATATTTATTCATTATTTATCCTTCTTTCTATTATAATATTCTTTTTAATTCTTTTAGTTCTTTTATGGTTTGATAATTATCAGAACTTTCATTACTTTTCCATATAGCTTGCATTCCTAATTCTAAAGTTGGAATAATGTCTTTTTCTAAATCATCACCAATAAAAAGACATTCACTAGGTTTATATTTTTCTAAAATAAACTGATAAGCTCTTTTATCTGGTTTATAATAATTTTGGTCTCCCCCAATAACTTCTTTAAAATACTTTAATATTCCCATATTTTTTAGTCTTCCTTTTTGTGTTTCCGTAAACCAATTACTTAAAACATATAAATCATATTTAGAAGCCAAATATTTTATTACATCATTCACTTCAGGATTATCTTTATAGCAATCTTGTTGTGCTATACTTAATTGATTCAAAAATTCAGCTGGCAAATTTAAATTTAACTTAGCATTAATATAATCTACAAGCCTATTTATATTAAGGGTTTCATCAATCGTTGTATGAATATCTAATATATCATCTATTTTTAATATAGTTTCTTTAGAAAAATTATAATCTTTTAAAACCATTTCCAATTGCTTAAGATAAATTGGTTCCCAATCTATTAAAGTATCATCTAAATCAAATATAATAGTTTTTAACATATTGCCTCCTAAAATAAAAATTCATAAATAAGGTAAAGGACGAGATAACCCCGTGGTACCACCTTTATTTATGAATTAATCATACACTTTAATGCATAACGCTCATCATGCGCTTTAACTCCTAAGTCCATACCTAATTAGTTCCTATATTAATTT
>CANQXT010000032.1 GCA_947627915.1 uncultured Bacilli bacterium
ATAAAATTTGATAAAAAAACAAGTATTTATGCTACTTGAATTAATGTTTTTGAATTACAACTGTCAAACTTGGGGAATATAAGAATAGTTATTGGCAATAAAATATTTCTAAACCTCTTTACAAATTCTTAAAAATGTGCTTAAATATAATTGTACTTACAATACGTAGTACGTAAATGTAGGTTACGTTAGATGTCCTTAAGAAACTCATGATTTAAACTTGCTCTTTTAAAAATTTTTCAAAAAAGATATTGGAAAGAAAGGCCTGTTTCACATCATAAGGAAAAAAAGGAAACGTTATGTTTCCTTTTTTTCGTGTGTTATTTTATTTTATTAGCAGCGTTTTCTTGAGAACTATTAGACTCTCTTTAATTATATAAAAATTAAAATCTATTTTAAAGAGAATAACAATTAAGAAAAAATTTAAATAAATTACAAAAACATTATTCTAAAAATATTAATAATATGTTAAAATGTTTATAGTAAGGAGTCTATTTTATGAAACTAACAAGAGAAACCTTTATTTTATTTGCTGTATTATATTATATATTTACTTTAGTAGTAGTTACTATTGTATTAATTATTTTAGATAAAAAATATAAAAAGAATTTAAATGAAGAAATTAATTCTTTAGAAAGAGAAAAGAATTTAATAATATCAAGTAGTATTTTAACTGAACTTAATAAAGTAGAAGCTTTAATTAATAATCAAGAATTAAAAAAGAAATATAAGAGTTGGCAAAAAAGATTTGAAAATATTAAGAATAAAGAAATACCTAAAATAACTGATGAAATAATTGAATTACAAAATGATTTTAATGAAAAAGAATATAGTAAATTAAAGAAAAATTTAATTGAAGTTGAAGTTAATATAAATTATTTAAAAACAAAAGCCGACTTTTTACTATCCGAAATAAAAGAAATAACTTTATCTGAAGAAAGAAATAGAGAAACAATAATTAAATTAAAAGCCGATTATCGGGAAATAAGAAATCTATATAATAATAATTTACAAGATTATGAAATAATTAAAAATCCTTTAGAGTTACAATTTGAAAATGTTGATAAATTATTTGCGGCTTTTGAAGAAGCAATGGAACAAAACGAATACTTAGAAGTTGGCAAAATAGTTAAAGCCATTGATGATATAATTGGTAATTTAAAAATAGTTATTAAAGAAACAAAAACAATTGTTAATTTAGGTAATATTTTAATACCTAAAAGAATTGAAGATATAAATAATATTTATCATAAAATGAAAGTTGAAGGTTATAATTTAGATTATTTAAATATTGAATATAATATTGAAGAAGTTAATAAAAAGATTCAAGATATCTTTAGTCGTCTTAATGTTTTAAATGTTGTTGATTCGATTTTTGAACTTAAAACAATGTTAGATTATTTTGATTCTTTATATAATGATTTTGATAAAGAAAAATTAACGAAAACTTTATTTGAAGAATATAAAAGATCTATTTTATTAAAAGTTACAAAATTAGAAAAAATAAATAATGAATTATATCGTAAAATAGATGATATAAAATATAGTTATGATTTAACAGATGATGAAGTTCTTGTTATAAGTGAGATAAAAGAAGAATTTAATAATATAAGAGAATCTTATGATAAAGTAGTTAATATGGAAAGAAGTAAAAGTTTTGCTTATTCTAAATTAGCGAAAGAAATGGAACTTATAAATAATAGATTACAAAAAGAAGAAGAAAAGTTAAGTAATGCTTTAAAAACTTTAGGTAGTTTAAAAGAAGATGAATTAAGGGCCAGAGATGAACTTGAAAATATTAAAGATATTTTAAGTCAAGCGAAAGAAAAAGTAAGAAGTTATAAATTACCAGTTATACCTAAAAATTATTATGTTGAGTTATCGGAAGCAACTTTAGCCATTAATGAGATGGTTAAAGAATTAGATCAAAGACCAATCTCTATTAAAACCCTTAATTTAAGAGTAGATACAGCCAGAGATTTAGTCTTAAAAGTATATAATACCATTAATGAAACAGTTAAAACGGCTAAAATGGCTGAAACAGCAATTGTTTATGGTAATAGATATCGGTTAGTTAATAAAGAAATTGAAATGAATTTATCTAAAGCTGAAAATGCCTTTAATAAAGGTAATTTTAAAGTTAGTTTAGAGAGTGCTATTAACGCGATTAATATTATTGAACCAGGTATTTATAAAAAATTATTAGAGGAATATAAATAAGATTAGATAACTAGTCTTATTTTTTTTATAATCTTGACACATATTTAGAATTTGTTATAATAATTTTTTGGTGAGAGATAATGACAAAACTAATATATTATGTTTTAGATTTAATGGCTAAAAAGAAACTATTAAGTCCTAAGTTAACTAATTATTATCAAAATTTAAATTTATTATTAACATCTAAATATTATAATGAAGCTAAATTATTATTTAAAAATAAATATTTAAATAAAACTAATAAATTAAAAGAAGCATTAGAAATACTTAATAATACTTCCAGTAATTATAAAGCAACTATGTTAAGTAATCTATTTAATAATAAAGAATTAATAGATAATGATAAAGTTTTTGCTAGTGCATATGTCTTACAAAATTCTTTAGAGGATTTTAATGTTAAGTATGCTTATTTAACATTAACTAATTCTTTTTTAATTAAAAATAATAAAAGTTTAGATTATGCCAATATTATAAATGAAGCTAAAAAAGATTTTAATGCTGAATATGCTTATTATATCTTAATTGAACAAAGACTATATGATTTTAATCTTTGTGATACCCTAGCTAAATTAGTAATTAACTCAAAAGAAGAATTTAATGCTGGTTATATTTATAATGTTTTAATAAATGATAATAGTATTAATTATGGTGTTTTAAGGGATGCTAATATAATTAATGAAGCTTTAACTGAGAATAGAGCATTATATATTAGTTTAGTATTAACTGATAAAAATCTTTTAGAAAAGAAACTTGCTTTAGATGCTAGTTTAATTCTTTTATATGCTAAATGTGAAACAAGTATTCAATATGCTTATTATATCTTAACTGATGAAGTATTATTAGATAAAGGTTTAGCATTATCTTGTGCTTCCATTCTTTGTAATATTGAAGATGCTCATAAAGTAATAATATCTGATTCTATAATTAATAATTCTTATTTAATTGCAAAGGGAATAGTTTTATATATTTTAAATATCTATAATAATATTAATGTTGAAGAAAATTATATTAAATTAAGTAATTTAATTAATGATGATGAATGGCCTATTTTATTAGATAATTTAAAAAAATTATTATTATTTTATAAAGAAGATAAGACACTTAATTATTTTACTAATATATTTGCTATTAATTTTGAAGAACATAATGTTTCTAAGAAAGTTCTTAAGAAACTAAAATAAGTATCTTTTTTAAATCACTAATATCTGCTATAATTTATATTAGATGGAGTTGATAATATGACTTATTTAGATTATAGTACAACGACGCCAGTATCCCCTAATGCCTTAGATACTTTTACTAAAGTTAGTAAAGAATATTTAGGTCTTGATAGTATGAGTAATGATATGGGGATAAAATGTAAAAGATTATTAGATGAAGCTACTAAAGAAATAAGTAATATGTTTAATGTAATGGAAAGTGAAATTATTTATACTAGTAGTGGTACGGAAGCAAATAATTTAGCTTTAATTGGGGTAGCTTTAGCTAATTATAAAAAAGGTAAACATATTATAGTTTCTAAGTTAGAACATCCATCTATTTATGGCATATGTAATTATTTAGAATCTTTAGGTTTTGAAATAAGTTATGTTAATAATGATGAAGATGGTTTAATTATTTTTGATGATTTAAAAAAATTAATTCGAGAAGATACTATCTTAGTAAGTATTAGTGCTGTTAATTATGAAACAGGAGTAAGACAACCTTTAAAAATGTTAAGACAAATAATAAAAAAAGAGAATGATCAAACTTTATTTCATAGTGATTTAACTCAAGCAATAGGTAAAACTTCCATTAGTTTTCGTGATATTGATTTAGGTAGTGTTAGTGCCCATAAGTTTTATGGTCCTAAAGGAGTAGGTTTCTTATATAAAAATAATTTAGTTAAAATTACCCCTTTAATGTATGGTGGTAATAAACAAAGTAAGAATAACCCTAATGGGGTATCTCTTCCTTTAATTGCTAGTATGAAAGAAGCTTTAAAAAGTGCTTTAAAAGATTGTGAAAAAAGAGAAAAATATATTAGTCTTTTAAATGAAAGAATTGTTAGTAAATTAGAAGGTATGGAAGGAATTGTTATTAATAAAACTAAATATAGTATTCCGCATATCTTAAGTATTAGTTTTAATAATATAGTAGCTAGTGAACTAGCTAGTATGTTAGCTAAAAAAGATATCTATGTTAGTACTAATAAAGAACAAGAAATAAGTACGGGAGTAATGGCTATATATAATAAAGTAGATCGTAGTAAATCTTGTATGCGAATTAGTTTATCCCATTTAACAAAAGTATTAGAAATAAATAGATTTTTAGAAGTATTTGAGATAGAATATAATAAGTTAAATAATTTAATTAGTGGGTGATATAATGCAAAAATTAATATTTTTAAAATATGGAGAATTATCAACTAAAAAAGATAATCGTAATTATTTTTTAAAAATATTACATAATAATATTCAAAATATGTTACATAATATTAATATTTATTATGATTATGGAAGAATGTTTATTGAAGTAAATGATAATAATTATGATGAAGTTATTAATAAATTACAAAAAGTGTTTGGTATCCACGAAATAGTCGTGGCTTATAAAAGTTTAGATAAAGATTTATTAAGTATTGAAAAAAATATTCTATCTTTAATTAAAGATAAAGAATTTCATACTTTTAAAGTAGAAGTTAAAAGAAGTGATAAGAGTTATCCAATTGATGGTATGGAATTAAGAAAAGAAATAGGTAGTTATATTTTAGAAAATAAAGATAATTTAAAAGTTTCGGTTAATGATCCTGAATGTACTATAAATGTTGAAATAAGATTAAAAGAAATATTAATTTATTTTGAAACAATTAAAGCAAGTGGTGGTTATCCTGTGTCATCACTCGGTAAAGGATTACTTATGTTAAGTGGGGGTATAGATTCACCAGTATCAGGATATCTAGCAATGAAAAGAGGCATTAAATTAGAAGCAATCTATTTTGAAAGTCCTCCCCATACTAGTGAAAATGCTTTAAATAAAGTTAAAGAATTAGCTAAAATATTAGCTGTTTATAATAATGATCTTAAACTACATATTATTAATTTTACGGAAATACAAGAAGAAATATATAAAAATATTCCCCACGAATATCTTATAACTATAATGCGAAGAATGATGTATCGAATTAGTGCCATTATAGCAAGTAATAATAATATGAAAGTATTAATTAACGGGGAATCCATTGGTCAAGTGGCTAGTCAAACATTAACGAGTATGAATGCGATTAATGAAGTTGTTAAAATACCTGTTATAAGACCTTTATGTTGTTTTGATAAATTAGAAATTATTGCTTTAGCTAAAAAAATAAATACTTATGAAACAAGTATTTTACCATATGAAGATTGTTGTACTATTTTTGTTCCCGAACATCCCGTTATTAATCCTTTAAAAGAAAAATGTTTTGAATATGAACAAAAAATACCTTATGAAGATATGATTTATCGGGCTATTAAAAATAGAAAAACAATCTTAATTAAAAGTAATGATCAAGAATTTAAAGATTTATTATAGTATATAATTATATTTACTTAACCATAATAATAATGGTGATAAGATGTTTAAAAGTAAACAAATTAATATATTAAATAATAGTTATCGAGAAAGAATGTTAAATTATTTTAATCCCTATTATTTTGATTTAGATAATAAAAATAATTTATATAATGATGGGATAAATATGCAAAGTATTAGACATAGTAATCGTCAAAAGAAAAAATAAAGAAGAAATAATAATTTACAATTTAAGTTATTTTAAGTATAATATAATTGAGAGGATAAAAGGGATTTTAAGAAACAAAATCTCTTTTTATGTGGGTAGTAGATATGAATGAAAAAATAAAACTTATCTTCATTAATGATTGTTTACCAAAATTAAGAAGTTTAGCAGTGGAAGATGAAATTGTAAATGCGGATTTTATTCGCTTTCAAGATGGAGCAGGGAAAGTAGTTTTACCAACGGAATGTCGAGATCAAGATGTCTTTGTTATTTGTGATGTTAATGATAAAACTCCTAATAAATATACAGGCCAAATATTATCTCCGGATGATCACGTTAGAGATATTAGTAGAGTAGTTGGGGCTTTAAGAGATAATCCTTTAAGAAAAACTTTAATTGTTCCCTTTCAACCATATGGAAGACAACATCGGCGGGTTTTTGGAGAATCTACGGAAGCAGCTGATTTTTTAAGAGCTTGTCATTATTTAGGGTTTAAAAATATTTTAACAGTTGATTCCCACGATCCTAATGTGGCCGCCGCTATTTCGAAACATAACTTTGATAATATGTATGTCACTAATTCCTTATTAACAGAATTAGTTAGTAATGAAGAAATTAATTATGAAAATCCAGAAGATATTTTAATTGTTGCTCCCGATGAAGGAGCCCAAACTAGAGCACGGCATTTTGCTGATCGTTTTGGTTGTAATCACGCTTTCTTTTCGAAAAGAAGAGATGTTACAAAAATAGTAGATGGTAAAAATCCTTTAGAATCAAATCAATATGTTGGCTTTAGTCCGAAAGATAAAACTGTTATTATTGTTGATGATATGTTATCAAGTGGAGGTACTATTTTAAAAACAAGTAAAGAATTAAAAGAAATGGGAGCTAAAAAAATTTATATTTGTGCCACATTTGGTTTATTTACAAAAGGAACAGAAGAATTTATTAAATATTATCACGAAGGAATAATTAATAAAACTTATATCTCTAATTTAACTTATTTAAATAATAATTTAATGGATGGTATTGAAATAGTTGATGGTACTAAACAATTAATGACTTGTATTAAAGCTATCCACGAAAGAAAAGAAAATATTAGTGAAGAATTAGGAATGAATAAAGTTCCTGTTGCTAGTCTTATCCGCAAAAGATAAGCTTTTTTTAATTTAATTTATTTACAAATTATGTTAAGTCCTTTATAATTGTAGATGAGGTGGAAAAGATGAAAATATTATCTATAAATGCTGGTAGTTCTTCTTTAAAATTCACTTTAATTTTACTTCCTGAAAGAGTAGAAATTGCCAGTGGTTTATTTGAAAAAATTGGTTTAAAAGATAGTAGATATACTATTAAGTATAATGGAGAAAAAATTGTTAAAGAACATAGTTTAGAAAATCATAATGTTGCTGTATCTATTTTAATGGAAGAATTAATTAATAATAAAATAGTAAATTCTTTAGAAGAAATAGAAGGTGTAGGTCATAGAATATTACACGGTGGTTCTGAATTTACAGAATCTATCTTATTAGATGAAGATATCTTAAAAAGAATATCTAAATATAATGAACTAGGACCTCTACATAATCCCGCTAATATAATGGGCGTTGAAGCATTTATGAAAGCATTACCTAATGTTAAAAATGTTGGTGTATTTGATACAACATTCCATCAAACTATGAAAGAAACAGAGTATTTATATCCTGTTCCATATGAATGGTATCAAGAATATGGTATTCGTAAATATGGTTTTCACGGTACTTCCCATCGTTTTGTTTATAAAACGATTAGTGAATATTTAAAACGTGATGATTTAAAAGTTATTTCTTGTCATATTGGTAATGGTGGTAGTTTATGTGCCATTGATAGTGGTAAAGTAGTAGATACATCAATGGGCTTTACTCCACTTGCTGGTATTATGATGGGTTCTCGTTCTGGTGATATTGATCCATCTATAATTCCTTTTGTAATGAAAAAAACAGGTAAAACAGCTGAAGAAATTGTTAATGATTTAAATAAGAAAAGTGGTTTACTTGGTATAAGTGGTATTTCTAGTGATAGTAGAGATGTTGAAGAAGCTGCTAATGAGGGTAATAAAAGAGCTATTTTAGCCCAAGAAATGTATGCTCAAAAAATAGCTAATTATATTGCAATGTATAATAATTTACTTAATGGGGCCGATGTTATTACTTTAACTGCCGGTTTAGGTGAAAATTCTAAAAATATGCGTAAAATGATTATTGAACGTGTTAAATCTTTAGGAGTTAAAATAGATGATGTTAAAAATGATTTCCGTGGTGAATTTAGAAAAATATCAACTGATGACTCTAAAATAGATGTATACGTTGTTCCAACTAATGAAGAATTAATGATTGCCCTAGATACTATGGAACTTATTAGTAAGTAGGTGGTTATTATTATAAATAAGAGATTATTAAATAATATATATAGAGAAGTTAAAAAGAGTAAAGAAATAGTTATTGCTCGGCATATTGGTCCTGATCCTGATGCAGTTGCTAGTACAATTGCTTTAAGAGATTCTATTAGAATAACTTTTCCTCAAAAAAAAGTTTATGCTGTGGGAGCTACTGTAAGTAGATTTAAAGCTTATGGCTCATTAGATCATCCTAATTTTAATAATTTAAATAATCCTTTATTAATTGTTTTAGATGTTCCTAATATGCATCGTATTGATGGCATAGATGATTTAGCTTATAGTAAAATAATTAAAATAGATCATCATCCTAAAGAAGATATAAATGCTTATTTAGATTGGACTGATACAGCTAAATCTAGTGCTAGTCAAATGGTATGTGAATTAATTCTCAATACAAAATTAAAGATGAATAAGAAAATTGCTGAAAATCTTTTCTTAGGAATTGTTTCTGATAGTGAAAGATTTTCTCTTAAAAATACAACTTATGAAACATTTGATACAGTTAAAGAATTATTAAGAGTAAGTAAAATAGATTTTGTACCTTTATATGATATCTTATATAATAGACCATTTTCAGAACATAAATTTATTGCTTATATAACTAATAATTTAACGATAGATCAAAATAAATTTGGTTATATTATTATTAAAGATGATGTTTTAAAAGAATATAATGTTGATAGTGCAACCCCATCTAATTTAATTAATAATTACCATTTTATTAATGATTTATTAGTATGGGCCTTTGTTACTGAAGATATTAAAAATGATATTTATAAAGTAAGTATTCGCAGTCGTGGTCCAATTATTAATAACATAGCTAGTAAATATAATGGGGGAGGCCATAAATTTGCCAGTGGTGCTAAACCTAAAACAATGGAAGAAGTTAATAATTTACTTAATGATTTGAGCAAGGCTTGTTTAGAATATGAAAATAAAGACATTTAAAAAAAAGAGAAGTAATTTATATGAACTAACTTTAGATAATAATAGTAAAATAAATTTATATGATGATATTATTATTCAATATAATTTATTAATTACAAAAGAAATATTAGATAAAGATTTTCAAGAAATATTGCAAGAAAATAATAAAATAGAAAGTTATAATATTGCTCTTAAGTATATTAATAGTAAATTAAGAACGGAAAAAGAAATTAAAAAGAAATTACAAAATTATAATAAAGAATCAGTTACATATACAATTAATAGATTAAAAAAAGAAGGGTATTTAAATGATCAAATATATATCAAAGCATATATAAATGATGAAATTAATTTAAAATTAATTGGTCCCCAAAAAATAATTTTTAATCTAAAAAAATTAGGTTTTAAAGAAAAGGATATCTTAGAATATTTAGAAACTTTTGATGATTCAATATGGTTAAATAAAATAGATAAATATATGACAAAAAAGATTAATACTAATCATAATTTATCAAGTATAATGTTAAAACAAAAAATATTAACTGATTTAATTAATAGAGGATTCTCTAAAGAAATGATTCTATCTCTTTTAGATAATAGAGATATTTTGGATAATGAAGAGATATATTTAAAAGAATATCATAAATTATATAAGAAATTATCTTCTAAATATGAGGGAGAAGAATTAGAATGGCAAATAAAAATGCAGTTACATAGAAAAGGATTTAAGGAATAAAAAAAATGGCTTTTGGCCACTTTTTTTATTCTTTAATTATTCTTCTTCAGTAGAATTATTAGTACTATTAATAACACTATTTAAATATAAACCATATTGTCTATCTAATTCATCATCAATAATATCCATATTATATAAATCACGATAATATTTTTCAGCATTAATAGTTATTTTACTATCTTTTAATTTTCTATTTGCTAAAGTTTCTTTTATTTCATCTTTTAAAGTTTCATAATCTTCTTTTTCTTTAGAAGCATTACGATATATAACGTGATAACCTAGAGAAGTTGTAATAACTGATTTACTATATTCACCATCTTTTAATTTATAAGCTTCATCAATTAATTCTTGGTAATCTTCACCAAAATCAGTATTAATATATCCTAAATTACCATCATTACTTTTGCTATCTTCATCTTCAGAATATTCTTGAACTAATTCTTTAAACTTAGCTAAAACATCTTCACCTTTTTTAACTTCTTTTAAAGTTTTAATTATTTCTTCAGCTTGACTCTTAGCTTTATCTTCAGCTTCTTTCTTTTCTGTTGTTGTCATATCACTTGTAACATCTGGTGTAATTAAAATATGATAAACTTCAATATCTCCTTTAGCTTCATTTTTGTAATAGTCTTCCATTTCTTTATCTGTAACTAAACTATTAGCATATTCTTCTTTACCAAGATCTTTTAAATAAGTTAAATAAACATAACTACGATAAGCATCAATTGTTTCAAAATTAGTAAAAGTTTGAATAGCTTCTAAAAATTTATCTTCGCCTTCATAAGTTTTAATCATTGATTCAATAAAATCATCAGCATAACTAGAAGCAGTATCAACTTTATCACTAAATTCTGTTTCATAAATATATTTATCTATTAAATCGATTGTTGCTTCTAAACCATATTGATCTTTTAAGACTTTAAATAATTCTTCAGCACTAATTTGATGCTTTTTATCTCCTTTAGCAAATGTAACGACAGCTTCTTCACCATTTTGTAATTTAGGTATTTTACCACAACCACAAACTAGTAAGACGCATATTAAACATAATAATAAATATTTTTTCATATTTTTCCTCCCATTTCTTATTATAGCATAGATAAACTCTTAATTACAATGATATTAAGCACTCACACTTAAAAAGTTTAACCATAAATTATAAATGAATAGACAATAAAGGAGGAGTGAATTATGAACTGTGGAAATAATGGTATCGGTGCTGCTATAATTTTAGTATTGTTTATTTTACTAATTATAATTCTTGGAGCATATATTTAAATTTTATAAAAGGAGGTATATAAATGAAAGATTGTAATAACCCTTGTGGTTCACAAAATAATAATAACAATAATTATAACTACTTTTTTATAGTATTAATTCTATATATTTTATTAGCAATTATTCTTGGTGGTAGTTTAATTTATTAGGAAGAAGTAAATTACTTCTTCTTTTTTTGCTATAAAATGATACAATTATAACATAATATAAAAAGAAATATACAAATAAAAATGTATATATAAGTAGGAGGAATTATGAAAAAAGAATTAGAAGAATTTATTAAGGAATATACCGATAATTTTAGTGAATTATTTGTAAATGCCTTTTATATTAGATTTATTCAAGCATTTGATAAAAAAGATTTGAAAAAGAGTTTAGAAATAGCGCAAAAAGAAGTTATTAAAAAAATTAATTTAAAAATCAAAAAATATTAACATATCTTAGATAAAATATGATATTATAAACTTATGTGGTGGTTTTATGGGTATAACTGATCAAGAATATGAAATAGTACAAGAATTATATGAGATAACTATTCAAATTTATAATGAAATAATGAAAATAAAAAATAAAGAACAAATATCTAATCTTAAAAAGTTATTAGAAATAGAAGAGAGTATATATAAGAAAATAGATAATTATTCTTTAGTATCTATATGTGATTTTATTATGGGTGATGATGAATATAAAGTAGCAGATATGCTAAATTATACTAAAGATGATTATGAAAGAATAATTAAATCCCGAATTATTAATAAGTTAAATAAATTAATTGAAAGTAAAAGTGTTGATGATACTATTTTTGATAGTGAAGAAGATACTACTTTAGATCTATTAGATGAAATAGAAGATGAACAATATTATGAATATTATCCAGATGATTCAGAAATAGATGAGACTATTTTCGATGATTTAGATACTATTAAACATATTATGGAACAAGATACTATAAGAGTTTTAATTAAATTAATAGATAATAATTTAATTAAAGAAAATGATTTAATTCTAAAAGAAAAATTAAATATTTATAAATGTAATTTATTATTTACTTTTAATGAGTTATTAGAAGAATATCTACAATATAATTATAGTATGCCAGAAACTCTTTATTTAAATGTAACTACTAATAAAGCTTTTTATAATTTAAGTAATGCTCTTATTAAAGTATTGTATGAAGATATAACTTGGCCTATATTAGAAAAACAAATTGAATGTATTGATTATAAAGATTTAGATATTACAAAATATGTTATTCGCAGTGCCTTAATATTTGCCACTGAAGAAGTAATAGAGAAGTTTAAATATATTGTTAGTGATTATGAAATAGATTTCTTAGAATATTTAAAACAAGATCAATTAATTCCCCAACTAATTTTATTTCGTAAAAAAAATATTTAATAAATTAAATAATAATCTATTAAATATTACTAGGTAATGGTTCAATGTTAATTGAATCATTATATTTTTTTAAGACAGAACTAAATTCATTATAAACATTTTCATAATTATTTAAATATTTACTTTCCATTTTACTAAAAGGAATAACTAAATATTCATTTCTACCTGTAACATTATTATAACCTTTATAAGTATAATTTAAATCTGCTCCAATATCTTTAATTGTTACAGTTGTAGTATTATGTTCTTTATCAACAACTTTTTCAATATTTAAAGTAGCAAACATTCCGACAACGCCAACTTTTCTAATCTTGGCTGAATCAGCGGCCATTTGATTAGAGACAAAATTTCCTAAAGAGTAAAAGACAACTGTATCATCAATCATATCCCAAGGTTCAATACAATGGGAATGAGTACCTAAAATAATATCAACGTCATTATCGGCTAAAAAGTTAGCAATATTTTTTTGTTCTTCCGTGGCATCTTGTAAATATTCGACACCCCAATGCATTGCTACAATTAAGACATCGACTTTATCTCTTACGGCTTCAATATCTTTTTTTACTTTTTCTTCGTCATAGACATTTAGAATAAAAGGTTCTTTAGCTAAAGCACTACTACCTAAACCATTAGTACCTGTAGTATATGATAACATTGTATAAGTAATACCATTAACTTCTTTTATTGGATATGTATTACGATCTTCTTCATCATAAAAGGCTCCAGTTGCTAAAACATTTTCTTTGTTTCGCCAGAAAGAAGCACTTGTTTTAAGAGAATTTGCACCCCCATCCATTGAATGGTTAGTAGCTAAACTAACTAAATTAAAACCAGCATCAACCATATTATTTCCAAAAGCACTTGGAGTGTTAAATATAGGATAACTACTATAACTTCTTGAATCATCAGAAATAGTTTCTTGATTATAATATTTAATATCATAATCTTTAATCTTATCTTTCGTATAACTTAAAATACTTGAAAAATCATATGTGTTAGTTGAACTATCATAATAAGCACTATAAATAGGTTGATGGATAAGTCCATCACCAGTAGCTATTAAACTAGCCGTATATGTTTTAATTTTTTCTTCTTCTTTTTCTTTTTCTTTTTCTTTTATTTCTTCTTTGGGTTTATTAGAAACTTCTTTATGATTATTATCTAAGAAATGTTGAAAACCAAAGAATAAAAAGATTGTTAAAAAAAGAACTAAAATAATTTTTAAGTTTCTTTTAACTTTTTTCTTTAATTTAGCCATTATTTTAATTCCTCATATATATCTTTAACATCTTTAAGTGGACGCATACCATAATTAGGAAGAAGATGAAGATGATAATGTTTTATTTTTTGACTATTACCATAATTAACATGAACACTTAGTTCTTTAGCATTTAACTTTGTCATAATTTCAGTTGTATATTTTTTAGCTATTTCATTAATATGTAAAACTAAATCATCAGGTAAATCCATAAATGTGTCGTAGTGTTCTTTAGGTATAATTAAAGTATGACCATCAACATTTGGATAAGCATCTAAAATAACGATTAACTTATCGTCTTCATATAACTTATAACTAGGTATTTCTCCTTTTATTATTTTACAAAATAAACATTCCATTTTTATCACCATTATAATTGTACTAAAAATATCGAATTTTGTCTAATTATTCTTTATTTGAGTTTAGGTTTTTTATGAAATTTTTTCAAAAAAATTAAACTCATTATTAATATTATATGAAATTTGTAAAT
>CANQXT010000033.1 GCA_947627915.1 uncultured Bacilli bacterium
CCCTGCAACTGCTATTTTCATATAAAGTCCTTCTTTCAAACGATAGTATTATATATTATTTTTATAAATTATGCAAATATTCGTATATAAAATATCAACAC
Organism: uncultured Bacilli bacterium; assembly: GCA_947627915.1. Lineage (GTDB taxonomy): Bacteria > Bacillota_I > Bacilli_A > RF39 > UBA660 > SIG200. The sequence continues at coordinate 102 of CANQXT010000033.1, forward strand.
TAATAATTAATTACTACTTTACTAGCTATTAGTCATATAAAACAGCATTAATCTTATCTTTTGTATTTTCCATAAAGTCTTTTTAACTATCTTATGTTTGTTTTTTCTGAATCATCAGTAATATTCTCAACAAATTTAATAGTAGAATATAAATAATTAATAAATTTGACTCTAAAACATTTAATTTATTTATAAATAATGATACTAAAAGTATACTTATTATTATTATTGTAAAAATTTTATTTTCTCATCTTTATTCCTCTTTCGTTACCATACCATTATATATTTTTTTGAAACTGTTGCAATGGTAATTAATGATTTATGTAGATTTTAAATAGTTGATATATTATAATCTAATATAACTATTTTCATTAATTTAGATATATAATAAATAAAGTTTCATATAATAAAAATTAAAAATGTTAATTTATATCGATTATTTTTTTTCGAAAAATAATTATAAATCAGAAAACTTAATTACAATATTTACATATTATATAAGCAATTAAGGATTTTTTATCTAAATTGTATAATTTATTTTTTCTATTTTGTCATCTATTATCTTTTTCATAAGTATTCTTCTTATTTGTTCTATGACTACGCAAATAATATATATACAAATACAAGTAATAATCAAATGAAAAATTAAGTATTTATTGTCCCAATAGTAATTTGTATGAAAGAAATTTTGATATATTGTTTTTGTAATTAAAGGATTTTCATGAATAATATATGTACTAAATGTAAATGATGCTAAATTATTTATATATTTATTATTTTTAATATTAATAGACTTAAAAGTTTCAAACAATGAAATGGCACTTATGAGATTAAAAATAGAATTATAAGCAATAGCTCGTGTTGCAAACAAGTAAAATATAGTAGTTACAACTGTGCATAAAAAATATGTTAATATACTTTTTTTTATGGATTTGTTATTATCACAATAAATTTTAATATATGCACCAATTAAATACAATGTTACAAAATTAATTATTCCATAACCACTATCCTTAATTGTCGTTTTTGATAAAAAAGTTGGCCATATATAGAAGAAAATAATAAGAATCAATAATAATATTTTATATTGTCTTTTATTAATGTGATGAATTATTTTATTTATAAATGGTATAAGTAAATATAAAATAATATATATAATTACAAACCACCTATCTATAATTGAAAATATAATAGATTTCAGTAAATGTATATTTATATTATTAATATTGAATATAATATAAAACAAACTTATAATTATTCCATAAAACATCATTAAGTATACTAAATGTATTACCTTGGCTATTCTTATTTTTTCCTTGTTATTCATAAAATAACCTGTAATTAATACAAACACATTGCATGATATTATACATGCGCTTTCAATAAAACGAATAAAATAGTAGTTTACGTTATTCTTTGACACAAAAGATAGAGCACCACCCATGCCACCATTATTGTAATGCAACACAATTATCATAAATGTAGCTAAAATTCTCAATAACTCAAAATTAGAATTTCTTTCTTTAATTTTCATTATTTTTCTCCCTCAAATCATAAAATTTAAATCATTTATTTTAAACGCAATAATAAATCGCAATATTAAATTTATAAAGTATAATTTCCTAATAATTATCAATTTACTAATTGTTTATAATATATTTTGATAACAATGAATCAAAATCTTTTCCGGATAATTTCTTAAAATTTACTTTAAATTCATCATATTCTTCTTCCCATGATAAATAGTTTTTATCTTTTCTATGATCAGGCAACTCATAATTTTTACTTAAATAATCAGAAAAATATAGAGTAAACTTTGTTGCACCATACACATTTAAATGAGCAAAATCTAAAAAATCTTTAGAATAATCAACGTCAAAGTCATTGACCAAATTAAAATTCAATACATTATATTTATTATCTTTAATAATTGAAATTGCATCATTTATTTTTTTATTTTCTTCTATTTTATATAATCTTTTTGGTACTATGAATAATACATTTAAATTTTCTTTTTTAATATAATTAAGTAATTCCTGAAGTACTATTTTATTTTCTTCGTTTAGTTCTATTATATCATTTATTTGTTTTTATTTCAATAAAATTATTGTATAATTAATTTAGGTGAAAAAAATGAATATTGGAATAGATATAGTTGAAAACAAAAGACTCAAAAATAAGAAAAAAGAATTTATTGATTACGTTTTAACAAAAAATGAACAAGACGAATTTAATAAAAAAGGATATTTATATCTTTGTGGTAGATTTGCTGCTAAAGAAGCAATTATGAAAGCACTACCAAACACAAAAAAATATAATTTTTTAGATTTTGAAATATTAACAAAGGATGATGGTAGTCCATATGTCGTAAAAAATCATAATATTAAAATTTCAATCTCACATGAAAAAAACTATACAGTAGCTACTGCACTATTATTATCTGGAAAGCAAGTATAAATTTTATACTTTATTATTAATATAAAATTTAGTGGCTTCTTCATTATGTATAACTTTAGCTGGATTACCTATTACTATAGAATTATTTTCAACATCAAAATTTACATACGAATTTGGTGCTATTAATACATTATTTCCAATTTTTATATGTCCAACAATAACTGCATTTGTACCTATCCAAACTTCATTTCCTATTTTTGGAGTACCAACTTTTTTTCCTCTACTTTCCTGGCCTATTGTTACGCCAGTTGCAATATTACAATTTTTTCCTATAGAAACATTTTCATTTATAATTATTCTTCCAAAATGTCCTATGTAAAAACCTTCACCAATTTTTGCATTAATTCCAATTTGAAAATGATATTTATGCGAAAAAAAGCGTAATTTAAATTTATATATAATAATAAATATCTTTTTATTATTTTTAATATAGTATTGTAATTTTCTAAAATTTATAAAATATCTGACTTGGGGATAAAATATATTTTTAGAGATATACCCCCCCCCATATCTAAATAAATCTTTTTTTATTATTTTTTTTAACTCTTTTTTCATTTTTTACTCCTTTTAATTTATTTTATATTTGAATAATTTATTTTTTCTTTCTATTAATTTTTTTAAATTTACGTATAATATTTCTTAACATATCCAAATAATAATTGAATTCTTCTTTATTATGAAAAATTAATACTACAAGAATATTTGGAATTATTAATGTTAATAATACATTAAATAAAATTTGAATTAAATCATTATTAAAAACTATATTAATACTAATAATATATGTTATAAAACAAGCAATTATGGTAGTAAAGATATATATATATATATCTTTAAAATATTGACCATATTTCTTATCAAATATTTTTTTATACACTATTTTAGGATAAGTATATACGTGTGTTATTAGATATGTCATAATTGTTCCCATAAAAACGCCTGCAAGACCAAATAATTTCAAAAATACAATTGATAATGATATATTTACGACTGATTCAATAATTGGAACTATCCTATCCTCATAAAATATTCCAGCTGCTTCTTTAAAACTACTTATGCATAGTTTTGTTATATAAACATAATTATTAATTGTTAATACTAATAATACATATTTTGATAAAATATATTGTTCTCCTACCCAAACTTTAATAAAACTTTCCATAACTACAAATATTCCTACTGAGGATATCATTGCTAACCAAAAATTCAAAAATTGCATTTTTTTATATATATCATACACTTTATCTTTAGACGAGGTTACTATCAAATTACCAACACTTGACTTTAATGAAGCAAAAATTTGACCGATTAATGTATTTAATGAATTAATTATCATAAAATAATTTGAATATAAACCTACATAATTAACGCCTAAAAAAGTAGATATTATTAAATTATCAGTCCCTGCGACTAAAAATACTCCTATTTTATGAATAAATAAACCTTTAACTTTTTTTATTATATTATTTACTAAAGATTTTTCTATTTTATAAATTTGTTTATCCATTAAATAAGGATATTTCTTATTAGCAATGAATGTCAATATCAAATTTTCAAGTAATCGCATCAATATTTTAAAACTTAAATAAAACAAGTAATTTTTTGAATTTAATAAAATAAGTATTTGAATTGAATTTAAAAAAAATAAATAAAAAATATGTACTATATCTATTATATAATTCTTTTGATTTGCATATAAAATTGATCTTTTGTATGTCAATAAATAAGAACAGACAATATCTATCATAAATAACAAATAAATTATTATGATTGTTTTATTAGATATTGTAGTTTTTCCAACTATCACCGTTAAAAAAGGAATAAGTAATATACTAAGTAAAAAAATTATTATAGCAATTGCTCTATAACATTTTTTATAAAATTGCATTAATGATTTTATTTGTTCATTATCATTTTTTGCAACTGGTTTATATAAATTATATATTATAGCAGAGCCAATACCAAGTTCAACAACAGAAAGCATTGAAAATATATTATTGAATAAGCCATTTATTCCAAGATATTCAGTTCCTAAAGTCCGAACAAATATCGCTTGTGATATAAATCCCAAGCCCATACTTAAAAAATGAACTATCAAAGCGCTTATCATATTTTTAAATGCATTATTTTTTCTCACTGTTAACCTCTCCTAAATTACATATAATAGATTTATCATAATCATGATCATATATATCCATTTTACTAGTTTTTTCTGCTTCATTAACATATTTTCCATCTATAGGAATTTTTTTAGTTGCTTTTTGAAGATACCATTCATATTCAATATCTATATGACCTACATCTATTGCTTGATAACCAAGTTTTGTAAGATCTGCTGCTAAAATTGTTGCAGTTGGTCCAATCGCCAACAATATCAATTTATCTGTGCTAATTTTTTTAACCTCTTGCAAAATTTTTGTATATATATCAAAAGCATTTATAGCAGGAACTAAAACTCTTTCTATATTTTTACAGTTATCAAACAAATCATTCCCAACACCCATTCTTGTTAGTTGACCCTCAATTATAACAATATTTCTATCATTCCAAATTTTTTTAATTCTATTTAATCTTTCACATGCATTTGTCTTATTTCTATATTCAATATACCATCTAGTAAAATTTGTATCACCATATTCATAATTACTATCTATTAACTTTTGTATTTTTTTCCCATACCATCTAACAAAATTTTTCCAAAATCGTTTTGAACTGTTTGTGTATTCACTTACATTATTAAGACCTCTTGGAATACAAATAAGTAAATTATCATTTCTATTTTTTAGTGTTTTTAACAATTTTTCAGATAATTCTGTACTACTTTTTTGAAAGGATTGTTGATCTATATTTAATATCCATTTAAATTCACCATCGCCAAACCTTGAAACAGATTTTTTTTCACTTATTATTTTATCTATTGTATCGTTTTCAGATAAAATGTTAAATTTATTTTTTTTTGTAAAAATATAATAAAAATAATTATTATAAATATCTTTTATAAATTGTGGAATTTTATTTTTTATATTCATAATTTTTTCTCCTATTTAACCATTTAAAATATGTTTTAGTAAATAAAAGTTTAAGAAAAGAAAGACACGATATTTTTGAAAATGGTTTTCTAATTAGAATATTTTTATACTCTATATACGCTTTTTTCTTCATATTATTTATTAAATACAAAGATATCAATTGTTTACTAAAATTACATTCAACATCATCAATCTGTTTTTTTGAATCTAGCCTATTATAATTATTTCTACACCAATTACGATAAACTAATATACCACTAATATTGCTTAATTTTGTTCCACTAATTCCACTTTCACTATTGTGTGAATTAAATATTACAAGTTTTTCAGGAACTTTAATTACATTGTATCCTCGAAGAAGAATTTTTAATACAACTATTGAATCTTGTTTTGATGGTGAATCTTCAAAATAGTTTATTTCTTCAAAAACTTTTTTTGGAACTAACCAAAACGATGTTGGTGCAATACATCCAATCATTTGTTGATATATTAAATTTTGATTATAGTCAACACTTTTCTCATTACAAAATACAAGCCCAATATTTTCCTTTTCATGTTGTTTATACAATTTATATTGTTTTTCTATTTTATCATTTGTATATTCATCATCATCATCCAAAAATGCAATAAATGTTCCTTTTGCTTTTTTTATTCCTTCATTTCTAGCTAGTGCACCACCAAGATTTCTTTTGTTTTTAATATAAATAATATCATTGTATTTTTTTACTATACTTTCTGTTTTTTTTCTCTCATCAATATTATCAGCATTATCATCTACAACTATTATTTCAATATTCTTATATGTTTGATTTATAACACTTTTGATAGCATTTTCTATAAGATTTGATCTTTTATAAGTTGTTATAATAACTGTAATTAAATCATTCAAATTTCATCCCACCTTATCTTTTTATATTTATAATTATTTAAATATATTAAAGAAAAACTTTGGTATTTTCATTATATAAAATATAAGTGCAATTGGTGATAAAATAATATATAAAATCTTATTTTTATAACACTTAAATTTATTATGTATATGCATTTTATTACACCAAATTATATATAGTATTGTCCACCCAACTTTTTTTTTGAAATTTATTGCTGTTTCTGAAGCTGATTTTAATGATAATGAATATCCTATTGGATTATTTAATTTAAGAGTATTTGAATTATTACTATAACCATTTTTCTGATACTCACAATAATAAAGTTTTTCTTTTATTAACAAAAATTTATATTTTTGATCTATTTTATCAAAAACAACATTTTCATAAATAAATTTTTCATTTAAGATTTCTGGAAAAAGATATTCTTTTAAAATTTTAGTTTTATATAGTCTTAATGTATCACCTTTGAAATTGTGTTTCTGATATAACTCAATTCCACTACAATATTTTATGCTAGGTAAAACATCCCCTATAACTCTAGAAGTCTTCATATCAAACTTATTACCTATAACTCCACATATAAAGTCTAAATTATCGATTTGTTTAATATATTTTTCTAAAGTAGATATAGCATCATTTGATAAATAATCATCAGAATCTAGTATAAAAAAATAATCAGTTGTACATAACTTTACTGCCATATTATAAGCACGATGTTTGCCACCATTTTGTTGGTAATGATAAATAATTTCAAATGGTGATGTCTCCTTAATTTTATAAATCCATTTTTTTGTTTTATCAGTTGAACCATCATCCACAACAAGCCATTTGAATTTTTTATTTGTTTGATTGCACAATGACTCATAAAGTCTTTTTAATAATTTTTCTCTATTATACGTAGGTGTAAAAATTGTTATCATGTTATTTTTTCCTCCTTTATATATCGACCCATTATCATAAATATATATATATATATTTGTGTTTCTGCCCATAAACCAATATTTTCAAAAAATCCAATTGTAAAAACAGCTATTAATGCATATACTATTTCTTTTCGATTTAACACTACAATATTGTTTATTAAATACTTAAAATATAATATAAATACTATAATACCAAAATTATAATAAACTCCCATAAACCAATTATGACAATTGTTAATTAATCCTATGCTAGTTGCATAATTTGTCCCTAAACCAAACAAATATCCAGATTTTGTAGTCTTAAATGCTTCTAATATTGAATACCATAATTTTTCTCTCCCAGTATATAATCTTTTTTCCATAAATGGTATTTTAAAATTAACATTATTAATATACATACATACAACAACTAAAGGAACAAGTGCACCAAATATAGTCAATACATATAATATACTTTTTCTATATTTGAAAATTAACTTGCTAATGATAGGAATGTAGCATAAAATTACATAAATAAGCATGGCTACCAACGCAGATCTACAATTTGTCATATTTATACCATATAATGTTATAATAATTAAAATTATTGATAAAGTTTTCTTTTTATTATCTTTTAACCAACTGTGCAATACTACAAAGTTTATAAACAAAAATATTCCAACAGAATTTGGATTTAATTTAAATGTCATATTTAAATATTGATTCCAAACATCAAAAGATAACCAGAAATTATATACATATATGAGTGTACAAATAATATATATAAATCTTATTTGTTGCTTATTTGGTATTAGTGTAGTAAATATAAGTATTCCCATTAAAAAATTAAGTGAATTAATTAGACTCCCTAAGCCACCTTTTGAAAAAATAATTGATAATAGCAATAATAATGATATAAAAAATAAAAATATAAAATTTTTTGAATGTAATTTTAAATCTTTATAATTATTGAAAAATAAAAGTAAAAACACAGTAAAACTTATCAATATATTCAATAATATGCTAGAAATCGTAGGAATAAATATTGAAAATAATAACAAAAAAAAATATAAATAAAATAAAACACTATTTATTTTTTCTTTTTTTAAACTCATATAATCAATTCCTTTCTATTTTTTTTAATAATTGTAAACTTCTATTTTTCCATGAACATATTGATTTATCATATGTAATATTACTTATATTTTTTATCTTTAATTTTATTTTATTAACAATTTCATCAATATCTCCAACATTGATTATTATATCATTACAACTTATATTTTTCAAAATACTTAAAGCTCCAATATTTTTTGATACTAATATATCACAACCACAGCTCAAAGCTTCAACAACTGAAAGTCCAAATGTTTCAAAGAAACTATTTTGAATATATAAATTTGATTTGCACATTTTACTTAATACTTCATCATGAGATAATGATTCGTAATAATCAACAAACGGATAATTTCTTATTTTCTTACCATCTTCTCCATTTTTTCCAACAACAATAAACCTTATATTTTTTTTACTTATTTTTTTTATTGCTTCACACACTATCAAATTATTTTTATTTTTAGAACCTCCGCCTATAGAAATTATTGTAAAATAATTAGAATCTTTTAGTATCTTTCTTGATCCATTTTCAGTTTGAACACCATTATTAACATAGTCAAATTTTAATTTTAAATCAGGTAATTGAGCTTTCATATATTTACAAAACATTTTCGAAACACATATTACTTTATCTACTTTACTTAACAATTTATATTCAATTATTGATTTTTCAGTTGAAGTTATTCCCTCTCTTTCTAGTTCTTCCTTAACATATCCATGCATTATATAAATAGTTTTTTTATGAAAAATATTTGAAATTCTAATCATATAATAGTTTAATTTTGAAAAGCCTGATACAACAATTATATTTCTAAATGGTAAATTTAAAATAAAGTTAATTATTCTAGGAATTTTTTTATTATTAAAATAAAATACAACTTTATTTTTTAAATAGGGATAATATGACTTATTAACAATTGCCGGTCCAGTATTATTTATCATGTCACCTATCCAATATATTTTTTTCATTTTTTATATACTCCTTATAGTCTTTAACTCCATTAAACATATATTTAATGGCATTTAAAGTTGTAACATTATTAACATACAAATTTTTTTTTCTAAAAGCAAATAATAAAATTAAAAATGGATATATTAAATTTGATATTCGATAAAAAGCTGCTCCTTTTGAAATAAAATATTCATAATTATAACCCTTAAACCATTTAGAATTATTCAAAAAATGTAGTTCTCCAATTTCTATAGGAACAAAATAAATTTTCATTTTTTTTCTTAAACAATCAGACAAAAATATATTTTCTTCTCCCATAAAATACTTACTACCAGATCCAAAATTTTCATCAAACGATACATTATTATTTTTTACACTAGATGACTTTACTGTTAATTGAACAGAAGAAATTTTTAATGATTGTAAAAAATTAATTTTAGATGCTTTAAATTTTATCTTTCTATTAATATTTTTTACTATAAATGCAATTGCATCTGCGTCTTTATATTTTTCATATGTTGATATTATTTTTTTTTCAAAATCATCAACATATGACATATCATCATCTGAAAACAATAAAATTTCATCTGTACTATTTTTCAATGCTAAATTTCTACTTTTACTTAAACCTCTTTCGTTTACAGAAATAATCTTGGAATTTTTATAAGAATTATTAGTAAGTTTAATCTTTTCATTTAATACCTGATTAATAATGACATAATCACATTTAATATTCATATTTTCAAGTTTTTCAATTGGATTAGAATCATTCATTATTGAAAGTAAAACTTGTAATCTCATATTATCACTTTCCTTTATCATTTTAAAATTATTAAGCTAAATCACTTATATTTATTAAATTTCCTAATTCAAGATCAAAATCATCTGGTGTAATTTTTTGATAACCTGAAGCATGATAAAATGTTATTTCACCAAAATAAATTTTGTTATCAAAGCAATAAAAATCAATTCTTGCATGCGGAAAACCTGCTGATAATTTTTCTGCATATGTTATCATTTTTGATATATTTTTTCCTCTTTCCTCAGTAATTGATTTCTTAATTGGATAATTAATTTTTACATTTCTTCTATAACCATCTCGTGTATATATATTTCTTTTATAATTTGAATTTTTTATGCCATTAACAACAGAATCATAATCTACTGAAAAACAATGTACTTTTCCATTAAAACAAAAAAATCTATAATCTACAGGAGGTACACCATTTGATGGTTTCAATAATTCTTCGCAAATTATCCTATTTTTTACACCTTTATATGCCCATTCTTTACCATATTTATAATAATCTGTTTTCATCCATAGCTTAAATCTTCTTTTCATTTTTCTTTTTTCTTTTTCTGTTTTTGAGGTACATATATAATTAAAAGAACTACCATTTGTTAATTTTAAAATAAATTCATTTGGCAATTTTGAAAAATCAATATCGTCAAAATTTTCCCATATACCATAATTTTTAGTTAATATATGATTTCCTATTTTCTGCTCAACAACTTTTCTTACTTCATATTTATCAACATCTTTATGCATTTGATCATTATGATAATACAATTTAAGCCACTGAATCTTTTCATTAAATGTTTTTGGATTTTCTATATTTAATGATTTCCCAGTCCTTTTCTTATATTGTTTTTTTATATACTCCTCATCTGAATAAAAATTTGATACAAATGCATCAATACGCATATGAAAAACTTTTAATCTAATACCTAACCAGTCCCATTTTTTTATTATTTTTTTCATTTTTTTTATCATTTTATATCCTCCTCCTTAACGCATTTATGCAATAAAAACAAAAGTTATAAAAGCTAAAGAAAATATTTAAATTTTCTACGTTTCTATATAAATTCCATGTTCTTTTTAATGCTATTAATTTGTTAGATGATAGTGTTTTTTCTGATCTCCTATAAAATGAAAGTATTTCATTCATTCCATAAGCATAATCGACCTTTTTTAACACTTTCCACCAAGTTGCTGTATCCTGCCCCCTTTTTATATTCGGCATATAAATATCGTTTTTTTCTATTTTATCCATATTAAACATAACAGTACTTGTCCAAATAGTTGTATTCTTTAAAGCTTGCTTATAATTAATTTTTTGTGGAACATAGACTTTTTTACCTTTAGGAGTTCCATTTTCGTCAGTAAACTCATAACCTGTAAATGAGAAAGTACAATTATTTTTTTTCATAAAAATAATTTGTTTTTTTAATTTTTCTTTATCCCATAAATCATCTGCATCTAAAAAACATATATATCTACCACTAGCATTTTTTATTCCATTGTTTCTGGTAATTGCAGCACCTAAATTTTTTTTATTTAACAGTAATTTAACTCTATCATCTCTACTTACGCATTTCTTTATAAGATCTACACTATTATCATCTGAGCAATCATCAATTAATAATAATTCCCAATTTTTATACGTTTGATTTACTACAGTCTTTATAGTATCTAATATATATTTTTCTGCATTATACACTGGAACAATTATGCTTATTAAATCTTTTTCTATAAATATTTTCTCCATAAGTTTTCTCCCACAAAAAAATAAAATCTACTTTCAAATTTTATTTTATCATATATTGTAACATTTTTCTACATTAATTTATTTATTTCACTTTTTTAATGTTACATTTGTTAAAAATACATTTACTAATTTTATTTAAAATTGAAAGCAAAAGGACTGTTCTTCAGTAAAGACTAGTCAAAAGATTAACCACAAAATCAAAAAAAATAATGCTAATTCAATAAAACATTCCCCACTTCAATTTTTCCCAATAAACATCAGTAATATAACCTGCTAGTAACAAAAATATTTTTTTACTTTTTTTAGGGATATTTTTGGTGATTATATTGTTATAAAAATAACAACAATAATAAAATCTATTAATAAATTGACATTATTTCACATTCTTAATAATTTTATATAATTCTTCAGCAATCATTTTGTATCCATACTTATTTAAATAACCTTTATCAACTGAAGTATTTCAAAATTCATGAGAAGATATATAATTTTTTCACTTCTTTTTTAAATCATTAATATATATTCATTTTTTCAATATAACATAAGGGCTTTCAATATCATCTTTATTTGCGTATATAGAAAGATTCCCATCTTTCGTTATTGATATACTTGAATCATATATTATTATTAATTTTTCATATTCATTATCATTCAATAGCTCTTGTATAAAATTTCATTGGCTTATATTAATAATTTGTTTTCTTATTAAAAGACCTACTATAATCATCATAAATTAGAACATAAAAAAAACAAAGTATTAAAAATTAAAATTTCAAAAGTGCCAGATATTACTATTCTAAATATGTTTTTTTAATATTTAGGATATCTCTCACTAGAGTGATCTTTGCATTTATATTTATAAAATACCTCTACTTGAACTATATAAAACTTTATCTCTACAAAAAATAAAATCTATTTTGAAGCAACATAATAACAGTAGATAAAATGAAAAATACATTATTATACTTTTTTCTATATTTCAGATTCCATTTTTTTATTTTGCTTTTTTAATTCATCTATCTCTTCTTTAATGCCCATTTTATTTATATAAGCATGTTCCTTTTTTAATACGGTAAATATCGTCTTACCCAAGATTTTAATGTCTTGAAATAACGAAAAATTATTAACATATTCTAAATCATAATTAATTTTCTGATTAATTGAAATACTATTTCTTCCATTCACTTGAGCAAGCCCTGTAATTCCAGGTAATACGCTAACTCTTTCTCTTTGTTTATTGTTCATATTTTCATAATATTCTGGAATCCAAGGTCTAGGACCGATAAATGACATATCACCCTTTATAATATTAAAAATTTGTGGTATTTCATCTAATGATGTACTTCTTATAAACTTCCCTATTTTAGTAAACTCATCTTCTTTTTTAAAGTCTCTAACATCATTATTAATTTTCATACTTCTAAATTTAATAAGTTTAAAATTTCTACCATCTTTTCCTGTTCTCGCTTGTTTAAAAAGTGCAGGTCCACCATCTTCTAATTTAATAGCAATAGCAATTATCAACATGGGTATTGCAAATACAATTAATACGATTAATGACACAATTATATCTAAAAATCTTTTAACATATTTATACATATTTACCACTTTCTCCAATCCCT
>CANQXT010000034.1 GCA_947627915.1 uncultured Bacilli bacterium
AAAAAAAACTTTATAAAATTTTTATTCTTAAATTTCATAAAGTTTACTCTTTTAAATTAATTTGCTCTTTTTTTCTGTTTTAATTCCTTTTTCAGTAAATTTTTCTTCATATTCAGTCATTATATTGGGAATATCTGTTTTATGTAAATCATAACTTATTTCTTCTATATGATAACCATAATCAGTTATTGACTCAACACTATAATTAAATAAATCATCATTATCTGTTTTTTGAATAATAGTTTTTTTATCTTTAAAAAAATTATCATATAGTTTTAAAAATGGTAGAGATGTTAATCTTCTTTTTTCATGTCTTGCTTTAGGCCAAGGATCAGAAAAATTTAAATATATAACATCTACTTTATGTTTTAATAATTCTTCTAAATTACTAACATCACTAATAATAATCTTTAAATTATCTAAGTTATAATCTCTTATCTTTTTAATAGCAATACTTGCAACACTAGAATATTTTTCAATACCTATAAAATTGATATTAGGATTATTTAAGGCCATATTTAAGATAAAATTACCTTTACCCATACCAATTTCAATATGTAAGGGATTATTATGAATAAAATTTATTTCATCTTTAATTAAAAAAGAACAATTATTAATTACTTCATCTTTATCTTTGGGATTTCGCATACGCATTTTAACCACTTCCTTAAATTATACATATATTATTGATAGGGAGGCACTAATGAAAAAAAATAGAAATTCTTTCTTTGCAGAAAGTTCATATCAAGCATATAATCCTAATATGCAAATACCCCAAATGGGAATAGATCAAAATGTTCCATATCAATCATCAAGTAATTATTATTATCAAGGACCTACACCAAGTCCTATGCCTAATAATTATAACACATTAAATACTGCAAATGATATAGAAAGTCGTTTTGCGAAAATTGAAAGACAATTAAATCGTTTAGATTATCGCATAAGTAAATTAGAAAGTAATGGTAATGTAGTTTCTAGTGAAGATATAGATATAAATAATTCTAATATGTATATGTTATAACCTCTTTTATGGGGTTTTTTAATGATATATAATCATTGCACTAAAACAGTATATTTGTTCTTCACCACTAATACCGATTGCAATTTGATATTTAATATCGATAATATCAACATCATTTAATAAAAATTCATTAATATTATTTTCTAAATCTTTTTCACATTCTTCATCAAAGACTTTTACTTTCATATTATCACCAATTATACTATAACAAATAATTGTTTATTATTTTGTCGAAATAAATTGTTGAAAACTATCTAGTTATTAACATTTTTTTGTTTATTTAATTGCTAGAAAATGTTATAATTTCTTAAAAGGTGGTTGTAATGAAAGATAAAATATATATTTTTGGTCATAAAAATCCAGATACTGATAGTGTTTGCAGTGCCATTAGTTTATCCTACTTAAAGAATGCTTTAGGTTTTAATACTGAAGCTAGGATATTATCAAATATTAATGAGGAAACAAAATATGTTTTAAATAAATTTAAAATAACTATTCCTAGTATATTAGAAGATGTTAGATTACAAGTTAAAAATATTGCTTATCATAAAGATTTTCGTATTAATATCAATAAATCTGTTTATAATGCTTTTTTTGAGATGCAAAATAATAATATGAGTACTATTCCTGTAGTAGATAATAATAATATTTTTCTAGGATCTTTTGCAATGAAAGATATAGCTAAACAAGAAATACTTGGTGATAGTACAAATCTTTATACTAAATATGATTATATTTTAGAAGTATTAGAGGGAAAAGAAATATTAAGATTTAAAGATGAAATAAAAGGAAATATTACTAATATTGATTTAAGAAGTACTACTTTTAGAGAAGAAAAATTATTAGATAAAAATTCTATTTTAGTTGTGGGAAATAGATATTCAATTATTGAAGACGCTATTAACAATGCAGTTACTTTAATTATTGTAACGGGTAATAATAAAATAAAAGATGAACATTTAGAATTAGCTAAAAAGAAAAAAGTAAATATTATTTATACTAAAAAAGATACTTATGAAACACTTCTAAAAATTAAATTTGCTAATTATATATTTAATTATCCATATCAAAAAGGAATTATGACCGTTAATGAAAAATTGGATGTTAGTGATTTAAATGAAGTTATTAATAAAACAAAACATAGTTATTATCCGGTTATCAATAATAAAAATGAATGTTTAGGGTTAATTAAGTTATCTGATTTAAGAAATACTTATCCTAAAAAAGTTATCTTAGTA
The DNA here is from genome assembly GCA_947627915.1 of uncultured Bacilli bacterium. Taxonomy (GTDB): domain Bacteria; phylum Bacillota_I; class Bacilli_A; order RF39; family UBA660; genus SIG200. Next base: position 2,263 of record CANQXT010000034.1, read on the forward strand.
GATCATAATGAAGTTAATCAAAGTGTTGATGGTTTAGAAGAAGCTGATATTTTAGAAATAATAGATCATCATAAATTAGGAATATTAGGTACCAATAAACCAATTAGTTTTCGTAATATGACTGTTGGAAGTACTTGTACAATAGTTTATGAATTATTTAAAGAAAATAAAGTAAAAATTCCGGAAAACATTGCTGGTCTTTTAATGGCAGGAATTATTTCTGATACTTTAATGTTAAAAAGCGCTACTTCAACTAAAAAAGATGAAATGACTATTAATAGTTTAAGTAAAATTGCTAATATTAAACCAATGGAATTAGCTATTGCGATGTTTAAAGCTGGTGATGCGGTTAAAGCTAAATCAATCAAAGAAATAGTTCATATGGATTTTAAAAGTTATACCGTTGATAAGAAAAATATTGGTATTGGCCAAATAAATACTTTAAATTCTAAAGCTATTTTAAAACAAAAACATAGTTATATTAATTTTATTAATAAAGAAGCTAAAAGTGATAAATATGATATTATTGTCTTTTTAGTTACCGATATTTTTAAAGATGGATCATATATATTATTTAATGAAGATGCCCAAAGTATATTAAGTGAGGCATTTGAAATTAATGTCACTGAAGGTATCTTTTTAGATAATGTTATGTCTAGAAAAAAACAAGTTTTACCTAATATTATGAAAGTATTAAGATAAAATTATAATATATAATATAGAAATTAAGGGATGAACTCTATATGAATGAAGAACAAGTAATTAATATTTTAAATAATAATTATAAAACAGATAAAGAATTAGAATACTTAAAAAATAATTATGCAGAAATTTTAAGAATATTATTTAAGAACGCTAATGAAGAAACTTTTTCAAGGATTAAAAAAATTATAAATAATAATAATTTCTTTAAACATTATGCTGAAGATTTATACTTCTTTCAACCATTAAATGTTCGTTCTAAAGATAATTGGCAAGAAAAAAAGATACTTGATTCATCTTTTCGAAAAGAACCCTTAGTAGCGTTAAACAAATATGATTATAACAAAAAGAAAGTTATTCAGTTGCATCCAAGAATATTTGTTAGTCCTATTTATTATGATGCACATAGACAGGGAACACTTCCTGAAATATATGTCCGGGAACAAGTTTTAGAAAGTATTTTAACGCATTTAGAATTATTACCAAAAGATTATGCCATTATGGTCTATGATGGTTTTAGAACTTATGCTTGTCAAAAAGATATTTATGATGAAATATTTCATAAAAAGTTTTTAGAAGAAAAAGATAAAGATAACAAGAAAAGTGAACAAGAAATTAATAATTATTTAAAAGATGTTATTATGCCTAATTATGTTTCTTATCCATCTTATAATCCACCATCAACCCATAATACTGGAGGAGCAATTGATATGCGTCTTTGTGATAGTTTGGGAAATGTTTTAAATTATGGTTGTGAATTTGATGAATTTGAAAGTATCGCTAATCGTGATTATTTTGAAAATAAATTACAATTAGAACATACATTAAGCGATAAAGAACTAGAATGTTTAATTACGAGAAGAATAACCACTAATCTTTTTAAATATCCAACTCAAAACTTAGTAAATAATAATGAATTAGTTAAAAAAAATAATAGTTTTGTTGAATTTTATGGGGAAGATTGGCATTATGATTTAAATAATCAATGGGATATGGATTTAAAAGAAGCTATTTATGGTAGTTGTGAAAAAGATAATATTAAACCAAATCCTAATTATACAATTATTGAATATATAAAAAAATATCATTAAATTGATATTTTTTTATATATTTATTTTTGCATAATAATATATGCATAAGTATTTAATACTTGCTTAATTGTTATATATTCATTTTTTAAAGCATAATGAAGAGGCATTACTTCGTGAGTTAAATCAAAATATATTAATACTTCATTAATATCATTAGCTTTTATATAATAACTATTACTTTGATCTTCATAAATTAACTGTTCTTTTTCTGTATCATTATCTCTATAATCTATAAGATTATAAAACTTATAATTTGTTTCTTCTTCTATTATCTTTTTTATATCAATATCATTTGTAATCGAATAATAAGAACAACCTTTACTATTTATACTTTTAGGCATTATTCTTTTTCCATCATACCAGGTATAAATAGTATCAATTAATTTATTCTTATCATCATATAGTTTAATTTCAAAAGCATAATAATCACATAAAAATATATCTCCTGATATTCTTTTACTTGAAGAAAAAGCTTTTATTATAAGATCGATACTCTCTTTATTTTCTATGGTTCCTAATGATCCAACAACTATTTTATTGGTCTTTTTTAATTTATTTAATGTTTTATTAGGTAAATTTTTACCCTCATTATTGTTATTAACCATACATCTATCAACTATTTCTTTGAAATCAATATTATGATCTTTATTATGAATATATATAGTTGGAGTTAAAGGACTAGCATATTCTTGATATACAGTAAATTTTTCATAAAAATATTTATCAAACTTTTTCATTAAATTAGCTTCATATGTTCCATTTTTAGGATACAAAATAACAAATAAGTTATCTGGATTATTACTAGCATATGCTCCTTTATAATAAGCAATTCTAGAATCTTCTTCACCTATAATATCATTTAAAGGTAAATCAACTAAATTATCATTTTCAGTTAATATATGTGCTCCTAATTCATTTTCTAAACATTGAAATAATTGTTTTTGCTTTTCTTCTTGATTAATTGAAGGACAACTATATTTAGTATTTTTCCATACTGTTACCTTATCATTATTATTACATTTGTAATAATTAACAAATATTCCTTTATCTAAATAATCTATATTACCCCCATCAAAGTTTTCTCTTATTTTTAATATTGGACTATTATTAAATATTTTAGCTTGCATAGTATCTAGGACAATTAAACCAATAATTATAACTAAGACTAATAAAACTATTTTTAAACTTTTTTTCATTTCTAACACTCACCTTTATTATCTAATTATATAATGCTTTATTTTTAAAGAAAAGTTCCAAATTTAGTTATGAAAATATAAATTAACATCATTTTGTAGTTCTACAGTTAATTTTTCTATAGTTCCATCATTACGAATATTATTCATATCTTTTAAGACACTATTAGGGAATATATGTTTCATATCTTTAACATAATAACTACCATCTCTAGGAAATTCATAATCATTTACTATTAATTTATCATTTTCTTTTAATAGTTCAAATTTATAGGGAATAGATGAACTAGAATTTCTTAAAACTTCACCATTTTCTAATATATATTTTTCTTGTAATACCCAAGCATAAACGTAATATTTATTTTTAGCATTTTCCGTAATAAGATATGTTCTCATTGCAACAAAAGATTTTTCATTTTCATAAATATTAATTTTTTCATCTTCCTGAGTTAAATATTCTTTAATTACTTTTTCAATATTAATGCCATCTATATTTATAGGTGGAGCATACTTAAAACCCCAAGTACTAAAGAATACAGGTTCATTATTTCGCATTCTTATAATATCAATTCCAAATAATACAAATAAAATTAACAAGATTGAACTAATAAAAATTACTATAAATAAACAAATAGATTTAATACGTTTAACTTTTCTATTGGAATAATCAATTGTATTGACAATATTTTCTTCAAACTTTTCTTGATATTCTTTTTCTTTAACTTTTTCTCCACACAACAAATCATTAACTGTAATATTTAAAATTTTACATAACTCTAGCATAATAGAAACATCTGGTAAACTTTTACCACATTCCCATTTAGATACTGCCTTAGAAGTTATTCCTAACTTGTTAGCTAGTTCTTCTTGAGTTAAATTTTGCATCTTTCTACAGCTAGCAATAAATTTGCCAATTTTTTCTTGATTCATCTTTTCTGTTCCTTTCAAAAATACTATATAATATTTAAATAAATTTTAAAACCTACTATTGGTAGACTTTACAATAATTATGCTAATATAAAAGCAATAGTATTTAAAATAAGAGCTATTAAAAATAAAATACCCGTTATTAAATCATTTTTATCTTTTTTTATTTTATAACGACTTAAAAATGTAACTGAGTTATATGCACAAAGTAAACTAACTAAAGCTGAAGGTTGGACGTTTTTAAAAACTGAAATAATAATTAACATAACAGAAAATAAAGACATTCCGATAATACCATATTTCATAGTTTTTAAATTAATTAATTCTGTTAACTTAATGATATTCTCTTCACTCTTTTTCTCAATATCTTTTGTTTCAATCTTTTCACCAGCAAGTATTTCATTAATACTTACATCTAATATTTCACTTAAGGGTTTAAGTAAAGACATATCCATTAAACAGACACCTCTTTCCCATTTACTAACAGCATTTTTAGTAATACCTAGTTTGTAAGCTAATTCTTCTTGAGTTAATTTTTTTAATTTTCTTTGACTAGCAATAAACTTTCCAATTATTTCTTGATTCATAATTTTTTCCTTTCAAGATTAACAATACCATTTATAATCTAGTTATTAAATATACCATTGGTTCACTTTCATAATATTTATTAAAAAAACTTGCAATAAAATACAAGTTTAAAATTTTATTTAATTAATTTGGCATTACCAAATTCATCAATTAAACGAACTGTTCCCCAATCATCATTTATAATATCATTACTATATTTAAAAAAGTAAGTATATGTATATATTAACTTATCAACATTTATATAATACATAAAATTTGTTTCATCTTCATAGAATGTTTCCCCATCTTTTAATTCTTTCTTTTCTTGAACATATTTATTTTTAAATAAATTTACTCTATTAATTAAATCTTTTTCATCTATATCCTCAGTTAAACACATATAGTATACTTTATCATATTTATCTTTATTTATAGCAAAAGTAATACTTCTATTAGTTTTTATTTCCCCAATGGTATAAACAAATTGAACTAATCCATCACTTTTTTCGTTATTATAATAATTTATCGATATTTCCCATTTATTATTAATTTCTACATTAAATGTATCTTTAATATATTTAACTAAACTTTCTAATTCTTTATCATCATTATATAAGACGTTTATTCTTTCAGTTAAAATATTATGACTTAAATTTATATTTTTAGTTTTTATTATATTATCTTCACCATAATTTAAAAAAATGGGATTATCTTGATAATTTTCTAAATTTAATTTTTCTTGATTATTTTCTATGTCTTCTTTTATATATTTAATATTAAATCTATCTAAATCTTGAATTGTTATTTTATTATTTTGTAAAGCATCTTTTACGGTATCTTCACTTCCATCATTATACTTAACAATTACATAATTACTTTTTATACAATTATAAGAATAAGTATATTTTTCATCTTGATAGAATTTTTCTAAAGCGGTATCACAAGAAAGATTATCTCTTGCAACTAAATCAATTATTTCTTTAATTTCTTTTTTATTTTCTGCAATAGAACAAGAAAATTTTGTAAATTTCCAAGTAGTAATTCTTTCATTATTATTACAATGATAATGATTTACTAATAGACCTTTATCCATATATTGGACATAACCATCTTTAAAATTTTTTCTTATTTTAATAAATGGACTATTATCAAAGATTTTTGCTTGTATAGTATCAAGTAATATTATTCCTGCTAAAACACCTAGAACAATTAAAATAATTTTTAAATCTTTTTTCATAATTTCTCCATCTTTATTATACCCTAGATTAAGTAAATTTTATATCAATTTTCTTTTTATATAAATAATAATGTAAAATATATTTCCATTTTGACAAATCTAATGAAATTTTTTCTTTTTTCATTAGTTTTGTCAAACAAGACATTTTTTTAAATTATTAATACGTATTATAATATTACACGTACAATTAAAAAAGCAAACTTCATTCATTTATACGTCGTTTGCTATTTATTTACTTTAATTATTTACTTTTATATCCCCACAATCATTTTCAATTTTTAAAGTAATATCAGATTTATGATAATTATTTTTAATTTTTACTTTTCCTAAATCAGTTTTGGCATCAATAAATAATTCATTTGTATTACCTATTTCGATATCCCCATAATCATTTTTAATATAAGAATCTTGTTTTAAATTAATATTATTAAGTTCTATATCGCCACAATCATTTTCAAGATGAAGATAATTATCTACTGATTTAATTTTTATATCTCCATAACTATTTTTTACTATTGCTTCATTAGTACTCGAAATTATAACATCACCACAATCTTCATTTATTGTTAATACATTAGATTTTTCTATTTCAATATCACCATAATCATTATCTACTTTAACAGTATTACCACCAAGTATTAAAACATCTCCACAATCTTCATCTATTTCAATATTAGCATTTAAAAATTCAGCAATCGAAATATCTCCATAATCATTTTTGATATTAATGTTGCCAGCATATTCTTCTGGTAAATATATTTCTATCTTAGCAGATTTTTGATTAAAACAAAATCCAATACAATTTTTTTCACTTATTTTAATATTTAAAGTTTTTAAATTAGTTTCAACATCAGTATAGTCTTTTTCGCCATAAACTATAGCTTTAATATTTTCTGTATCATTTCTTTTAATAAATATTTCACTTGTAGTAGCATCAATTATAATATTATTAAATTTTTCTTCATAAATTTTATCTAATATAAGTTCATTACTACTTTGTATTCCAAATCTAAATCCTTTAAACTTGAAATTACCTTGTAAAAGACCAACAAAAAATATTGAAAGCACTACCATAACAATAGATAATAAAATAATTAAAGTTATAATCCATTTTTTATTTTTCATCTTTATAATTCCTCAACATAAATATTAATTTTAATATTTCTTCAAATAAACCAAATATTATCCATATTATCCAAGTTAAATGCCAAGCCATAGTTTTAAAACTAATAATTAAATAAGTAATTGTAACTATTATTGCAACAACACTTGATATTTGATTTCTTAATTTATCAATTTCCGTTTCTTTAGGAGTTTTTACTTTTTTGTATTTAATACATACATAAATTATTATACCTGTAGAAATTCCACAAACAAGTAAGAATATTGCAGATGCAACTACTGGATTAAAATTCATAACGGGAATGGAAATCATTGTCCATACAATTCCTAAAAAATATAATACAACACTTATTGATATTCCTTTTGCTTTTTTACTTGTTCTTAGTTTTTCATCTTCTAATAAAGTAATATATTCATTATTTTTAGAAGTTTTCTTTCCTTTTAATTCAATAAATAGTTCATTAGGAGTTATTCCATATAATTCACATAAAGGAACAACTTTATCAAAATCAGGCATACTTTGATTTGTTTCCCATTTGGAAATAGTTTGTCTTGTAACATTTAATTTTTCTGCTACTTCTTCTTGAGATAATTTTTTATCTCTTCTTAGTTTAAATAATCTTTCACCTAAATTATTCAAATTTCTCACCTCACACCGAAAATTATACATTTTATTTTAGTTGCAATCTACCTGTTTGAGTTGGAAATTTGTCAACTAAAATTAACATTTAATAAAGTTCTTGATGATAACTTTCAAGTAGTTCCTGACACTTTTTATTTTCAATTTGATGAATTTCTAAAATATCTTTTTCTTTATTTTCTAAATAATTATATATCATATCATCGCGAAAGCCAATTTCAGCAACTTCTTTTCTATTAGTTACAAAATAAACTTCTTTAATATTAGACCAAATAATTGCAGATAAACACATAGGACAAGGTTCACTAGTAGAATAAATAACACAACCGGTTAAGTCATGAGTATTTAATCTTTTACAGGCATCACGAATAGCAATTATTTCAGCATGCGCCGTTGGATCTTTTTCTTTTAAAACTTTATTATTTCCATAACCAATTATTTTGTTATCTTTAACAACAACTGCTCCAAATGGACCACCTTCTAAATTTTTAACTCCTAATTTAGCTATTTCTATTGCTTTATCAAAATATTTTTCCATACTAAGTCCTCTCTTTTTTAATTTCAAATTTCTAATCACTATTTAATCAAATCTGGTAAGTATTTATTAAAGTATTCTATTTCTTCATCACTCATATCATTGTGTATATATTTATTTTTATAAAACTTTTTAAATCTAATATATAATCTTTTGGAATATCACTTTCTTCAACTATTTCAAATAAACCAGATTCTTTAAGTTTCATAAACTCTTCAAAAATATTGACTAATTCTTTGTTATCAAATTTAATATCTTTTAAAGTATAACGAGTATAAGCAATTGGCCGTTCAATGAAAGATTAATTTTCAAATCTTTTAAATTAGGATTTGACGACCCATAATAGCATTTTACCATAATCTCTACCACCTTTAATTAATTTCATTATAGCATTATTTTTAATTAACAAATATTTTTTTAAATGTATTTTCTACAAAATCATTATCGTTCATTTTATTTTCTAAATACTTATTAAAATTGTTTTGATTGATTCCATTATCTACTATATCATTAAAATTGGGATACAATTCTTTAATTTGTTTTCTACTCACTGTATATGTATTACCACTAAAATTAAAAGTAATTTGTTCTATATTATCTATTAAAGCAAATATTGATACAGAGTTATATAATAATGCTTTTTCTAAATAATGATTTTCATTCACATACCAGTCTGTAATATGGTAATCTATTGTTAACCCAGGATTTACAGAATCAATCTCAAAAACATAACCATATTCCGCAAGTGGTAAATTATCAATTAAATGACTATCATTACTATTGTTACCGACATATTGATTTTTATATTGGATTATGTTTTCAATGCCTGATTTATTTCTGTTAAATAGCGTAATTGGGATATTATCTTCAGTGTACTTCTTTTGAGTATCAATTATATAATACTCATTTTTAGTATTTCGATTTATTCTATATACATTATAAAATGGTGTTTTATAGATAATCATATTATCTCCAGTTTCTATTAAATAAGAAAATCTTGGAGCAACTTTATTTAATACTACATTAGAGTAATCAAGTAAAAATAGTAATATAAACCCTAACACAAAATAACCTATACCTAAAAATAACTTTTTTATAATAGTTTTTCCACTTATTAGATTAACAAATCCAAAAGTTGATATAACTAACCCCATTATAGAGTGGATAGATCCCCAACTACTATCAGTAGGATAAATTGTAAACGAAATAAAAATTAAACCTAAACCAAAGAACATAAACATTTCATAGATTAGTTTATTTTTCTTAGATATTTTTTGGTTAGAATAATCTATTGTATCGATAATATTTTTTTCTAATTTTTCTTGATATTCTTTTTCTTTAACTTTTTCCCCACTTAATAAATCATTAACAGTTATTTTTAAAATTTTACATAACTCCATCATAATAGAGGCATCAGGTAATCCTTTACCACACTCCCATTTAGATACTGCTTTATAAGTTATTCCTAATTTTTCAGCAAGTTGGTCTTGTGTTAGATTTTGTTCTTTTCTACAATTGGCAATAAATTTGCCAATTTTTTCTTGATTCATATGCTTGCTCCTTTCGAAAACAACTATACAATATTAACACAAATTTTAACACCTACAATTAGTAGAGTTCTATTTATTGTCTAATAAACTATAACTATTTTTTATTTTTTTCCGTAATACTTAATTGGGAAAAGATAACACTAAACAAACTAGGTATTACAGCATATCCTGCATTTACTTCTCCTTTATTTATTAGTACATAACCTGCACCAATAAAAGTTAATATACAAAATATAAATGATAATATTTTAAATATTTTCTTTTTTTGCATAAAATTTTGCCTCCTACAAATTACTATTATTTTATTAAATCCAATCTTCTATTTTTCCTCTTGCACTTATACAATCAGTTCCTTTTATAGCAATACTATCATTTAATATATTTGCCCCTATACATATTTTTTTAATATCTTCTACAACATTTGCTAGTCCAGAACCTTCATGAGTTGTTACTATTCTTATTATTTTTCCTGTAAAGTCTAAATCTTTTAATGTTGTTTCTATTTCTGGTGCGAAACTACCCCAATATACTGGTGTCATAATATAAATAACTTCATACTCTGAAATATCACTTATTTTATTTTTGATAGGGGCATTACCAACTCTTTGTTTTGCCTCTTCAATACATCTACTATATTCTTTACTATAAGGTATTAGTGGTTCTACTTTAAATAAATCAGCACCAACAATATCACTTACATATTCAGCAATATATTCAGTATTTCCTTTATCAACATATCCTACTGCATAATTTTCATCTGCTCTTGAAAAATAAATAACAAGACTTTTCTTATTTTTTAATTCACTCATATTTAATACTCCTACAAATTATTATTTGTTTCACTAAATATTATATCATTTATTTAAAATATCTTTTATTTTTCTTAAACAAGATTTTATATATTTTCATCGCCTAAATGTCGCCTAGACAAAATCTCATATCGCAAAAACCCTTTAAAACAAACAAAAATGAGAGCTTTCGCTCTCTTCAGGGGGCGGTTAGTATTCACGCACTTCTAAGTTTATTTAAATACTTTTACCTTTATTTTAAAACTTAAAAAATAGTTATTTAACTTAATATTTAAATAAAATTTAAAATTTTGGTAGTTGAAAAGGTAGTTGAGATTGTTTCTTAACTACCTTTTTATAAATAGATGTTTGAAACATTAATTATATCTTTATTATTTGTTGTTTGTTATCTTCCACTATTTCATAACCCAATTTTTCATATGTCTTTTTTCTTTTCAAAAACATATTACGAGTCTTAGCAAAATTATCATCAACATAATCATAAATTAATATTTCTTTTTTATTATCATCTTT
>CANQXT010000035.1 GCA_947627915.1 uncultured Bacilli bacterium
AACACCATTATATCAAAAATGAATTCCGTTAGGAATTCATTAACTTATGAAAAATTTATTTTTCATTTTTCTTGTTATTTTTAATTATTGTATTATATAAACTAGAATGTTATAATTATTTTAGAAAGAAGGATTTATGAAAAAGTTAGGTATCTTATTGGTTTGTTTAATGTTATTAATACCAGTAAATGTTATGGCAAGTAAAGATGAAGAAGAAAATGATTCTGTAGCCCAAGATTTAGTTAAAGTATATGTCTTTTTAGCTAATGACTGTGGTTATTGTAAAGCAGAATTAGAATATTTAGAAGGATTAGAATCATACAATAAGAAATTTACTATTGTTAAAAAAGAATTATATGATACTATTACAACTAATCCTGCCGTATTAGGTGATGATTATAATTTAGGGGTAAAGGTTGTTGAAACTTTAAATAAAGCAGGTTTTAAAGATGCAAATACTAATGGAACACCTTTAGTTGTTATTAGTGATCTTTACGCTAGTACATCTTACAATACAACCCTTGAATCAATTATTGATGAAGCCTATGAAAATGGTGATAAAGATGTTGTTGGGTGTATTGAAGAAGGTAAAAGTGAATGTATTAAAGATACTAGACATAAATTATCTAAAAAAGCTATTATTATTTTAATAGCAAGTACAGTTACTTTATTAGGTATCTTTATTGTCTTTGGTTATTTAATAACTAAGAAACAAAATATTAAAGAAGATTAAAAAAGGCATTTAAATGCTTTTTTTATATTATACTAAGGTCGTATTTTGACAAGTTTTGGCAACATTTGTCGAACTTATTGCAATTAAAATAAAATAGTTTTAATATCAGTAACTGAAAGCAGGGTTTTGGTTGATTAACATACTATAAAAATAAATACTTTACTAAAATACCCTAACTTATCCCATTCTAAAAATCACAAACCTGCTTTCAAAATATATTTTTATATGATACAATATTTTACTAGGAAGTGATTGTATGCATTTACCAGATTTAAATATTGCTAAAAAAAGAGAAAAAAGAGAAAATATATATATTGAATTAAAAGAAGATATAAAAAAGGTATTTACAAATAAAAAATATTTCTTAAGAACTTATGGCTGTCAAATGAATGTTCACGATAGTGAAGAAATTAGAAGTTATTTAGAAAGACTAGGTTTAGAAGAAACATTAAATATAGAAGAAGCTAATGTTATTGTCTTAAATACTTGTGCTATTAGAGAAAATGCCCGTGATAAAGTAATTGGTTTTTTAGGTAAATGTCATTATTTAAAAAAGAATCATAATGATGTTTTTATTGTTTTAGCGGGTTGTATGTGTGAACAACCAGATTTTGTTAAATTAATCCAAGAAAAATATTCTTTTGTTGATTTACTTATTGGTACTCACAATATTCAAGATTTACCTCACTTATTAACAACTAAATTTAAGGAACAAGAAATTGAAGTTTATTCCGAAAGTGATGAAGTAATTGAAGGTATTCAATATAAAAGAGATTCTAAATATACTGCTTGGATTAATATTATGTATGGTTGTGATAAATTTTGTACTTATTGTATAGTTCCTTATACTAGAGGAAGAGAAAGAAGTAGACAAAAAGATAAAATAATTAAAGAAGTAGAAGAATTAATAAAAGAAGGTTATAAAGAAGTAACTTTATTAGGTCAAAATGTTAATGCTTATGGTAAAGATATTGGTGAAAAATTTAGTGATTTACTAGAAAGTGTCGCTAAAACAGGAATTGAAAGAATTCGTTTTGTTACTTCTCATCCTTGGAATTTTACCGATGAAATGATTGATGTCATCAGTAAATATAAAAATATTATGCCATATATTCATTTACCTATCCAATCTGGAAGTAATGAAATTTTAAAAAGAATGAATCGAAGATATACAAAAGAAGAATATTTAGAATTATTTCATAAAATAAAAGAAAAAATACCTAATGTTTCCATAACAACAGATATAATAGTAGGTTTTCCAAATGAAACAAGAGAAGACTTTGAAGAAACTTTAGATGTTGTTAAAACTTGTGAATTTGATGGGGCTTATACTTTTATTTTTTCACCTAGAGAAGGTACTCCCGCAGCTAGAATGGAAGATAAAGTATCTATGGAAGAAAAAGAAAAAAGATTATATGAATTAAATGAACTAGTTAATTATTATTCTAATAAAAGTAATCAAAAATTATTAAATAAAGAAGTTGAAGTTCTAGTGTTAGGAGAATCTGAAAAAGATAATACTAAAGTTTATGGCTATACTGATACAATGAAACTTGTAAATATTGAAGGGGATAATATTAAAGATACAATTGGTAAAATAATAAAAGTAAAAATAACTGATGCTAAAAGCTTTAGTTTAGATGGGGTAGTGGTTAAATAATGAAAGATTATTATGATGGTAAAATTGATAAATTTATATTGTATTATAAAGAAGAAGGAAATAAAATAAAAGTTCATTTTAGTAATGAAATAAAAGAATGTGAAAATACAAAAGAAGTTAGAGAATTTTTACAACAAATGATGCATAGACAAATAAGATTTATTGATTTTGATGAGAATATAAAAGAGTTTAATAAAGAATCTAAAGCCAATAAAATCTTTATAACAGGTAATTTAATTGTAACAATAATTAATTTAATAGCTTTTATAATGTTTTTAAATCCTTTAAATTTAATAGCATTATGTATAAATATTGGAGGAATTATTTATTCAATAGTTTTAGGGGTTAAAAATAATATCGATTCTGTAGATATGGAAAAGATGAAATTATATTTAGATAATGAAGAAAAATTAAATGATAATTGTAATATTAATCCTGAACTCATAAATAATTTATCTAATAAAGAATATGAATTTGTTCCATCAAGTGAATCCATGATTAATATTAATAGTATTGAATATTTAAAAAAAGAAGAATTAGGAGCAATAATTGATGATATAAATAACAATAATAATATAAATGATAAACATAAAAAATTAACTAGAAAAAGATAATGATTGTAAATTAACAATTGTTTGACAAGTTTGGTTACAGTTTGCCATAAATATTATTATATAGTATAATTAATATTGCCAAAGAGGTGTAATTAATGAATAAAATTAAAAAATTTTTTAGAGATAATAAAGTATTACTCTTTTTAGGAATAATCCTAGTAGTATGGTTAACTGTTTTTGTTATAATTGTTGTTGTTTTCTTTTATGGATCTAGTAAAAGTAAATATGGTAATAGACTAGATAATATAAAAGATATACCTATTACTGATAAATTACAAGAAGATATAATTAATTCTTTTAAAGAAGATGAATTAATTGATAGTGTTGATATAAATGTTAAAGGTAAGATAATTTACATTGATATTAAAACTTTAGAAGGAGAAAAAGTTAGCAGTGTTAAAACTTTAGCTGAAGAATCTATTTCTTTATTTTCAGAAAGTATTTTAAAGAATTATGATATCTCTTTCTTTATTAAAATAGATAAAGATTCTGAAGGGGCATCTTATGTACTTATGGGAACCAAAAATGTTAGTAGTGATAGTGGTATTATTTGGAGTGATTATAGTTTAGAATTGCCAACGGAAAGTAGTGCTGAATAATGAAAAAGAAAAAATGGGCTATTATTGGTCTAATAATTTTTATCTTCTTAGTGGGAGGAATCTTTCTATATAATTTTATCAATGATGATACAAAATTAAGTAGTGAAGAGAGAACTTGGATAAATAGTAACATTAATAATATTAATAATATATATATTAAGAATGATGAAAATATCTTTAGTAAAGATGGTCATGGTGTATTTTATAATTTTTTAAATGATGTTAAAGAAGAATATGGTATTAACTTTAATGTTATAACTAATGAATCAGATGATCAATTAATTAAATTAACTTATAGTAATAATATACCTTCAAATGGTAAAATATTTTATACTGATCACTATTTATTAGTTAGTAAAAATAAAGAATTTATACGTAATAATTATGATTTAGAAAATAAAAATATTGGTGTCTTAACAAAAGATCTTGATTATATTAAATCATTTTTAAAAGATTTAAATATTAATTATCAAAACTATGATGATATTGATAGTTTATTTAATAGTTTAGATACTGATGTAAATTATATTATTATTCCAAGAATGGAATATATTGATAAAATACTTACTAATAATTTAAATATTATTTATCATTTTAGTGATATTAATTCTTATTATTCTTTAGAAGGTACACAAGATGTTTTAAGTAATATCTTATATAAATATTTTGATATTTGGCAAGAAAAAATTAATCAATATATTAAGAGTGAAGAATTAGCAATATTTAAAAAATCTTTAAATATTGCTGATACAGATATTGATAAATTATTAAGTGTTAATTATAATTATGGTTTTATCAATAATTCACCATATGAAGTTATAATGGGTGGTAAATATGGTGGTATAATTGCTGAATACCTACAAGAATTTAGTGCATTTTCTGGTGTTTATTTTAATATATCAAAATATAAAGATACTAATAAATTAATTAAAGAAATAAATAAGAATAAAGTAGATGTATATTTTGATTTTAATCAAAATATACAAGATAATTATTTAAAAACAACTAATGGTATTTTAAGTAGTATATCTATTATAACTAGAAATGATAATAATAAAGTATTTAATTCTTTATATAGTTTAAAAAATGAAGAAGTATATGTTGAAGATGGAAGTAATATTTTAAAATATTTAATGAATATTGAAGGCATTAATATTCATACATATAGTACTAATAAAGAATTATATAAATTAAATAAAGAGAATGTTATTATTGCTATGGATACCTATATCTTTGAATATTTAAAGAATAGTAAATTAAATAATTATGTAAGTAAATATAATACAAATATTAATGAATATTATAGTTTTAAAGTAAAATCTAATTATGAAGTATTAAATACTTTATTAGATAAATATATAACATATTTAGATCCTTTCCAAACAATTAATAATGGTTTAAGTAGTCATTTAGATGTTGTCTTAAATGGTAATATCTTAAATGCCATAGCTAAATATGTTATCTTAATAATTATTTTAGTATTCTTAATCGGATTTATTGTTTATAAAAATACGAAAAAGATCAGAATAGCTCGTAAACTTAAGAAAGATGAAAAGATAAGATTCATTGATGAACTTACTTGTCTTAAGAATAGAGCATATCTAAGTGATTTTATGAAATCTTGGAGTAATAATACTATTTATCCTCAAGCTATAGTAGTAGTGGATTTAAATAAACTTACGGAAATAAATGATAAATTTGGTGTTAATGAAGGTGATAAACAAATTCAAGCATTTGCTAATGCCTTAATAAAAACTCAACTAGATAATAGTGATTTAATGCGTAGTGATGGTAATGAATTTGTCATATATACTGTGGGATATAATCAAAAACAAATTATAAATTATATTCATAAATTAAGTAAAGAATTAAAAAGATTACCATATAATTATGGGGCAGAATTTGGTTATAGTATTATTGAAAATAATTTAAAAACTATTGAAGATGCCTTAACGGAAGCTATTGAAGATATGAAAGAAAAAAAAGGTAATAAATGAAGAAAAGAATAAAAAATGCTAAAAATAC
Organism: uncultured Bacilli bacterium; assembly: GCA_947627915.1. Classification (GTDB taxonomy): domain Bacteria; phylum Bacillota_I; class Bacilli_A; order RF39; family UBA660; genus SIG200. Next base: position 5,632 of record CANQXT010000035.1, read on the forward strand.
AATTAAAGATTTTTTTGAAAATTTATTTAAAGTTTTAAGAAGAAGTGAAATGGTTATCTTGCCAGGTAACGTTTCTTTCTTTTTGTGCTTAGCAATTATTCCAACATTTGGTTTAATATCTTATGGTGCTAGTATTCTTAATTTATCTGTTGATTTCTTATATAACTTTTTAAGTTCTTCTTTTTCTAAAGAAATAGCTAATTTAGTTTTAGGAGTTAACTTATCTAATGATGCAGGTATTCACTTTTTTATAACCATTATTGCTGGTCTTTATATTGCTAGTAATGGGGCTGATTCCATTATTATAGCAAGTAATACTATATATGGAATAGAAAATAAGCATTGGTTAAAAAGAAGACTAAAAGCTATGGGATTATCTTTTCTATTTATCTTACTATTAACATTTATGTTAATAGTACCAGTTTTTGGTAATATAATTGTTGACTTAATTAAAGAAGTTAATTTAAATATAACTATTACTAATAATATCGCCTATGTCTTTAATTTATTAAAAGGTCCATTATCTTGGTTATTTATTTTCTTTGTTATAAGAGTAATATATGCTCTGGCACCAGATAAAAAAAGAAAAGAAAGAGTAATTAATTATGGGGCTTTATTTACAACAATATGTTTTATAATTGGTACTAAAGTATATTCTTTATATGTTACTAATTATGCTTCTTATGGTGTTTTATATGGGGGACTTGCTAGTATTGTTGTTTTAATGATTTGGATATATTATTTATCTTTAGTTTTTACAATCGGTATTGCTCTTAATAGTCAGAAAGATGAAAATAATTTGTTAAAAACTGGAACTATAAAATAATATAATTAGAATATAATATAAATATGTACACGAGTATTACTTAGTACATATTTTCTTTTTTGATATCAATCTAGTATTCTTTACTAACGATATTGAAGAGTAATACTTGATAAGAAACAAGCAATTGTTTCTTATTTACGTTAATTAAATGTCAATATTAGAAAAAGAGATAAATATTATTTTAGAAAGTGATATAATTGTATTAGTGGTAAATATGAAAAAGATTAAATTGTTTTGGGTGTTTTTAGTAAGTTTTATTTATATGGAAATAATATATAAGATATTTGTTGTCCATCACTTTGGTATCTCTTTACTTAATATGTTTTTATATATAATCTTTTTAAGTTTTTGTTTAAATTTAATATGTAATTTATTTAAAAATCCAAAAGTAAATAAAATAATTTCTTTTTGTATTTTAGGAATAATAAGTATTTGGTTTAGTGCTAGTTATGTTTTAAAAAGTTATTTTGATATTACTTTATCTTTAGAAGCATTCTTTTTAGCTGATCAAGTAGCCGATTTTGCTTTTAAAGGTTTAATTGAAGTATTAAGAAGATTACCTATTATTATTTTATATCTAATCCCATTTATATTAAGTCTTATTTTTCAAAAACATATACATTTTGAACAAAATAAAAAGCAAAATATAATTATTATGATTATTGGTTTACTTTTAAGTTATTTATTATATATAGGTAGTTTAAGAATTGATAAAGAAAATAATTATTCTAGTTATTATTTATATTATAAAATAAATGATACGACTTTAAATGTCGATAATTTTGGAGTTTTAAATGCTTTCTTTATTAATTTAAAAAGAAATATATTTGGTTTTAAAGAAGAATTAATTTTAGATACTAATATAGATATTAATAGTAATGAAGAAGGTAATGATAATAATACTCCTGAAGTTATTAATTATGATTATAATAATTTAGATTTTGATTTTAATAGTTTAAAAGAGACAGAAACAAATAATAATGTTAAATTAATTCATGAATATATGGCTAGTAATAGTGGTACTTTACAAAATGAATACACAGGTATATTTAAAGATAAAAATTTAATTTTATTTATGGCTGAAAGTTTTAATGAAATAGCAGTTCGTGAAGATTTAACACCAACTTTATATAAACTTGTTAACAGTGGTTTTATCTTTGATAATTTTTATACTCCAACTATTTATAGTACTATTGGAGGTGAATTCCAAGAATTAAGTGGTTTGTATGCTCAATCAACCAGTATCTTATCAAAGTTTAGAAGTGGTAATATTGCTTTTCCTCAAGGGATAAGTAATAAATTTAAAGAAATGGGTTATCAAACTTATGCTTATCATAATAATACTTATACTTTCCAAGATCGTAATAAATATTTAAAGAGTATGGGATTTGATAATTTTAAAGCTTGTGGTAATGGATTAGAAAAAGAAATTAATTGTAATATATGGCCAAGAAGTGATGTGGAATTAATTGAAAAAACAATTGATGAATATACGATGAATGATGATAAGTTTATGGTCTTTTATGCTACTAATTCGGGACATTCCCCATATGATAGTTTAACGGCTAATGCTATGGCTAGAAAACATAAAGAAGAATATGAAGCATTTAATTTACCGTATTCCAAAAGAGCAGCTAGTTATTTAGCTAGTCAAATGGAATTAGATAGAGCTCTAGAAACGCTAATTAATAAATTAGCAGAAAAAGGAATTTTAGAAGATACCGTTATTGCTTTAGTGGGAGATCATTATCCATATGAATTAAATATGAATGAAATAAATGAATTTAGTACTTTTAAAAGAGAAGAAAAAGTTACAGTTAATAAAAGTAGTTTTATCTTCTGGAATAGTGCAATGGAACCAGTTCATATTTCAAAAGTAGGTAGTCAATTAGATGTTATGCCAACTATCTATAATGCTTTTGGGGTTAATTATGATTCTAGATTATTTATTGGTAATGATATCTTAAGTACTAGTGATGGTTTAGCTATCTTTGCTGATCGTTCTTGGGTATCTGATAAAGGTGTTTACTATTATAGTAAAAGAGAATTTATACCTAATGAAGGAATAGAGTATGATGATAACTATATTAAATATATGAATAATATGGTTAATAATAAAATAACAATTAGTAAAATGATAATAGAAAATGACTATTATCGCAAATTATTTAAATAACCTCATAGACATTATTCTTTCTATTTGATAAAATTAAAGTGGTGATAATAATGAAATTTAAATGTAAACCTGAAAAAGCAAATTTTGTCTTAATGACTTTTATAGTAGTTATTTGTTTAGTAACTTGTATATTTTGGTTGTTATTAAAAAAATATGTTTATTTTGCTTGTTATTTAATTTTAACTCTTATTATAATTCATACATATTATTTTCAATATTATGTTATTAAAAATAAGCATTTAGAAATCCATATGGGCTTTTTAAATATTAAATTTAAATGTAAAGAAATAAAGAAAGTAACTAAGCTAGATAATAAAGTCAAAATAGAATTAAATAAAATTAATTTTACTATATATCCTTTAAATACTGATTTATTTATGAGTGCTTTAAATAAAGAAAAGGCAGTGAAGAAATGATTGATTATCTTATCATAGGATTATTAGTATTAGTAATTATATTTCTTATATTAATCTTATTTAAAAATAATGATAGTAAAGATTTAATTGAAAGAATGGGTAGATTAGATACTAAAATTACTAAAGATATTGATGATTTTCGAATTACTTTTAGTAAAGATTTAAGAAATGATTTTGATAGTTTAAATAATAAAATTGAAGAAAGATTAATTTTAATTAATGAAAGAGTTAATAATAAATTAGATGAGAATTTTGAAAAAAGTAATAAAACATTTATGAATGTTTTAGAAAGATTAAATAAGATTGATGAAGCTCAAAAGAAGATTGATAGTTTAAATACAGAAATTATTTCTTTACAAAGTGTTTTAACTGATAAGAAAACAAGAGGTACTTTTGGAGAAGTTAACTTAGAGTATATTTTAAATAATGCTTTTGGATCATCTAAAAATGGAATCTATAAAACTCAATATACTATGAGTAATGGTTATGTAGCAGATACTTTATTATATGCTCCAGCTCCTTTAGGGACAATTGCCATTGATAGTAAATTTCCTTTAGAAAATTATCAAAAAATGGTTGATAAAAATAGAACTAAAGAAGAAAGAAATATCTTTGAAAAGAATTTTGTTAATGATGTAAAAAAACATATTAATGATATAAGTGAAAAATATATAATACCAGGGGAAACAAGTGATGAAGCAATTATGTTTTTACCAGCAGAAGCTATTTTTGCGGAAATAAATGCTTATCATCCTGAATTATTAAACTATGCTTATCAAAAGAAAGTATGGATAACTGGACCAACAACATTAATAAGTACTTTATCCATTATAAGTATGATATTAAAAAATATGGAAAGAGATAAATATGCTAAAGTTATTCATGAAGAATTAGATAAATTAGGAGTAGAATTTAGTCGTTATAAAGAAAGATGGGATCGTTTATCTAAGAGTGTTAAAAGTGTTAATCAAAGTTTAGATGATTTACATATTACAACAGAAAAAATATCTAAAAGATTTCAAAGTATTAAAAATGCCGAAATAGATAAATTACAAGATGAAGATTTACAAATAACTTATAAAGATGGTGAAGAAGATGAAAGTGTATTTAATTAGTAATAATTCTTTAATTGAAAACATTAATTATAATTCAAGTGATAATTTAGAACTTATCAGAATGATTAGAAGTTTAAGTGTTACAGGAGAAGAAGTTGCCAAAAAAATAAGTAATTTAGATATATTCAAAAATATAACTAAAATATATTCTTCTTTTTATAGTAGTGCTTTAAGTACTGCTAAATATTTACAAGAAAAATTAGATTTAGAAATAATTATGAATATGAACTTAAATGATTGTAATGTTGGAATATTAGGTAATAAAAATATGAAGATGGTTAAAGGTATTCAAGATCATGATTTTAATTATAAATTATCAAATGGTGAATCTTTAAATGATGTTGGAAGAAGATTAAATAATTTTATCTCTTCTTTAGATGATGATGAAGTAGTGTTATTTACTCATAAAAGAGCTATTCTAGGTTATTTATTGTTATATTCTAAAGTAGATTATAATCTAGATGATAATTTAATATTAGAATATAATAATGAAGTTATATATGATGATAGTGATACAGATTATGATATATATGAATTAGATATTACTAATCAAAATGTTATTATTAAGAAAAATAATTTATAAAATAAAATATACCCCTTATAAAAGAGGTATATTTTATTTTATAAAAAGAAATATGAAAGCAATAACTTTAAATAAGTTTTTGTTAATAATTATTTTATTATTGTTAATATTAATGATAATAAAAGACGCCGTTCAAATATTTTTATTATTCATATTTATTCATATTTCTAAGATAAGTATACTATATAATAATGTTTATTACAATACACATTTACCCATTTTTCACAACATTTTTTTTGATAAAACTTGACACCGGGGGGGGTATTATATAATTATCTTATAGTAAGGGTAAGATGATTAATAATGAAAAGTATTAACAAAAAAATAATAGTAACTATATTAGTAATCATAGAGATAATGTTAATAAATATAACATATAAATCATATAGTAATCGAATAATAGATGAAAAAGAAATAGAAAATAAAAGAATAGCCATAAAAGTAGATAATGGAAATAATGAATATGAAGATAGTGAAACATTACCTGGAAGAGGATATGTATTAAATACAGAATTAACAGAATGTTTAGATATAGAAGGAAATAAAATAGAAAATATAAAATTAGATAGTAATGGAGAAAATATAACCATAACAGGAAGATATACAAGTTATTGTACAATATATTATTATTTACCAGAAAATAGAGAATATGACTATATAGGAGATTATCAAGTATTTATAGCTCCAAAAGAAGGTAATTATAAAATAGAATTATGGGGTGCAAGTGGCGGGAGTTCTAGTATTTATAAACCAGGTTATGGCGCTTATACTAAGGGAAATATGATTTTAAATAAAAATGATAAAATTTATATCTATGTTGGTGAAGCGGGAAAACCAAATTTAGAAAGTTTTAATAATTCGTATAATGGTGGAGGAGGAATTGGATATAGAGGTGAGACATTTCCTCGGGCTTTAGGTGGTACTGGTGGCGGAGCCACAGATATAAGATTAAGTATTTCTGAAACGGGAAATTGGGATGATTTTGATAGTTTAAAATCCAGAATAATGGTAGCCGCTGGTGGAGGTGCAGCATCTTCAAGAGGAGAAAATTGTGGCGATGGAGATGGTGGAGATGGTGGAACATTAATTGGCATTAGTGGTAAATCAATTAATAATGATGCACTTCAATACGGCTATGGAATTGGTTATGGTGGTTCGCAAACATCTCCAGGAACAACTATTTGGTATGAAACAGGTACTTTGGATAAAATTAGTTCAAATTTTAATCCAGAAATAGTAGTAGGTGGCTTTGGATACGCTGGTATAATATGGGGTACTGATTGTTATTTGGAAAATGTTTGTAAAACTAGAAATAATTTAAATTGGGTTAATTGGAGTAATCAAACTGGAGGTGGAGGCGGTTACTATGGTGGTGGTTCTTCTGTTCATGGAGGTGCTGGCGGTGGCTCATCATATATCTCAGGACATACAGGTTGTATAGCAATAAAAGAAGAATCAACTGAAGAAAATGTTCAACCAAAGGATGGATGTACAAATGGAACTCAAGAGATTACATGTTCATATCATTATAGTAATAAAGTATTTACTAGCACTGAAATGAAGGCTGGAAACGAATCAATGCCAACCCATGATGGATTAGGTACAATGGAAGGTAATACTGGAAATGGTTATGCTAAAATAACATTTGTTAATTAATCACGTCAACGAAGACGATATAAAATAGAAACTTAACCCTGAAAGAGAATAAAAATCTCTTTCTTTTTAAGTTGAGTTTAAGTTCGTCAAAATAAGACAAAATATGTCAAAATTATCCCCTTTACAAAAAGGGAATTATGTAATTTAATAGTAACTTGAAGTGTTGAACTGGCGCCGCCGAATCAATTTTTTCTCAGGGGGTTTCCTTTTGAGGGAGGTGGGTGAAGTAAGATGAAAACAAGAAATTTAATAAAAGTATTGCTAGTAATTATTTTTCTACTATTAGTTGTGATATTAGAAAAAGACGCCGGTCAAATATTAGAATTAATATTTGATTAGCGTCTGCTAAAAACATTGGCGGCGTGAAATTCACACTTCCTATTTTAGTATATCTCAAAAATGTTGATTACACAACATTTTTTTAACGAAAACTTGACACCGGGGGGGGTATTATATAATTATCTTATAAAATAGAGAGAAACATTATAAATAAAAGTTATCAACATAAAAGAAAGGGTTAAGAAATGAAAAAGATAATTATAGGAGTACTAGTAATAATAGAAATATTTTCTTTGTATATGATGTATCAAATAAATAATAGTAAATC
>CANQXT010000036.1 GCA_947627915.1 uncultured Bacilli bacterium
TAGGACAAAAAATAAATGAAAATGATATAAATGGATATTTTGTCTGGATACCAAGATATAAATATCAAGTATGGCATTATAACAGTGATAATGATGCAAAAGATGGAAGTGAATTAACAAACACAAATTATGAAACCTCAACAACCCAAGCTTTAGGCCAAGCAAGATTAATAAATATTGAGTTTGAAAGTAAAGATATTACTTCAAATAAAGCAACTGCATCAACTAAAAATGATGATTGGATAACTCATCCAGCATTTACATTAGGAAAAACAGAACTAAGTGGAATATGGGTAGGAAAGTTTGAAACAGGAGGTACATCAGCAGACAATATGGTAGTAAAACCTAATGTTGTCTCATGGCGAAATGCAAATGTAAAAACTTTCTTTGATGCCGGAAAAAATTATGCAAGAGAGACATTAGATAGTCATATGATGAAGAATACGGAATGGGGAGCAGTAGCATACCTATCTCATTCTAAATATGGAATAGGAACAGAAATAAGAATAAATAATAATTCGGATTATAAAACAGGATATAGTGCAGCAGCTAATACAGATCAAAGTAATTATCAAGGAGAAGTTGGTAAGAGTAGTGAAACAGAGAAAACTCAACCATATAATACCCCAACCGGATACTTAGCAAGCACAACTGGAAATATAACAGGCATATATGATATGTCTGGAGGAGCTCATGAATATATGGCAGCCTGTATGGAAGATACTCCAGGAGAAAATAGTGGTTTTTCTATAGAAGACTTAAAAACTGAAATGAATAATGGTTATATAGATAAATATCCAAGTGGTAGTGATACAACAACATATAGTAAAAGAATCTTAGGAGATGCCACTGGAGAAATGGGACCATTTTATGAATATTTTGATAAAACTGGTAAACGTTATCATAATGCTTGGTACACTGACGCTCCAGCATTTATTACTCCTTCACTAATGTGGTTTCATCGGGGAGGAATTTATTATGATGGAATCTTAGCAGGCCAGTTTAACTTCTCTAGGTATCATGGTGGAAACCACCAACATGTTGGTTTCCGCCTCGTTCTTTCGCCATCTAATTAACTCGTCAACGAAGACGATATAAAATAGAAACTTAACCCTGAAAGAGAATAATTCTCTTTCTTTTTATTTACAAAATTAAAAAATAATAGTAACATAATAGTAGTTAATTTAAAGGAGATGAATATTTTGCCGACCAAAAATAATTTAAAAATAGATCCTTTAAAAATATATCAAAAAAGAAAAAGACAAAAGAAAATAATAATTAAATTAATACTAGGTTATATAATAATTTTATTATCTTTTAGTATACATATCTTAAGTCATAGTCATTTTTATCTTTTAGATAGTAATAATATTAGTAATATTGATTGTATTGAAAGAAATTATGATGAAAATGATTTAACAATGGAAATAAAGAAAACAATTGAAGAGATAGATAATTTAATTAAAGATAATAATTATCAAGTCGCAGTTAAATATGAAGATTTAGAAACTCATTTTACCTATACATATCGAGAAAATAAAGAATTTTATGGAGCAAGTTTAATAAAGTTAGTTGATGCCTTATATTTAATCAATAAAGCAATTAACAATGAAATAGATTTAGATACTGTTAAACTAAAATTTACGAGTAATTATTTTGCTGCTAATAGTTTATATATGTCAAAGAAGAGAATTGGTGATGAAGTATCATTAAGAGACTTAATTAGATATGCTATTTCCGTAAGTGATAATACAGCACATTTAATGTTAATAGATTATATTGGTTTTGATAATTTAAAAGAATATGGTAAATCTTTAGGAGCAGATGTTATATTAAAAGGTATCGATAAATTTGGTGAACAAACAGCCCATGATACCAATATATATTTAGAAGAGGCTTATAAGATAATTAAAAATAATCTAGAATATGGACCTTTTTTAAAAGAAATAATGGGTAATGACCATCGTAATTCTTTTAATACTAAAGATATTAAAATATATCATAAATATGGTAGTTGGAGTACTTATTATCATGATATTGGTCTAAATTTAGATATTGAATATCCTTATGCTATATCAATTTTAACTTTACATGAAGGTGGTAATTATTTAGAAATAATTCAAGATATTCATAATCATATTATTAAATTACATAATCTTTTTCATACAGAAAGAATTAATTATTGTAATGGTAATTTAAACTAGTCAAAAGATAGTCTTTAGAGTATAATTAATTTATGAGCAAAATTGAAGGAAAAATTAAGAGTACAATATTTTATAATGAAACAAATGGCTTTTTGGTAGCGCTTTTTCGTGTTCATAAAAGTACTATTACAGATATAGTTAATAAAACTATTACTATAACAGGTAATTTACTAGATTTAAAAATGGAAACAACAATGTATTTAGATGGAGAATTTATTAAACATGAAAAATTTGGTTTACAATTTAAATTTAGTTCTTATGAATATATTATACCTAGTGAAGAAGAAGATATAATATCTTTTCTTAGTAGTTCTTTTATCAAAGGTTGTGGAAAAGCTACTGCTAAAAAAATAGTTACCTTATATGGTAATAAATGTATTGATATTATCAAAGAAAATAAATATGCCTTAGATGAAATAGAAGGAATGACTAGTAGTAAAAGAGATAAAATATATGATTCAATTATTAATTATTCTAAATCATCAGATATTATTTTAAAATTACAAAAAATAGGTTTTTCTATTGAAGAAGCAGGAAAAATATATTTAAAATACAAAGGAAATTTAGAAGATATTTTAAATCATAATATTTATTTATTAAATGAAATAATTGATTTTAAAAGATTAGATATTTTATTTTTAAATAATGGTGCAGATAAATTAGACAAAAGAAGAGTAAAAGCTTGTATATTAGAAAGTATGAAAGCAATATCAAATAATAATGGTGATATATATTACCCTATGAGTGATGTTTATGATGTATTAATGAAACTTTTTAATATTAGTATTGATTTTGAAACATATTTAGATTATTTAAAAGAATTAGAACAAGAATTATTTGTTGTTATTGATAATAATAATTGTTATTTACAAAATAATTATGAAGATGAAATAAGTATTGCTACTTTTTTAAAGAAAATAGATAGTAAAGAAATTAAAAAAGTAAATTATGATAAAGAAATAGAAGAATTAGAAAAGAAATTAAATATTATTTATAATGGAGAACAAAAGAAAGCAATTACTAATGCATTAAATAATAATATTACAATTATTTCCGGAGGACCTGGTACTGGTAAAACCACAATTATTAATGCTATTGTTAAAATATATATGGCTAAAAATCGTCTTGATGGTTTAAGTGCTTTAGAAAATATAGCTTTATTAGCACCCACTGGTAGAGCAAGTCAAAAAATGAGTTCAGCAACTGGTTTAAACGCATCGACAATTCATCGTTTTTTAAAATGGAATAAAGAAACCAATAGTTTTGGGATTAATGAAAATTATCGTAATCCGCAAAAATTAATAATTGTTGATGAAGTAAGTATGATTGATAATGCTTTATTTGCTTCTTTATTAAAAGGAATAAATAATTATGTTCAACTTATTTTAGTGGGAGATGTTTTTCAATTACCATCTGTTGGACCTGGTTATATTTTAAATGATTTAATTAATAGCGAATTATTTACTTATATTCCTTTAAATTATATTTATCGGCAAAGTGAAAATTCTTATATTCCCTATTTAGCAAGAGAAATTAAAAATAAAGATTTAAGTGAAGAATTTATTACGAAAAAAGATGATTATAATTTCTTAAATATTAGTAATAAAGATATATTAAATACGATTATTAAAATTATTGAAGTAGGAGTTAGTAAAGGATATGATGAAAATAATTTACAAGTTCTTGCCCCCAAATATAAAGGTGAAAATGGTATTGATAATTTAAATATGGTTTTAAGAGATATTTTTAATCCCTCTAAACAAAAGAGTATTACTTATGGTGATATTACATATAAAGTAGGAGATAAAGTTTTACAACTTGTGAATAATGCTGATAACTTAGTCTTTAATGGTGATATTGGTTTTATTATAGATATTAAAAATAATTTTCTTAATAAAAAAGAAGTTATAATAATTGATTTTGCTGGTACTATAGTTAATTATGAAAAGAAAGATTTAAAAGATCTAAGACATGCTTATGCTATTACGATTCATAAAAGTCAGGGTAGTGAATTTGACCATGTTATTATGCCCATAACTTTTGAATATGGAAATATGTTATATAATAAATTATTATATACTGGTGTTAGTAGAGCTAAAAAAAGTTTACTTTTAATTGGAGATGCCAATGCTTTTTACCGGGGTATATATAACGATTATGGAAATAATCGTCATACAACTTTAGAAGAAAGACTAAAAGATATCTTTTATACATAAATTCTTTTATTTATACCATAATACTAATGAGGTGAAAATACTTTGAAAAAAACAGATATGTTAGGAATGGTTATGGGTGGAGCTATAACTGGAATAGCAACTTATATTTTTATGAATCGTAATAAAAATAAAGTTAATAAAATAATGGATGAAATTATGAATAAAGCTAGTGAAATGACAAATAATATGACTAAATAGTAAATTAGTCATTTTTTAATTATCTTTTTTATTTTCTTTGTAGTATAATTATATTAAAGGAGTGAGAAAATGAAAAACAAACTGGAAAAAGATATTAATAAACTTGAATTAAATGAAGTAATTGGTTTATCTAAAAAAATATTAAAATTATTATATGTTGTTTTTATAGCGGCTTTAATATTAACAACAATTATTGCCGTTCAAAAAGTTCATATTTTACCAATTGTTTTAGAGTTTATTTCTGTTATTAGTCCATTCTTTATTGGTTTTATCTTTGCTTGGTTATTAAGACCTGTAGTCTTAAAATTAAACAAAAAGATTCATAATAATACTTTAAGTTCCATACTTGTTTTTAGTTTATTTGTTATAATCTTATTTATTCTTTTATATACATTTATTCCAACCGTATATAATGAAGTTAATGAATTAGTGGGACTTTTACCTGGTTTTGTAGAAAGTATTACCCGTAAAATAAATGAATTATTTACATCTTTAGAAAGTAATGGTTTAAATTTAAAAGATTTCCAAAGTAAATTATTACTTACAATTACGAATTATAGTAGTGAAATTGCTAGTGATTTACCTAATACGGTTATAAATATTGTGATGGCCTTATTTAGTGGAATTGGAACATTTGTAATGGGAACAATTATAGGAGTTTACTTATTAATTGATTATGAAAATATTGGTAAGTATTTTAAAAAGATTATTCCGAAAAAGATCAGTGATGATGTCACTTATTTATCAGAAAGAATAGGATCAGAGGTACGTAAATGTGTTAATGGTACTTTTGTAGTGGCCTTAGTGGTTATGCTTTTTGATTCCATTCTCTTTGCTTTAATCGGTTTAAAAGCACCAATCTTATTTGGTCTTATTTGTGGTCTTACTGATTTAATTCCCTTTATTGGTCCATATATTGGGGGAGGAGTTGCTGTTATCGTAGGACTTACTCAAGATCCTTTAATTGGTATTGGGGCATTAATAAGTTGTGTTATTGTTCAAATTGTCGAAAATTATATATTACAACCAATAGTTATGAGTAAAGCTAGTCAAACCCATCCCGTTATAATTATTATTGCTTTATTAGTCTTTGGTCATTTCTTTGGTATAATTGGAATGATTTTAGCAGCACCAATATTAACTATATTGCGAGTTATTATTGAATTTATAATTACTAAAGTTAAAAATTATGAAAAGAGAACTATTTAAAAAATAGTTCTTTTTTTATGGAAAATATGGTATATTATATATGGTTTTAAATTGAATTTTAAGGAGGAATATTATGCGTATTTTTTTAATTGCTGGCAAATCTGGTTCTGGTAAGGGCGAAGTTGCTAAAATGATAAAAGAATATTATATTTATAAACTAGAAAATTGTGTGATTACTAATTATAGTAAATATATTAAATTATTTGCGCAAGAGTTAACAGATTGGGATGGTAATGAAAATACTAAACCAAGAAAATATTTACAAGAACTAGGAGATAAAATTAGAAGTGTTAATCCTAAATATTTTACAACTAATATGCTTGCTGATTTAAAAGTATATAATACACTATGTGATAATGTTATTATTAGTGATGTAAGATTTCCTAATGAAATAGAAGAAATTAAACTTAACTATGATAATGTATATGCTATATATGTAGAGAATCAATTCTCTAATAGTAGTTTAAGTATTGAAGAACAAACGCATATAACCGAAACAGCTTTAGAAAATTATGATGAATTTGATTTAACAGTAATAAATGATGATTTAAATAAAGTAAAAACGAAAATATTTGATTATTTAGAAGGGATAAAATAAAATGGCAGTAAAAGAAAAACAAAATTTAAAAGATTTATATATTAATTTTTTTCTAAGTAAAAATCATAAACAAATACCAAGTGCTCCAATTGTACCGGAAAATGATCCTTCAGTATTATTTAATACAGCAGGTATGCAACCATTAATACCATATTTACTTGGAGAAAAACACCCATATGGTAAAAGATTATGTGATTATCAAAAATGTTTAAGAACTAATGATTTAGATGAAGTCGGTGATACAACGCATCATACATTCTTTGAAATGTTAGGTAATTGGTCTTTAGGAGATTATTTTAAAGATGAATCAATTACTTGGAGTATGGAATTTTTAACTAAAGTATTAAATATACCAATTGAAAGATTAGCTGTTACTGTTTTTAAAGGAAATGATAAAATACCATTTGATGAAGTAAGTTATCAAAAATGGCTTAGTTTAGGTATTAAAGAAAGTAAAATTGCCAAGACCGTTGAAGATAATTTTTGGATAGTTGGTGAAACTGGACCATGTGGCCCAGATACAGAAATATTTTATTTCCGGAGTGATGATGAAATACCAGATGTATTTGATCCTAAAGATGAAAGATATGTTGAAATATGGAATAATGTCTTTATGGAATATTATAAAGATGATAAAGGTAATGTAGTAGAACTTCCAAATAAAAATGTTGATACAGGTATGGGAGTTGAAAGAACTACTGCTATACTTGAAGGCGTTAATGATAATTATGCATCTAGTATATGGAAAGATGTTATAGAAAAAATTGAAGAAATAGCAAATAAACCTTATAAAGGAAATGAAGTAAGTATGCGTATTATTGCTGATCACTTAAGAACGGCTGTCTTTATTAGTGCTGATCCTGCATCTATTAAACCAAGTAATACTGATCAAGGTTATATTTTAAGAAGATTAATAAGAAGAGCAATAAGACATGCTAAAAAATTAGATATTGATATAAATAGTAATTGGGAAGAAGAAATTATTAAAATAATTATTGCTAAATATAAACCTTATTATCAAGAATTAACTACTAATGAACAAGTAGTATATGAAGTATTACGTAATGAAAAGAATAAGTTTAATCGAACAATTGAAAAAGGATTAAAAGAATTTAATAAAATAGCTAAAGAAAAAAAAGATATTGATGGTTTAACAGCATTCCATTTATATGATACATTTGGTTTTCCAATTGAACTTACTTGTGAACTTGCTCAAGAATTAGGTTTAAAAGTAGATGTGGCTGGTTTTCAAGAAAAATTTAAAGCTCATCAAGAATTATCTCGTTCTTCATCAATGGGTAAATTTAAAGGTGGTTTAGCAGGTAATACGGAAATAGAGACTCGTTATCATACTGCTACCCACTTATTAAATGCTGCTTTAAAAGTTATTGTTAATAAAGATATTCATCAAAAGGGTAGTAATATAACTAGTGAAAGAATGCGTTTTGATTTTAATTGCGATCATAAATTAACCCCAGAAGAAATTCAAAAGACGGAAGATTTAGTAAATGAATGGATTAATGATGGTTTAGATGTTACAGTTAAAGAAATGCCTAAAGAAGAAGCACTACAAAGTGGAGCTGAATGTATGTTTATTGAAAAATATCCCTCTATTGTTACTGTTTATTCTATTGGGAAAGTATCTAAAGAATTATGTGGTGGACCTCACGTTAAAAATACTAAAGAATTAGGACATTTTAAAATTATTAAAGAAGAAAGTTCAGCATCTGGTATTAGAAGAATAAAAGCTATATTAGAGAGTAAGTAGTCTATTTTATCTTTTTATGATATATTATTAATAGGTGAATATTATGATATGGGGAGCAATTATCTGGATATTATTAGATATATATATAATATTTATTATTTTTAAATCATATAAACAAAATGAATTTAATATGTTTTGGTTTAATTTCGGTAAATATAGTTTAGGATGGTTATTTAAATTATATTATCCTTTTAAAGTATTAAATAAAGTAGATATTCCAAAAGATGGACCTGTAATTATTTGTGGTAATCATATTCATTTAATGGATCAATTTTTACCTATCTTAAATATTAATAGACCAATTCATTATATGGCAAAAATAGAATATTTTAATAATAAGAAAACAAGATGGTTTTTTAAGTTAACAGGATGTATACCAGTAAATAGAGAAATACATGATAATAATGCTAAAGAAAAGGCTTTAGAAGTCTTAAATCAAGGCTTAGCGTTAGGAATATTTCCAGAAGGAACAAGAAATAGAACCAAAGAAGCTTTGTTACCATTTAAATTTGGGGCTGTCTCTTTAGCTAAGAAAAGTAATGCTACAATAATTCCTTATGCTATAAAAGGTAATTATAAATTTCGGACTAAAAATTTAAAAATTAAATTTGGTAAACCATATAAAATAGAATCAGATAATTTAGAAGAAGAAAATACTAAATTATATAATATTATTTTAGAGTTATTAAAAGAAATGTGAGGGAAGTATGGTCATTAAAAACGTTAAAATTAATTATCAATTTAATGATATTAAGAAAAAAGTTACGATAGTTTTTTTGCATGGCTGGGGTCAAAACATTGCGATGATGGAACCAATTCAAAAATACTATCAAAAGTATTTTAATACCTTAATTCTTGATTTACCTGGTTTTGGTCAAAGTGGAGAACCACCATATGCTTTTAATACCAAAGATTATGTTGAACTTCTTCACGAATTATTCTTACAATTAAAGATTAAGAATGTTATTTTAATTGGTCATTCATTTGGAGGAAGAATTGCTTTATTATATTCCTCTATGTATCCCGTTGATAAATTAATTTGTTTAGCTAGTCCATATTGTCCAGAAGTAACTAAATTATCTTTTAAAACTAAAGTCTATAAAAAATTAAGAAAAATTAAATGTTTAAAATTTATTACAGATTATATGCGCAAGAAAAATGGTTCAGTCGATTATAATAATGCTAGTGAAGTAATGAAAGGTGTTTTAGTAAACGCTATTAATACAGATTTAACTATAGATGTTCAAAATATTAAATGTCCAACTTTACTAGTATGGGGTGATTTAGATACCGCAGTTCCGGTTAGTAGATGTTATGAATTAAATAATTTAATTAAAAATAGTGGCATAGTTATTTATAATGGGGCTACTCACTATGCTTATTTAGAAAGATTAAACGAATTAGTTATTGTCTTAGATAGTTTTATGGGGGTGAATAGAAAGTGATTGTAGTTGGAGTATTATTATCAATACCATATATATTTATTTTATCCAAACATAATTTACATATCTTACAACAAAATTTTTATAATGAAAATAATCGTTATTTAAAATGGGGTCTTAAAAATATTAAAGAAGTTTTAACTATCTTACCAATTATTATTTTAATTATTAATTTTTTTAATTTATTTTGGCATATAAAATATTTATTCATAGTAAATTATTTATATTTAATTTATTTTTTCTATTATTTAAGAAAATATAAAAAAGAACAAGTTAAAATACCACTTAAAGTTACAAGTAGAATTAAAAGATTATCAATAACTATTATTCTTATCTATTTAATTCCTTTAATTTTAACTTATATTTTAAATAAGAATTATTTAATTATATATTATTTACTTATTTGTCTTAATTATTTAGTAATTTATTTAAGTAATATTATTAATATTCCTGTTGAAAAAATAGTTTTTAATTATTATAAACAAAAAGCAGTTAAAAAATTAAGTAAAATGCCTAACTTAGAAGTAATAGGTATAACTGGTAGTTATGGTAAAACAAGTAGTAAAAATATTTTAAATGATATTTTAAGTGTTAAATATATGTGTTTACCAAGTCCTAAGAATTATAATACCCAATATGGTTTAATTATGACCATTAATAATTATTTAGATCGGTATAATGACTTTTTTATCGCGGAAATGGGGGCATTCAAAAGAGGAAGAATTAAATTATTATGTAAGTTATTTAAACCTAAGTATGGTATATTAACTATTATTGGAGAAGCACACTTAGAAACATTTAAAAGTAGAGAAAATATTCAAAAAGGTAAATTTGAATTAATTGAATCTTTGCCTATAGATGGTTTAGGTATTTTAAATCGTGATGATCCATATCAAGTTAGTTATAAACTTAAAAATAAATGTCCAATAATATGGATTGGAATAGATAATAAAGACGCTGATATATACGCTAAAGATATTAAGATAAATAGGGAAGGAATGAATTTTAAAGTTCATTTCCCAGATAATAGAGAAGTTTTATTTAAAACAAAATTATTAGGTAAACCAAATATATATAATATACTTGCTGGTATTGCCTTTGGTAATTATCTAAAAATGAGTGATTCAGAATTACAAAGAGGTGTATCTTTAATAAAACCAATTGAACATCGTTTAGAAATGAAGAAATTTAATAATTATACGATTATTGATGATGCTTATAATTCTAATCCTGTGGGAGCTAATATGGCCTTAGACGTTTTAAATTTGATGAATGGTTATAAAATTGTTGTTACGCCAGGAATGATTGAACTGGGCGAAGATGAATATTCAAAAAATTATGAATTTGGCTGTAAAATAAGTGAAGTTGCTGATTATGTTATTTTAGTTGGTGAAAAACAAACAAAACCGATTTTAAAAGGTTTACAAGATCAAAAATTTAGTAAAGAAAAGATTAAAGTTATAAATGATGTTAAATTAGCTTTTCAAATTATTGATAATTTAAATTTAGCAAAAGAAACATATATTTTATTAGAAAATGATTTACCAGATATATTTAATGAAAGGAAGTAAAAAAATGAAATTAAGAGTTGGGGTTATTTTTGGGGGTGCAAGTGTTGAACACGAAATAAGTGTTATTTCGGCCTTACAAGCAATAGATAATATTGATAAAGAAAAATATGATATTATTCCAATATATATATCTAAAAATAAAGATTGGTATACAGGAGATATTTTATTAAATATAGAAAATTATAAAGATTTAGATGATGTTATTAAAAATGCTACTAAAGTAAATTTACAAAAAGTTAATGATGAATTTTGTTTAGTTCATTATAGTAAATTTTTATCTAAAATAGTTTCTAAAGTCGATGTTGTTATCCCTATTGTTCATGGTCAAAATGTCGAAGATGGTACACTTAGTGGTTACTTAGAAACTATTGGTATTCCTTATGCTTCAAGTAATGTTTTAGCATCTAGTTTAGGTCAAGATAAAATTGTAATGAAACAAATATTTGCTTCAGAAAATATTCCTTATGTTCCTTATATATGGTTTTATGATAATGAATATTTAGATAATAGAGAAGAGTATTTAAAGAAAATAAAAGATTTAGGATATCCAGTAATTGTTAAACCAGCAAGTCTTGGTAGTAGTGTTGGTATTAAGTTTGTAGATAAGGAAGAAGATGCTATTGAGGCCATTAATGAAGCAATTACCTATGATAAAAAGATTGTTATTGAAAAATGTATTGATAATTTAATTGAAGTCAATTGTAGTGTTCTTGGTAATTATGAAAAACAAGAAGCTAGTGTTTTAGAACAAGTTATGAGTAGTCACGATATTTTAACATATAAAGATAAATATATTGGTGATGGTAAAACAAAGAATAAAGCTAAAGGTATGGTTAATACAAGTCGTATTATACCTGCTAATATTGATGATGAAATAACTGATAAGATTAAAGAAACTTCTAAGAAAGTATTTAAAATTCTAAATTTAAGTGGTGTATGTCGAATTGATTATTTAATTAATAGTAAAACAAAAGAATTTTATGTTAATGAACCAAATACTATTCCTGGTAGTTTAGCTTTCTATTTGTGGGAAGCAAGTGGTAAAAAATATAATGTATTATTAGATGAGATGATTAATATTGCCTTACAAGAATATAAAAATAAAAATAAAAAGATAACTCGTTTTGATACAAATGTCTTAAAAGATTATAAAAAAGGTGGCGTCAAGAAATAAAAAAAGCCATCTTTGGCCTTTAATAAATATATGGGAAGAATAATTATCTTCCTTTTTTTTGCTCTTCCATTTTATTACGATAATTAGGAAATTTATTTAATTCATTATCAAGTTCTATTTCAATATCTTTAATAAATTGATCTCTAACATCAGGATCTAAATCAGCTAATCTATTAGAAGTAAATAAAATCATTACTCTTTTAATAAGACTTAGCATTTTATTAATTGCTTTTTCCTTATCTTCTCCCCACGATACATTAAGACTATATTCAATGGAATTTTCTGCAATATCTAATTGACGTTTTAATTCATAAGCTTTATCTAGTATACTCATTATAATCTCCTTCAAGTTAATTATAGCATAAGAGAAAAGAGAATTTAAAGGCGATAGCAATATTTGACATAATTTTGTCAAATAAAAAAACTAGCGTGAGGACTAGTTAAATTTAATATTTGGTGACCCGTACGGGATTTGAACCCATGAATGCATGCGTGAAAGGCATGTGTGTTCAACCACTTCACCAACG
>CANQXT010000037.1 GCA_947627915.1 uncultured Bacilli bacterium
AGAAATGTGTTGTAAATGTTTTCCGCTTCTGGATGGTGCGGACGATAAGTGATTCCAGGCGACAATGTTTTTCGCTTCCAGGTGGTGCGACTAATAAATGATCCTGGTCGAAAATGGAGAATAACTTCATCAATTTGATGGAGTTTTCTTTTGCTTTATGGTATACTTTTTATGGAGTTGATGACAATGAAAATAAAAACTGGTTATTTATATCACATCAAAGATAAATATTTTGATGTCGTTAATGATGAAAATTTAATGCAAAATCATGAAAGAGGTAAGAAAAGACCTACTTATTTTACAATTAAAGATAAGAAAATATTATGGTTTATACCAATTAGTTCTAAAGTAGATAAATATCAAAAGATTATTGATAAAAAAATTAAAAAATATGGATTTTGTAATACTATTATTATTAGAAAAATTGCCGATGAAGATGTTGCTATACTATTACAAAATGCTTTTCCAACACTAGAAAAATATATAGACCATGTTCATACTGTTGATGGAGTACCACTAAGAGTTCCAACAGATTTGCAAAACGAAATTAAAAGTTTATTTAAAAATATGATAGGATTAAAAAAGAGAGGCACAAATTTATTTTTCACGGATATAGAAAAACTAAAAGAAAAAATGTTAGAAGAAATAAAGTAAATTGCAAATAAATCATTTTAATCATAACATTTTATAAATTTGATTTTATTCATCCCAAATGAGATTGCGGCACAAACTGCATTAAATGATAAAAAATAATAAATAGATATTAGACTAGGATATTATCTTAGTCTTTTTATTTTATTTAATAAAATAATTACTTGTATAAAAAAGTATAAAAAATATTATAAATATATGCAATATTCTATATTGAATTGGTACTCAGGAAACTTATGAAGCCCTGAGTCAATTTATATATTATGGTTTAAAAATACAATAATAGAATATAATAATTGTAGTGTGAAAAAATAAGGGAGTAGTAATTATGTAAAAAGTATTATATAATTAAATAGGTAATATTTTTGGAGAAATGAATATATGAAAAAAGGACAAAAAGTCATTTTAATTGGAATTGGAATAATATTAATTGTTGTTTGTTTTGGATTAACCATTTTCTTAGTACAACCTAAATTTTATAAAGTTTATATTGACACTAGTAAAGATGAAAAATTTTCTTTGGTTAATACAAAAGGAATAATTGTCAATGGATTATTTAAAGATACTTTTACATTAGCAACTGATTATACTTACTTAGAAGATTATAGAGTAAGTAAAGATTATGGGCAAGTATTATTTATCGGTAGTAATAAAGAAAATAGAGAATTTTTGGAAGGGTTTAGTGCTGGAACTATTTTTAATAATGTTGAATATGCTGGACGAGAAGATAATATTATTAATAAAATGATAAAAAATAAAGATGATATTTATTTATGTTTTTTTGATAATAAAACTGCTAATGATTTAGAAAAAATAGATGAAGAAAATAGTACTTGTTTTAAATTAAATATTAAGTTAGCATGATATTTAAATTATAAAATATAAATACATTATATTTTATATACCAAAGTCATAAAAGGTTTGGAATTTTATAAAAGGTTACTTTTTTTAATAATAGAAAGGTAACTTTTTTATTATTGCAACAATTTTAAATTTAAATATGTAATTTTTTAAATAATGGACAATAGAATCCGAAAATCTCGATATTATAAAAATGAAGTATAAAATATTTCTAGGTGTTGTTAGATGCGATTTGAAAGTGAAAGAGGTATAATTAAATAGTGTTGAAGACATTAGTCATTAGTAAATTTATATAAATTTAATCTTATTCATCCCGAATGAGATTGCGGTACAAACTGCATTAAATGATAAAAAATAATAAATAGATATTAGACTAGGATATTATCTTAGTCTTTTTATTTTATTTTATTTAATAAATTGATAATTGTTACATAAAAATAGTATCATATATGTTATAATTGTACTTAGGAGGTAGATACAATTGAAATTGCAAAAAGATTTTCAACAATATGCTCAAGAAAGTGATTTAGAAAACGATTTAAACAACAGATTAAAATTAACTTTTGACGAAATAAAGAAAAATAATCCCAATTTATCATTAGATGAAGTATTATATGCGGTATATGATAAAGTAAAAGATAATTATAATAAACCATTTGATGTATTAAGAAATATGATTCTAAAAGCAAATAATATTGATGAATTGGAATACTACACAAAAAATGTTAGAAAAGATTTAAAATATTATATTGAAGAGAACATATTTCCTCAATATTCTAAAAATGATGGTGGTCATAATATAGCTCATATTTTAGAAGTTATTAGAAGAAGTTTTGCTTTAAATGATACTTTTAAATTAGGTTTAGATGATAATATGATATATGCTATTGCATCTTGTCATGACTGGGGAAAATATGAAAATCATGCAACACATCATTTAATTGCTGCTAAAAACTTTATGAATGATGAGGGAATGAAAAACTTTTTTACAGATGAACAAAGGAAAATTATTAAAGAAGCAATTGAAGATCATCGTTCATCAAAAGAAGATGAACCAAGAAGTGTTTATGGGAAACTTATCTCATCAGCTGATAGAAATACTAGAATAGAAATAGTATTTATTAGAAGTTTTTTTGTTGCTCATGAAAGAATGCCTGAAACTAATATTGAAGAATACTTAGATTATACAATTGAAAGACTATCTAAAAAATATGATGAAGAAAATCCAGAGAATATGTATTTTGAAGACAAGACTTATAAGGTTTTCCTTCAAGATATGAGAGATTTATTAAAAAAAGAAAAGGATTTTAAAAATAGATATTGCATGGTTAATCATATAACATCAAGAAAAAATAGGGTTCAAGATGAACCAGGAGAAATTGCTAATACTAAAATTTTAAAAAAATAATTGGTATTTTTTGTTTACACTATTATTTATTTTGAAAGTAATTTAATGTGATAGTATTTAAAAATATTATTAAAGGAGTAAATTATGTTAAAAAAATGCAAAAAATTAAATTATATTATATTTATAATAGCTAGTATACTATTTATATTACAGAGTTTAATTCTTGATATTATACTTGGAACAGGATATAAAGAATTAGAAAATATTTTTATTATTGCTTTTCCATGTTTCTTAATATTTTGTTATTCTTTATTTCAAGAAAAGGAAGAGCGAAAAAAGTATTTATATTTTTATTTAATTGCATATCTTTTGGTTTTATTAAATTTTGTTATTTCTAATAAACGAATTATTTGGAGTACAAATATTATACCTAGAAATATTAATTTAATTCCTTTTAATTCTATAAATGAATTATTGCATCATCGATTAGGATTATCTTTTGGATTATATAATATAATTGGTAATTTTCTTATGCTTACTCCTTTAGCTGTTCTTTTACCATTAATAAGTGATAAATTTAAGAAAAAGCATGTATTTTGTATATTTATATTTATTATTTGTCTAGTAATAGAAACAATGCAACTAATAACTAATACTGGTAGTTTTGATATTGATGATATTATATTGAATTTCACCGGAGCATTTTTAATATATTTAATTGTAAATAATAAATATATTTTAAAATTTTTAAATTATATATTTATTGATTTAAATATTAAACATAAAATTATTAAAGTATTTTATATCTTATTAATAATAATTAATATTTTTATTCTTTTGGGCACTTTATTGTTAATTGGAGTATACACCTATGAAAATATAGTTATATATCATGATGTTAAGTGTGTTAATAGTGAAAAGACTTATATTAAAGATTATAATAATTATCATATATATACAAAATGTAAATATGATGGTTTTGTTACAGTTGGAAAAGAAAAATACAATATTAGATCTTATTTAAATAGTAATTATAAAGATTCTACTGCTAAAAAATTTGATAAAAAATTTAATATAGTTAAAGAAAAAATTATAACTGATGCTAAAGTAGTAAATAATGATAATAAAATAAAACTTGTTTTGGATTATAATAAAGAAATGCATAGAAATTATCAAGTGTATTACTATGGTATAGATAAAATAGAATTAAAAAAAGATGGTATTTATTATGATTTAGAAGAAGATTTAAAAAGTATCTATAGTTTAAATTATAATGCTTTAACAGATGTTGTTATTGATGATTATTATAATGGATATGGAATTTCCAAAGGTAAATATTTTAATATATTGACTTGTTATAATTTAGATGATGGAACTCATCAAGAATATATTGCATCTTTAGATATAAAATTGGACAAAAATAGTTGTAGGGTAGTTAATAAATTAAGATTAAAATAATAAAATTAGAATATAATAATTGGATACCATTTACATTTTCATAAAAAATTGGTAAATCTATATTGCACAAAATTGTGTTGCAAATGTTTTCGCTTTCAGGTAGTGCGACTAATAAATAATCCTGGTCGAAAAATGGAGAATAACTTCATCAATATGATGGAGTTTTCTTTTGCTTTATGTTATACTTTTTTATGGAGTTGATTTAAAAATGGAGGGTTTGAATTGAAAAATTATTTTGATTTTATAATGTATTTAGCATTTAGAGTAATATTATCATATGAAAATAAAAGAAGTTTAACTATAGAACAACTTCATAATTATAGGTTAAAACTTTGTGAAAAACACTTTGAATATTTTAGTCAGTATACTGAATATGATGATAAGAATTTTGAAAAAAAGTTACACTATTTTCATTTAGTTAATATGAATATGACAAGGGAAGAAGAGGAACAAAATTTTATTAATTTTATTAATGATAATGATAAATTCTTTTCTTATAAAGATGGTGTAATTTATTTAAAAGATGAAATAGTTTTATCAGTTTTAGAAGATGAAAACCTTAAATTACCACATTATAACGATAAAGATGATTATATTATATGTGGATATCTTATTAGTGGATTTGATTGTGTTGATTGTTTAGATATTTTAGGTGTAACTAAAATAAAAGAATTTGTTTCTAAATTAGTTGAAGATGAAAAAAGAATAGAAAATGCTTATCTAATATATTCTAATGATGAGTTAGAACAAAATATAAACAAAATATTAGAATCAATATATTTTAGAATTAATATACTAGCTAATTTAAAAGAAGCAAAATTAAGAAATTACCATCGAACAATTCTTAGTTTAAGGGATTATGAAATTGATTTTAAAAAAATATGGTTATTAAGTGATTATTTAATGGAACATGATGAATATTATAATTTATACTTTAAAAGTATTGACTTTATTCAAAAGGATGTGTATCAAAGAGCTATTTTTGATAAAGGAACATTAGCTTATGATATATTAAATAATATGATGGAAGCAATTTGGACGTATAGAAATCCAGATGAGACATTAGAAATAGAACTCGTTGATCCAGAGGCAACTAGTAAATTGATGGAAGAACGAGAGAATGAAATAAAGTCATTTAAAGATGAATTTGAAGAAGATAAAGATGAGATTGAGTATGATGAATATGAAGGCAAAATGAATAAAATTGATATTTTTTTAGAAGAAAAAAGAATTGCGATGACCTTTTATTTAAATTATATTAATAATATTAATAAATATTTAAAAATACATGGACAAAATGCTGATTTAGAATCTACAAAATCTAGATTATTATATTTTTTAGATAGTTATGGGGATAATTTGTATAAGGAAGAAAACTATCAAAAGACTTTGTATGAACTTTTAATGAATAAAATTGATTCTGAAGAATTTGTTGACCAATATACTTTATCAAGATTATTTTTAATAGATATTTTAGAAGAATGGATAGATGATGAACTTACTTTAAAAAAAATATTGTTTGTTTCAACTTATTATGATTTAACAAAGGATAAACGTATCAAAAAAATTATTAATAAATATAAGAATACAGAACTTGGCAAAAAAGTATATGATGTAATTTTGAATAGCAATTATCAAAATTTAATGTCTAATTTTATTTCTGAGACAAAGAAATTAATGAAGAAGAAAAATGGTGATAAATCAATAAAATAATTGTAAAAGTAAAAAAGAAGATAATATGAGAAGAAAAACAGAATTTGAAAAAAATATGAGTAAAATACTTTATATGCAACTAGCATTTGAAGATTATTGTGATAATACTGGAAATGAACTAGAATTATATATTAAAATAAATGAAAAAACTAAACAATTGCGTGAACAAAAAAATCAGTTGGATGAAAATACAAAAATTAAAATATCTTTGGATATATTAGAACAATATGAAGATTTATTAAATACTGTAGGGAAAGAAAAATTTATATTTTACAAAGATGGAAGTATTGAATATAAATGGGAAGATAATTAGTATAATAATTTTCAATAATTAAAAAGTTATTACGATTGAGAGTAATAACTTTTTTTAAAAAGCATTTATTTAGAAAGTAAAACAATATAACAATCTACATTAAAGATTTTTTTAGTTTTATTTGAAAATTCATATTCAAAACTTATGTGTTGGGGTTCTTTAAAATTTGTATTTACAACACACTTATATATTTCATCCTCAGTTATATCATCATCAAGATAAACAATTAATAACCTAGATTCAGCTCCAAATCTAGCTTCATCTTGATATTTATATAAATATTCAGCAACAATTTCTGGATGCATTTTTGCGTATTCTTTCCAATTGTCCCCAAAATCATTTATAAATTTGTTTGTGACACTTTTACTTACTTTTTGATCAAATGGGTATCCATTAATATAGAAATCAACTCCACGATTGTGCTTTAATGTTGGCGTAACATTTTCGTTGTTATCAACTATTAAATACTCAATAAAATCGTTTCTTGCTGTATTAATTTTTTTAATTCTTCTAAATTTTACTATTTCTTTTTTTACTTTTTCATCTTTTTCATCTTCAGTTAATCGTTTGTTAGTATTAATGTCTTGTATGTATTGATCAAATGCTATAGGATGAAAAGGCCATTCAAATTTTCCTAAACATAATTTATTCCATTCTTCCATCATTTCCTTAATTGCAGTAGCAGATAATTTTCCAATTCTATATTTTTCAGTTTTTTCAAACATTTTTCTAATTATTTTATTTGAAATATCAAAATTCCAAGTATTAATTATTTCTTCATCAAGTCCTGTATTAGTTTTGGGAATAGAAGATGTAATATCTTTTTCTTTATATAATAATTCTAAATATTCTAATTTTTCTTCTCTGTTAGCAAATATTTTATTAATTTCTTTTATTTCAATTCTGTCTTTTAACATTTTTCTTTTTCCTTTCTTTTGGTTTTTTAAATATTAAAATATATTCATGATTAAATATATAAAATCCACCAAGCAAAGCTCTATAACGCCAAATGGCTTTTTGATTTTGTTTTCCTTTTGTTTCACTTATGTTTTTAACTACAATAGATTTTAATATAAAGTTTTTTCTTAGCATTAATTGTATAATATGGGAACCAAGTGGTATCCATTCACTATTTTTATAAATATCTCCGATAACTATAGCTAAATATCTTTCGTCTTCTAAATATTTAGTTGTATTATTAATTACTTTTTCAAACCCCTTTAAAAATTCTTGTAGTGTATTAGTATTAGCTAAGTTTTCTTTACAATTATTAAATTTTATAATGTCCCAATAGGGGGGATGATATATAATCATATTTACTTTATCAATTTTATATTTTTTTAAATAGTTATCTATTTTTATATTACGACTATCACCTTTAATAAATTCTAACTTTGAGTTTCCTTTTTCATTTGTAGCTCTTTCTTTTGCAATATTTAGTATTTTTTCATCTATATCAATTCCAATGCCATTTCTTCCAAGTTTTTGACATTCAATTAGAGTTGTTCCACTTCCTAGGAAAGCATCTAAAATCCATTCGCCTTTTTTGGTATATCTTTTTATTAGTTGGTTTGGAATTTGAGGTATAAAATTACCATGATAATCACCTTTATGAGTCCCTGAATTATCTCTTTTGTTTATAATCCATAAACTATCAGTTATAATATCATCATAATCTTTCCAATGAACCATATCTAAATCATTAATTTCTTTCTTTGCCATATATTCACCGATATAATTATAACATATATTTAAATAAAAATCGGTATATTTTACAATATTTTCTAAATTTATATGATATAATTATTAAATAATGATGGAGGTTATTATGAATTACATTGGTTCTAAGTTTTCTATTTTAGATTTTATAGATGAAACTATTGAAGATTTTGTTAAACCTCAAAATAATAATTTAGTTTTATGTGATATTTTTTCCGGAACTGCTGCAGTAGGAAAATATTTTAAAAGAAAAGGTTATACTATAATATCTAATGATATAGAATATTATAGTTATATAACAACCAAACATTTTATTGAGAACAATTCAGATATTACTTTTCTAAAATTAAAAAAACAAGGCATTGAAGACATATTTAAGTATTTAAATACATTAGAAGGGAAGAAAGGATTTATATATAATAATTATTCAATAGGAGGAACAAAAGGTAAAGAATTTGAAAGACAATACTTTAGTGACTCTAATGCATTAAAAATAGATGCTATTCGTATGTGTATTGAAGAATGGAAAGGGAAGAGATTAATAGATGAAAATGAATATTGTTTTTTAATTACTAGTCTAATTGAGAGTGCTGATAAAGTAGCAAATACCGCATCAGTTTATGAAGCATTCTTAAAAAAACTTAAAAGATCGGCCGAAAAAGAAATTGTGTTAGAACCAGTTGAAATTTTGAAAACTAATAATAATAGAAAAAATGTAGTATACAATAAAGATTGCAATGAACTAATAAAAGAAATAAGTGGCGATATTCTATATTTAGATCCTCCATATAACAATAGAAAATATGATACCAATTATCATATGCTAGAAACAATTGCACTATATGATAATCCCGCGATTAAAGGTAAAACTGGAGTTAGATGTGAAACAACAAAAAAATCAAAATATTGTATTAAAAAAGAAGCAACAGGAGCTTTAGAAGAATTAATTAAAAATGCTAATTTTAAATATATATTGTTAAGTTACAATGATGAAGGAATAATTCCTATAGAAGAAATAAAAAAAATTATGTTAAAATACGGTAAATATAAATGTTATGGTAGAAAGCATAGGAGATTTAAAGCTGATAGAAATAGAGATTATATTAAAAATTTTACAATAGAATATATTCATTGTTTAGAAAAAAATTTGGATTCAAATATAGAATAAATATATAAAAGACTACTTTTTTCTTTATAAGTAGTCTTTTATATTATATTTCTCTTTTTGAAAAAATATAATTTGTTAATAAATAATTAATAGCTATTGTAATCAAACATATGATAATACCTTTACTTAGATTAGAACTAACAAATCTAATTGCATCAAGATAGTAATTATTTCCTAGGTATATTTCTTTGTTAATAATAATAATTTCATATAAATTAAAATATGGTAACATAGTATTTAATAAAAAATATAAATGAAATTCAATTATTATAAACCAAATGAAAGATGTAATTAACGCTATGAATGTTGAAGTCATTGTTGTAAATACATTATTAATAAATAGAGTAGAAATTAATAACATAAATGATATAAAACCAATTATAGGAATATTTATAACTATAATTTCAATTATATTATAGATAATAAAATTAATTTCTATAACTTTCTTACCATTAAATATTAATTCTGGATATAATAAATCTTTAAAACCAAATCTTATACCAGAATAGAAATATAAAATGATAAATAAAACTAACCATAAAATATAACTATGAATTATTAAATATAAGAATTTACCTAAAAGAATTTTCCATTTCTTAATACTTGAAGTAAATAATAGTTTATTTGTTCCTTTATTATATTCATTAGAGATAATATTAACTGATGTAAAAATTATTAAGATCATAATTATAAATGATAAACTAGAAATTGTATAAATATTATTTTTAGCATTAAAACTATGTGGCTCTGTACGATTACTTAAAATATTTGTTGGTAAATTATTTTCTAGAGCATACTCTAAAATATTTTTCTTAGCATAAAAATCTTTTGTGAATAATTTATAAGCATTATTATATGCATCAAATGTATAATAAGATTCACCACTATTGCAGGTAGTAGTACAATGCATAGAACTATTATTAAATTCATTTTCATCTAATGCTTTATACATATCGCTTGATAATATTTCTTTGCTATCATACCAATTATAATACTCGCTATCATACATAAATAAATTTTCATAATTATAATTATTATCATAATTTATTTTTCTTTGCAAAACTAAATTAAGATATTTTTGAAATTTAGGATTGGTATTTTCTAGTAGTGAGCTATTATATTTAAATAACTCATAATTATTGTTATTATCGATAAATGTTTTTACAGTATCTATTTCTTTTTGATAATCAATTTGTAATTGTTGTAATTCTTCATTAGTATAATCTTTTAATAAAGCAATAATAACATCAAAATCATCACTAGATGGATTTTCTAATATCTTTTTAATATAATCATTATCTCTCTCATTTAATAATAAATTAATAATATATATGTATTTTTCATTATTTAATATTGTATATTGATAGTTACGATATTGCCAATTATTTGGGATGGTTATTTTAGTTGCATGATAAATATCATTTTTTAAATGCTCTAACATTTCTTTTTCTTTTTGATAATAAAACTCATAATATGCTTGTTTTAGTGGAGGGTAGGATAAATTTTTTACTTGTTCTAAATTATTTTCACTTTCTTTTATTAAATCATTAAAATTAATTTTAGTAGCTAATTTATTATCACGAATATTAATATTTGTAAGTATTATTACACTTAATATTAATGTACCTAGGACAACTAAAATATTTTTTAAATTATAATTTTTAATAAATTCACTTTTTATAACATTAATTATTTTCATTAGAATCACCCTTACTTATTACTTCTAAAAATTCTTTTTCTAAACTTTTATGATTATGTTTTAAATTTGCCATTTCAAAATCTTTAATAATTTTGCCTTTATCCATTATTAAAATTCGATCACATATATTTTCAATTTCAGATAAGATATGACTGCTTATTAAAATAGTTGTATTTTCTTTCTGATTTATATTTTGGATAATATTTCTAAATTCATTTATACCAATAGGATCTAAACCATTCGTTGGTTCATCCAAAATAAGTAATTTAGGCCTTTTTATTAAAGCACATATTACTCCTAATCGTTGTTTCATTCCTAGAGAATAACTTTTTACTTTTTTATTGATATCTTTTTCTAATTTTAAATTTTTAATTAAATATTTAATATATTCATCATCCTTAATTCCATTTAATAAAGATACAATTTTTATATTATCCATACCAGATAAATTTAAATAAAAATCTGGATGTTCAATAATGGCAGAAGTACTTTCCATAACTTTTTCATAATCTTTTTTAATATCCATATTAAAAATTTTTATTTCACCAGTATTTATTTTACAAAAATTTAAAATACATTTTATTAATGTGGTTTTACCTATGCCATTAGCGCCGATTAATCCTACAATTTCTCCTTCATAAACATTTAAATTTAAATTATTTAAGACAACCTTTTTCCCATATTTTTTCGTTATATTATTAATTTCGATTACTTTTTTTAATTTTGTATAATCTTTTTCTTTCGACTTATAACTATAATTGCCATTTAAAAGTTCATTGACACTAACATTAAATAACTCTGCAAGCATTGTTAAACAGGATATATCTGGTGCGTTAATTCCTCGTTCCCATTTAGATACGGAATTATCAGATATATTTAGTTTAATAGCAATATCTTTTTGGGTTAATCCTTTCTCTTTACGTAGTTTAGTTATAAATTCGCCCATTTTTTCTTGATTCATTTTCATCACCTAAAAAAATCATAGCATATTTATATTAATTTAGCACTGACTTAATAAGTCAATTACTTTAATATAATTGGATAGAGAAAAAGTTTATACTTTTGTAAGGGAACTTTCTTAATTGATAGAGTTCTATTTTTTACTATAAATTATGATATTGAAAAAAATATAGTCATAAAATATAGTCAAAAATATAATATACGGTTAATTTTGGAGAGGATATTCGAAAATGATATTCGAAAATCGAAAAAATATAACTAACTTTTAGCGAAAAATTGTACTTAAAATATAAAAATAAAGTCAAGGCTAAACAAAGCAATAAATTGGCCATTGACTTTATTTTTAATTTTAAGATAATGCTAGTCGCTAAGAAAAGTTAGAAATATTTATAAGTTGTTTGAAGGTGGTATCTTGCATATAAAGAATTTCAATATCAAAATTTTAAAAACTAAGATGTAAAATATTTCATTACAAGATATACATATACTATTTTTAAAATTTCTAATCCAAAATATTTGGAATATATCCAATTATATATGGTGTTTTTCTTATTTCGAATATCCAAATCAAAATTTTATATCATTTCGAATATCGTTAAACTAATTAACAAAAATATAATATTTTGAGTTTAGGTAAAAATATTCCTTGACAAATGAAAAAGATGAAAATGTTGAAAACTTTTTCATCTTTTTTGCA
>CANQXT010000038.1 GCA_947627915.1 uncultured Bacilli bacterium
CAAAAATATAGTATAATAAATATGCAATTGATTTGGCAGTATTTTATTTAATTATAATGTGTTATTTTAAAAATAAAGTAACTTAGACTGCCTAAGTGAAATTAATAATAACTCCCTATAATAAAAATAAAATAAAACAAAGAGTATTGTAATATTAAAAGAAAGGAGAATTTTTATTATGGCAAGATATACTGGACCTAGTTATAAAAAATCAAGAAGACTTGGCTTCTCTACTTTAGAAAATGGTAAAGATTTAGCTCGTCGTCCATATGCCCCTGGTCAACATGGAAAAGATCGTAAAAAGAAATCTAGTGAATATGGTATCCAATTACAAGAAAAACAAAAATTAAGATTTATGTATGGACTAACTGAAAAACAATTCCATAAAACTTTTGAAAAAGCTCAAAAAATGAATGGTATTGCTGGTGAAAATTTATTAATGCTTCTTGAATCTAGACTTGATAATATTGTTTATCGTTTAGGAATGGCTAAAACTCGTCGTGCTGGAAGACAAATTGTTAACCATGGACATATTTTAGTAAATGGTAAAAAAGTTGATATTCCTTCATATAGAGTAATGCCTGGTGATACTATCGCTGTTAAGGAAAGTTCTTTAAATCATGCAGGTATTTTAGCTGCAGTTGAAGAAAAAATTACTGTTCCTGCTTATTTAGAATTTGATAGTAAAAAACTTACAGGAAAATATGTTAGAATTCCTGAAAGAAGCGAACTTAACCAAGAAGTTAATGAACAATTAATCGTTGAATTCTATAATAGATAATAAAAACTACCGTCAGGTAGTTTTTATTTGTTATCTTCTAAAGGATTTAATATTAAAATACTTCTTTCTGATAAATCTAGATTATTAATAAATTTTTGCATATCTTCATAAGTAATACTTTCTTCTATTTCTTTAATATTATCGATAATTTTATCATAATTTAAAATTTCTGCTTGAATAAGACTATTAACTGTTTCAACATCCTCATAATCTAAGATTAAACTTACTAATGATACTTTTTTAATTCTGTTAAAAGTTTGTTCACTAATTGTTAAATTATCTAATTTATGATTAAATAAGTCAATTATTTCATCTTTATATTTACTATCTATAGTAAATGATACAATATAAT
The DNA here is from genome assembly GCA_947627915.1 of uncultured Bacilli bacterium. GTDB lineage: Bacteria > Bacillota_I > Bacilli_A > RF39 > UBA660 > SIG200. The sequence goes on from CANQXT010000038.1 coordinate 1,134, forward strand.
AATCATCTAACTTCTCTCTCATAAAGCCAAGACCATTTATTAATTCTTTTTCTAATAATTCATCACGAAAATCACTAGTATTACCAAAGTTAGCTTTAAGTAAAATTATAAGCATTATATTAATATGTAAATAATCAAAATCTTTAATACTTTTTGCCGGTATTTTAATACCTATTTTTATTTTTCGACTTGTTACATTAATATTTACTTCTTCATATTTTTTTCTAACTTCTTTACTTTCTTTTTTAATAATTCTTTTAGGGTTTTCATATTTAGGAAAACTTTTTTTTCTTTGATTTTCTTTTACATCTTCTAAAACTTCATATGGGTTAAAATTACCGGTTATTACTAGAAACATATTTTGAGGATGATAAAAAGTTTTAAAAATCAATTTGATATCTTCTAAAGTAATTGCTTTAATATCATCTTTATCACCTGTAATAGCATATTTATGATCATAATTATTAAATAAGTTATCTAATAGTTTAAATAACATAACAACATAGGGATCATCTTTTCCCATATTAGCTTCTTCAATAATAATTCCTTTTTCATTACTAACTATTTGTTTAGTAAAATAATCATTTTGGACAAAATCTAATAAATGACATATATTTTTCGAAACATTATCACTACCAAATACTTGATAATTAGTATAATGAAAAGTAGTAAAAGCATTAGTATCTGAACCTAATTTAAAGAAATAATCATGAGCAGTTGTATCTTTATCTTCATTAAATTTTACATGTTCTAAAAAATGAGCTAATCCCCTTGGCATTTTATATTTATGATTACCTACACTAAATTCATTATAGATTGAACCATATTTAACAGATAATGTTCCATAAAAAGTATTTACTTTTTTATTAACCCACATATATACTTTTAAGCCATTATCACATTCATCATAATATATTGTTTCATTAAGTCCTTTTAAATTAATTTCCTTCATTTTGTTCACCCCTATTTTGAATATATATTGTATTTAAAACTAAACTCTTAGCACATCTAATTAAATCATCTTTAGTAACTTTCTTTAATAATTCACTTCTCTTTTCAATTAAAGGTAAATCATCAAATATATTAAACATATAATTACTTAAAAGTAAAATATTATTATCACTACTCATCTTAAGAGATAAATTTAAATTATTAATGGCATCTTTAATTGTTTCTTCTTTATAATCACCATTTACCATTTCTTTAATACATTTCTTAATTAATTTTTCTGCTAATAAAATATTACTATCATCTAATGAAACTTCAATTGTTAATAATTCATCATTTTTAAAATACATACTTCTTACACTATAACATAAAGAATTATCTGTTCTTAATTTTTGATATAATTTAGAAGTAATACCTCCTGAACCTAATAAATAATTAAAAACATGAAAAGCAATATCTTTATCTTGTTTATTTAATCCTTTAATATTATAAATCATAACTAAAGTACTTTGAATAAAATTACTTGTTTCATTTTTTCTAATTGGTTTTTTACGAATATTATTATTAACTACTATATTAGGTTTATTTAATTTAATAACTCTATTCTTAAAATTACTCTTTATTATCTTAACTATTTCTTCCATATTCGCATCCCCAATTAAGAAAATATCACAATTAGAAGTATTTAATAGTTTATGATAATATTCATATAATATACTTGGTGTTATATCATCAATATCTTCTTTATTACCAAGTATACTAAAAGATGATGGTGATTTATCATCCATTGTTTTTAAAGCATTAATAATAGCTAATCTTTCAGACGATTCTTTAATACTCTCTATATTTTCTAAAACTCTTCTTTTAACAATATTAAAATTAGTTAAATCAAATTCATTATTTTGAACTTTAGGATTACAAATAATTTGGAAAGGAAAAGATACAGCATTCTTTAAATAATCTTTTTCATTTATATATGCTGGTGCTATAAACTCAACAATAAAAGATATCGTAAATAGATTACCTACTTTACTTGTATTACCATAAAAAGAAGTTATATATAATTCTTCTAATTTTATAGTAATATCTTTTCTTCTTTGAAATTCTTTAGAACAATCAGTAATAATATCACTTAAAAAAGTAAAAATAGGCATTTCTTTTTTATCTACTTCTCTACTAAATATTATTTCCATTCTGATAGTTTTAAATTTATCAGTTTTAATAGTATAAATATTATATGAATCGCAACCAAACTTTCTGTATTCCATATGACACCTCTAATTTTATTATAGCACATTTATTATTATTTATGAGCGTTTAATTCTTTATATTGTCTTAACATATATTCATCAGTCATACCTGCTATATAATCTATAACTATTCTTTCATTACTATTCTTTTTATATTCTTCATTCATTTTACTTAAATAACTTGTATATATTATAGAATCTTGATTATCATTTTCTAAATCTTCTAAATATTTATTAAATAAACAATTAAATATTTTTTTTAATTCTTCTTTTTCTTCTTTAGATAAAGCATTATTATATATATATTCATAATTAAATTTTAATAATTTATTCATAGCATCATATATTTCTTTACTTAATTTAATATAATTATGATTAAGACTATTTTGAATAATATCTTTAGATATTGTATTAACTATTTTACTATTAGTATCACCTAGTACATTTTTAATATCCATAGGTATATCAGATACATTAATTATTTTTAATCTAATAGCATCTTCAATATCTTTTCCTAAATAGGCAATTAAATCACTTATTCTTAAAACACAACCTTCTAAAGTCATTGGTTTTAAATTATTATTGATTTTTTTATCAAAATAAGAATTATGATATTCATCTAAGAAATCTTGAATACTTTTTTCCCTAGGTTCATATATTTGTTCTAAACGTTCACCATTATGACACATAATAGCATCTAAAACAGGAATAGTTAAGTTATAACCCTTACCATAGTTTTCTACTTCCATTAAAAGTCTAACACTTTGAATATTGTGATTGAAAAAACCAGTATTATGTTTTAAACTTATTTCGTTTAAAATAGATTCGCCAACATGACCAAAGGGTGTATGACCTAAATCATGACCTAAAGATGCAGCTTCGATTAAATCTTCATTTAAATTTAATGCTCTACCTATAGTTCTAGCAATTTTACTTACAAATTGAACATGAGTCATTCTTTTACTTAAATGATCATTTTTCTTATTAGAAAATACTTGGGTTTTATTTATATATCTTGTGTAAGCAATAGAATAAATAATTCTATCAATATCACGATAAAAAGTAGGACGATAATCTTCTTCTTCCTTAACTAATCTTATTCCTTTATCATAGGGACAAGCATATTTACTTAAATTTTTTATTTGCATATTTTTATTTATTTCTTCATAATTCATATATACCTCATATATTTATTTTAATATATTTTTACTCATAATAAAAGTGCTATCTCATAAGCACTAAAACTATTTTTTAAACAAATTTATAAAATAATACTAAATCTTGTTTATTAATATTATTAAAATCAATTGTATTAGAAAAATTATCTTTTATTTCTTCATCTGTTAGTACTCTATCAAATACTAGAAAATCAGAAAAAGTATTTAAAGCAAATAAATTATAATTATCCGTTGAAATTACTCGCTCTTCCGACATAATTTCTGTTTTTTCTAAATTACCATTATTATAATATTTCATTGTTCCATTATCATAAACTACTGTAATTGTATAAAATACATTTTTTCCTATATTATTTCCAAAACAAGTAGTATGACTTTGTCCATAACCAAATTCGGTATAAGGTTCAATTATATTATTGTAATGTCTTGTAATAAGATTATGACAATTTTCAAGAGAATTATCACCGCAAGCACCACTTCCAAAAATAGTATGATATGATGATTCAGAACTAGAAACATCCAAAGAATCATTTATTTTAAATCTAGTTACAATTGTAAATGTAATACTTAATTCTTGTGGCGAAATATTTGTTTCTATCTCATCTGCATCTATACTTATACCTTCATCAGTCATTGTAACATCATCTTTATTTAAAGACATACTTCTATTATTACCACTTAAATCTTCAAAATATGTTTCCATATCATAATATAAAGTACAATAACTAGTATATTTACTATTTAATGTTATATTTCCATTATTATAATTTATTGTATTTGCTATTTTATTGCCTTCAACATCTAAACATTCTGACTTATAATAATTTAAATGATAACCTTCACTAGGCAATAATTCTTCAGTATATTTAGTATATTCTCTAGTTCCATTTTCATCCCAGTATATTGCAAAAGTATTTTTATCTATTTTATTATCTTTTATATTTACTTCATTTAATTTTTTGTTTTCATTACTTTGATACATCATACATAAAGAAAATATTTCTATTATTACTAGTACTCCTATAATTATCTTCTTCATTCTTAACCCTTTCTTAAATGTTGATAACTTTTATTTATTTTGCTTTTCTCTATTTTATAAGATAATTATATAATACCCCCCCCGGTGTCAAGTTTTGGAAATTAAAATGTTGGGGAAAACCTATAGATTTGCAAAATAATTTAACTTAGAAATTGCAAAATAATTTATACATTCAAAAGAAAGAGAATTATTCTCTTTCAGGGTTAAGTTTTACTATTTTAACGTCTTCGTTGACGAGTTAAATAGTTGGAGAAAGAACGAGGCGAAACCCAATGGTGTCGTAATTTTTACCAATGTTCCTAGTGAAGAGGAATTGACCCGCCAAGACTCCAGAGATGTAATAGCCTCCTCGGACGAACCACGGGTGGATATTGTAAACGAAGTCCGAAAGGTCAGCGTACCATGCATTATGATAACGATTAACATTGCCTTTATCATGATAACTATAAAATGGTCCCATTTCTCCAGTGGCATCTCCTAAGATTCTTTTACTATATGTTGTTGTAGCACTATCACTTGGATATTTATCTATATAACCTTTATCCATTTCTTCTTTTAATTCTGTTTTATTAAAACCGCTTTGTCCTGTATTTTCTTCTATACAAGCAGCCATATATTCCCATGCTCCACCAGACATATCATATACACCTGATATATTTCCAGTTGTACTTGCTAAATATCCTGTTGGAGTATTATATGGTTGAGTTTTATCTGCTTCATCACTCTTACCAACTTCTCCTGTATAACTACTTTGATCTGTATTTGCTGCAGCGCTATATCCTGTTTTATATTCTGAATTATTATTTATTCTTACTTCTGTTCCTATTCCATATTTCGAATGGGATAAATATGCTATTGCTCCCCATTCGGTATTCTTCATCATATGACTATCTAATGTCTCTCTTGCATATCCTTTTCCAGCATCAAAGAAAGTTTTTACATTTGCATTTCGCCATGAGGTTACATTAGGCTTTACTACTATATTGTCTGCTGATGTTCCTCCTGTTTCAAACTTTCCTACCCATATTCCACTTAATTCTTTATTTCCTAATGTAAATGCTGGATGGGTTAACCAGTCTCCATCTTTTGTTACATTAGTACTTTTATTAGTATCTTTACTTTCAAACTCGATATTGATTAATCTTGCTTGGCCTAATGCTTGGGTTGTTGAGGTAGTATAATCATTATTGGTTAATTTACTTCCATCTTTTGCTCCATCTTCACTTGTTGCATGCCATACTTGATATCTATATCTTGGTATCCAGACAAAATATCCATTTATATCATTTTCATTTATTTTTTGTCCTTCTGAATAAGAACTTTTTTTATCGTTTTTTAATATTACAGCATTAGCCCATCTTTTCTCACTATAGTTATACCATTCACTATGTTTATTAGCATAATACACATCTCCATTTGATTTTATTACTACTGGTATTAAGTCTCCAGTTATTACTGGATCATTTCCGTTTAAATTTTCTTCTTTCCATTCATCTTTATGTAATCCACTTCTTTCATATAACTCATCTATAGCTTCTTGAACATTATTTGTTGTTTCGTGACTTGTTTTATTATCATAAGTTACTTCTTCACTTTCTATCATTGAACTTGTAGCATATACTCCACTTACTGATAATATTAATCCTATTAGTATTCCTATTAATAGTTTTATTTTATTCTTTGTTTTTTTCTTCATCTATATATTCTTCTTTCTATTAGTATTTAGAACTTTTTAACTTAACTAGACCTTTTTAACTTAACTACGTTTCTTTAGACCTTTCTTTAAGTAACTTATGAATTATTTTCTGGTAAAAGAACGAGACGGAAACCAATGTAGACGTCAGCACCACCGGTGTATCCAGGGAAGTAGAACTGACTAGCCAAGACTCCATAGTCGTAAGCACCTCCTCGACAGAACCACGGGTGAGGAGAATCAACGAAGGACGAACTGTCAGCATACCATGCATTATGAGCCCGTAAAATTCCATCTTTATCATAATAACGATAAAATGGACCCATTTCTCCAGTGGCATCTCCTAAGATTCTGTTATTAAATGATTTCCATGAACCTTCATTAGAATACTTATCTATATAGCCTTTTTCCATTTCAGATTTTAAGTCTTCTGTAGAAAAACCGCTATATTCTCCTGGAGTATTTTCGATACAAGCTGCCATATATTCATGGGCTCCACCAGACATATCATATATTCCACTTATATTTCCTGTTGTACTTGCTAAATATCCTGTTGAAGTATTATATGGTTGTGTTTTATCATTTGTATTTCCATAGTCTCCTTCATAACTACTTTGATCAGTATTTGCCGCAGCGCTATATCCGGTTTTATGTTCTGAATTATTATTTATTCTTATCTCATTTCCTATGCCATATTTAGAATGGGATAGGTATGCTACTGCTCCCCATTCTGTATTTTTCATCATATGACTATTTAATTCACTTTCATATTCTTTTCCAGCATCAAAGAATGTTTTTACTGTTGCATTTCGCCATGAGACAACATTTGGTTTTACTATTACATTATCTGCATCTCCACCTGTTTCAAATTTTCCTACCCATATCCCACTTAACTCTTTACTTCCTAATGTAAATGCTGGATGGGTTATCCAATCTCCATTTTTTGTTGTTTCGGTTGCTCTAGTTGGAGTAGTGTCTTTACTTTCAAACTCGATATTGATTAATCTTGCTTGTCCTAATGCTTGGGTTGTTGAATTATCATATTTGTCATTTGTTAATGTAGTTCCATCTATTACATTGTCTTCACTTGTTGCATGCCATACTTGATATTTATATCTTGGTATCCATACAAAATAACCATTTATATCTTCTTCTTTTATCTTTTGTCCTTCTGAATAAGAACCCTTTTTCTCTGTTTTTAATATTACAGCATTTGCCCATCTTTTCTCACTATAGTTGTACCATTCACTATGTTTATTAGCATAATACACATCTCCATTGGCTTCTATTACTACTGGTATCAAATCTCCTTTTAGTACAGGATCATTTCCGTTTAATTCTTCTTCTTTCCATTCGTCTTTATGTATTTTATTTATCTCAAACAATTCATCTATTGAATCTTGTACATTAGTATATTCTCCATGACTTGTTGTATTATCATATGTTACTTCATCACTTTCTATCATTGTACTTGCTGCATATACTCCACTTATTGATATTATTCCTATTAATATTCCAATCAATATTGGATAGTTTTCTTTTATTATCTTCTTCATATCTATCTTCCTCATTAATAACTTGCTTTATATAATTCATCTATTGCACATTGTATATCTGTACAATTTGTTCTATTTTTTATTTGATTATCATATATTAAAATGTTTGCTTTTAATTTTTCAAAATACAATATACAATATGTTGTTTCAGTATTACTTAATGTTATTGTTCCATGATTATAAGTTATTTCTGGATCTTCTAGTTTATCTCCTTTTTCATTCATACATTCTGTTTTAGATAAATCTAATGTATATCCTTTCTCTGGCCAATTAGTTTCTTTATATTCTTTATATTCTCCTGTACCATTCTCATCCCAATATACTGCAAAGACATCTTTATTTATTTTATTATTTTTTATATTTACTTCATTTAAAGATTTACTATTATTTATTTGATACATCATATACAAAGAAAATATTTCAATTATTACTAGTACTCCTATAATTATCTTCTTCATTCTTAACCCTTTCTTTTATGTTGATATCTTTTATCTATTTTGTTTCTCTCTATTTTATAAGATAATTATATAATACCCCCCCCGGTGTCAAGTTTTGAAAATTAAAATGTTGGTAATAGTTAATTTTTGTACAATAATTTAACTTAATTTTTGCAAAATAATTTATACATTAAATTATGTAGAATTCTACATAAATTCAAAAAGAAAGAGAATAATTCTCTTTCAGGGTTAAGTTTCTATTTTATATCGTCTTCGTTGACGAGTTAATTTATAATAAATGGATCATCTTTACTACCTTCAGTATTTGATATTTTGATATTAGAATTTAGATAGAAAACTGGACGTACACCAGTGTAGAAATAACTATAGTTTGAAACATCAACATGATTAATTTCTCCATCTATATACACTCCATATGCACTAACTTGAGAAGAATAAAATTTTCTATTTATTAGCCACTCTCTAGATAATATATTCCCATCTTTAGTTATGTGTATCCATGAAGTTTTTGCTATATCTTTATTTCCTGGATTTCCACCTGGATAAGCATAATAATAATCATGAATATATAGTAATCCTATTTGGGCTTGTATAATATTTGAAAATTTATTCACTATTGCATATGCATTGTCTCCATTATAATTACCATTATCTATTGTATCACCATATTTCCAAGTATGATTGCTTATTTTACTTAACCACTTACTATCATTATTCAAATACTCATAGTAACTGTTACCAATAAAAATATTGCTATCGCCATATGTTCCAATTTCTGTACCTCCAAACCCATTTAATCTTTTAAATAATGTTGAATCAGGCCATGTACATAAAGAGCCATCTTTTCCACATTCTTCTTCTGTATTGTTATATTTATCATTCCATTGAAAAATTCTTATATTATTTTCTTGAACTCCAGTTTCTTTTATTAATGCTAATTCTCCTTCAGGTGTTACTCCTATTATTCGATACATATATTTGTCTATTCCAGATTCACTTGTACATTCTTCTTTATCTGTTGTACCAAAGCATATCCAATTATTTACTTCATCAGTTTCTTGATATCGATACATTCCTCCTACTGGACAATTTGTTACTTGATTTTTATCTTCTAATACTGTTCCTATTGCTCCATTACATTTACTAAAATATATTTTACAATATGCTGTATTTTTACTTGTTATTGTTAAGTTATTATTTCCTACCATAAAATCTAATATATTGGTATTTAATTTATCTCCTCTTTCACTCATACACTCTGTTTTTTCGAAATTTATCATATAACCATCACCAGGCCATGTTTCTTTTGTATATTCTGTATATGTTCCAGTTCCTTTTTCATCCCAATATATGGCAAAAGTATTTTTATTTATTTTATTATCTTTTATATTTACTTCATTTAAATTTTTATTTTCATTTGATTGATACATCATATACAAAGAAAATATTTCTATTATTACTAGCACTCCTATAATTATCTTCTTCATTCTTAACCCTTTCTTTTATGTTGATAACTTTTATCTATTTTGTTTCTCTCTATTTTATAAGATAATTATATAATACCCCCCCCGGTGTCAAGTTTTAAAAATTAAAATGTTGGTGAGAGTTATATTTTTGTACAATATTTTGACTTAATTTTTGCAAAATAATTTATACATTCAATTATGTAGAATTCTACATAACTGAATTTTCTACATAAATTCAAAAAGAAAGAGAATTATTCTCTTTCAGGGTTAAGTTTCTATTTTATATCGTCTTCGTTGACGAGTTAATTTATTATTAAACTATTCGATAAATGTTATTTTAGCATAACCATTTCCAGTATTACCTGTCATATTTCCATTACCATTATGGGTTGGCATTTCTTCGTTTCCAGACTTCATTTCAGTGCTAGTAAATACTTTATTACTAAAATGATATGAACATGTAATCTCTTGAGTTCCATCTGTACATCCATCTTTTGGTTGTACATTATCTTCAGTTGATTCTTCACTTATTGCTACACAACCTGTATATCCTGAAATATATGATGATCCACCTCCACCTCCACCATGATGTGAAGATCCACCACAATAATAACCATTACCTGCACCAGATTGAACACCAATATTTGAGCAAAAGCCAAAATAACCGGTTGCATATGAGTAATCACCTTCAATAAGTTCTTTATTAGAATCAAGTACTATCCTAATACCACCATTAGTTTGAGTGCCACCTGTACCATATGCGTGTGCACCATACGATAAAATACCATCTCTTTCCAAATAATCTACACTCTGTCCATCACCACCAATTAATGCACCGCCATAACCACCATTGCCAGCACCATAAATTGAAGTTTTGTCACAATCGTTTCGATTATTCGCTCCTCCACCACCGGCTGCTACCATTATTCTGGATTTTAAAGAATCAAAATCATCCCAATTACCAGTACTTGAAATATCGAGCCTTATATCAGTTGCTCCACCTCCAAAAGCTCCATAACGATATTGAAAAGTGTCAGAAATCCCTCCACCATTATAACCACCAGCATATCTATCACTTCCATCACTACCAACAAATAAATATAATTTATCATTCTTTTCTAATTCTATTGTTCCTTTTGTATAGGCTCCTCTTCCACCATAATATGGCAAAAAATCTCCTCCACTAGCACCCCATAATTCTATTTTATAGTTACCTTCTTTTGGAGCTATAAATACTTGATAATCTCCTGTATAATCGTATTCTCTATTTTCTGGTAAATAATAATATACTGTACAATAACTTGTATATCTTCCTGTTATGGTTATATTCTCTCCATTACTATCCAATTTTATATTTTCTATTTCTTTTCCTTCTATATCTAAACATTCTGTTAATTCTGTATTTAATACATATCCTCTTCCAGGTAATGTTTCACTATCTTT